>CAYTHX010000012.1:0-44226 GCA_964437705.1 uncultured Nitrososphaeria archaeon
CATATTATTTTACTCTCCAATATATCTAAAACATAACTTATAATGCAATTATTTTTATAATGCTACGTGTTAATAACTGAATTGATGAAGAAAAGCCAGATATTTCTAGTTGTACTAGCTGGTTTTCTTTGGATGGCGATATCTCAAAATGTAGGTGTAATTAGCTTTAGCTTAAAACCTATAATTAAATTTGAGTCTCCACCTTCGCATCTAATTTTCTGGTTAAGTGCAGCTACAAATATAGGTATGTTGATAGGTGCACTATTTTCAGGTCCACTAGCTGATCATATTGGCCGTAAGAAGACAATTGTAATATATATAGTTATCCATGTAGTATCTACAATACTTGGTGGGTTATCACCTGATATCCTAGTTCTAATACTTTTTAGGATTTTAGTCGGATTCGGTGTTGGAGGTGCCTTACCAATAATTGCAGCTTTAGTATCTGAGTATTCATCACCAAATATTAGGGGTAGAAATATTAGCTTCTTAGAAAGTTTTTGGGCATATGGATGGCTATTATCATTAATACTTGCATGGGGAATAATACCTAGTTATGGCTGGCGTACCTATATGGTTATAGCTGGAGTAATATCCCTAATATTCTCATTATCGATAACTGTTATACCAGAATCTCAGAGGTATCTGCTTAAGGTGGGATTAAAAGATAAAGCTAGGTTTTATGCTGAAATGTACTCATCGCCATATATTGAGGAAATTTCAGAGGTTAAGCTTAGTAAAATTGAGGAGTTAGCCTTATTATTTAAGGATCGTATGTGGGTAGTTACTATTCCACTATGGATAATATGGTTTATAATAACAATGGGTTACTATGGGATATTCATTTGGCTTCCAGTTATGGTTGGTAAAGTAGTAGGTGAGATAGGACAGTTTCTACAAACAAACTTCTACCTATATCTCTTTATAGTCACTCTAGCTCAAATACCAGGATATTATAGCGCTGTATTTTTAATCGATAAAGTAGGTAGAAAACTCATACTATCAATATACTTAATAATTACAGGTATCTCAAGCTATTTTTATGCATTTTCAACTGATTTAACCAGCTTTATAGTATGGGGATGTGTACTTTCATTCTTTGATTTGGGTGCATGGGCAGCAATCTATACATATACTCCAGAGCAATACCCAACACATATTAGAGGAACTGGAACTAGCTGGGCTACTTCATGTGGAAGGATTGGAGGTATACTTGGTCCAATGACAGTTTTCTGGCTTGGTGGACCTAGCAATTGGATTAGAGTATTTATATTCTTTGCTATTCTCCATATCATAGGAGGATTAATAGCTCTCTTAGGAAGAGAATTAAAAAATCTCGAAATGCCTGAGCTTAAAAGAAAATAGCATTATTTCTCTTTTCTCCTCATCAATCTATATACTGATATATAGCTCTTAGGCGCCTCTGGAAACCTTATGTACATTTCTCTTAGCTCATTCTCAGCGAGAATACTCATTATTTTAGTTCTCTTGATAGAGGGACTATACCAGTACTTAGATATTATTGCTCTCAACTGTTTTTCTGCTTTTAAGACTTCATCAGTAGTTACCTCACCTACATTTTTGTTATAAAGCCATGCAGCATAATAGTGGACAAGGCTAGGTTTGTGATATAACCTACCTTCTCTCTTAACCCTAAGCATTCCGTACTTAGTTCTAATTGAGACTTGAAGCCTTTCATAAGTTGCAAACCAGCTCTTAAGGAACATCCATAGTTCACGCATAAGTGGATCTTCAATCTCCGGTTCCTTAGCAAAATCCACTAGTACATTATACTCATCAATAATTTTTCTTAGACGATTTAAAGCTTCAATTGGGCTCTTAGCACGGTAAAACCTTGTCAAGTCATACATGACTATAATTTCAATACCATTATTTTTGATGAATGTAAGTAGTTGTTTAAATACCGGTCTATCAAATGGATCTACACTTCCACTAACATTTTCCTCAAAAACTCTGATAACTTCATATCCACGTTTATCTGCATATTTTAAGACGTCCTCAAGTTGCGACTTTGGATTTTGCTCATCGGTTGATACGCGCGTGTATACAACTGCTTTCAACAATTGTCACCACACAACGCTAAACATTTAAATATAATTTTTGACATACCTAACTTAAATAATATTAAATGGAAAACTTATCTTATTTTTTGGACATGGCTACTAACAAAGAAATATTATATATTGATGAATTAAAAGTATTCTACGAAACAAAAAGGGGGTCTGTTAAGGCTGTAGATGGAGTATCATTTAATATATATAGTCGTGAAGCTTTTGGGTTAGCGGGAGAATCTGGTTGTGGCAAATCTACTACAGCATATGCAATAATGAGACTAGTTCCTCCTCCTGGACGTATAGTTTCTGGTCACATTTACTGGATGGGTAAGGATATCCTTAATTTTGACGATGAAGAGTTAAGAAGATATCGTTGGAAGGAAGTTTCTATGGTATTTCAAAGTGCGATGAACGCTTTAAATCCAGTTATGACTATTGGGAATCAGATTGCTGAGGCCATATTAAATCATGAAAATGTCTCTAAAGATGAAGCGTTTAAGCGTGCTGAAGAACTCCTCGAACTTGTTGGTATAAGTAAAGATAGAGTAAATGATTACCCCCATGAGTTTAGCGGTGGAATGAGACAGAGAGCAGTAATCGCTATGGCTTTGGCGTGTAATCCTAAGCTTGTAATTGCTGATGAGCCAGTTACAGCGCTAGACGTCATTGTTCAAGCACAAATACTTGATGTATTAAGAAACCTAAAAAATAAACTTAACTTGTCAATATTACTCATTACACACGATTTATCGGTTATAGCTGATATTTGTGATAGAGCAGCAATTATGTATGCTGGTAAAATTGTTGAATTAGGTAGCGTATATGATATCTTTAATAATCCTCTACATCCATATACACAATTGTTAACCAAGTCTTTCCCACGATTAAAAGGAGAAAGGAGAGGTATAGAGTATATTCCTGGAGCACCACCAAATTTGATAAACCCACCTAAGGGTTGTAGATTTCATCCGAGATGTCCTTATGTTAAAGATGTGTGCAGGGAGAGAGAACCTAAATATATTGAGGTTGATGGGGGGCATTATGTAGCATGTCATCTAGTGAAGTAGGTAATGGGGATATTCTCCTTAGAGTAATAAACTTGAGAAAGTATTTTCCAGTTAGGAGAGGAATACTTTTTAAGAGAACATTTTATGTTAAAGCTGTTGATGGTGTATCGTTTGATATAGGTCGAGGTGAGATTTTAGGGTTAGTTGGTGAATCTGGTTGTGGAAAAACAACTACAGGAAGAGCTATTTTGAGACTAATTAGTGCTGAGGGCAAGATACTATTCGATGGCGTAAATATCTTATCAATTCCGCTTAGAAAGTTTAAACCATATAGAAGAAGGATGCAGATGATATTTCAGGATCCATATGAATCTCTTAATCCAAGGAGAAGAATCTATGATATCATCGCACAGGCAATTAGATTCCATAAGCTAGCTAATAGTGCTGAAGAGGAGAGAGAGTTAGTTGTGCAGAGTCTTGAGGAGGTGGGTTTAAGGCCTCCAGAAGAGTTTATGTATAGATATCCACATATGTTAAGTGGTGGTCAGAGACAGAGAGTGGCTATAGCTAGAACAATAGTTTTACGGCCTGAACTTATAGTCGCTGATGAACCTGTATCTATGCTAGATGTATCCACTAGAGTTGGAATACTACTTTTACTAAAAGAGCTTCAGAAAAAAATGAAAATTTCATTTCTTTATATTACTCACGATTTAGCTACAGCTAGGTATGTATGTGATAGGATAGCTATAATGTACTTAGGTAAGATTGTTGAAATAGGACCAGCAGAAGAAGTTTTAACAAATCCTTTACATCCATATACAAAGGCATTAATAACCGCGGTTCCAGAGCCGGATCCCAATATAAAAAGAGGAAAGATTCCTATTAAGGGTGAGGTTCCACCAACAGCAATCAATATTCCACCAGGATGTAGATTTCATCCAAGATGTATTTATGCAGAGAAAAAATGTATGGAATGTGAACCAGAGTTAATTGAGGTTAAACCTAATCATTACGTTGCGTGTCTTATGATTCAGTAGTGGATGTTCCAACCTTAGCTTCAGCCTGGACTTTTTTGATAGCCTTCTCAATTATTTCTAAGCCTTTGAATAATGCTTCCTCTCTAATGTTTAGTGGTGGATATATTCTTACATGCGGCTCATCATCCCAAATAGCCCTAACACCCATTTTACTAGCTTCAACATAAACCTTTCTAGCTAATTCGACATCAGTAAGTTGCTTATCTTTATCTTTAACTAATGTGAATCCTAGTAAAAAGCCTACTCCCCTAGCATCACCAACAATCTCATACTTCTCAACCCACTCTTTCATGATTTTTAATGCCTCCTCACCAAGCTTTGTTGTCCTCTCAAGTAAATTATCTCTATATATTATCTCTATGGTTTTAAGTGCAGCTGCACATCCAGCTGGGCAACCAGCAAATGTACTTCCAGAGAAAGCCACTGTTTCAGCCATCATTTTTTCACTACCAATTATTGCTCCTATAGGTATTAATCCTCCAGTAAGTCCCTTAGCAGTAACGATTAAATCTACAGGCACATTGTAATGTTCAATCGCCCAGAACTTACCTGTACGTCCAAATCCAGTTAATACCTCATCACATAGTAGAACCCAACCATACTTATCAGCCATCTTCCTTAGCCCTTCAATAAATCTCTTTGGAGGAATATAATTTCCACCTTCAGCCATCATGGGCTCAAATAATATACCAGCAATTCTATCCGGTGTTGCAATATGCTCAAGAAGCTGATCTTCAATAAACCATAATACGTAATCTGCGTATTCCTCTGGAGTCATCTTTAACAACATCGGATTACCATAGCTCACTGGATATGGGGCAAATAATACACCACCCATATAAGCCTCGAAATACCTCTTTCTCTCACCATCTAGTGCACCAATCATTCTAGCGCCAATTGAATCTCCATGGTACTGACCCATAAAGCTGATTATTAATGGCCTCTTTGTATATGTTAATGCAAATGAAACCGCTGCTTCAGCAGCTTCAGTACCAGAAACCTCAAATCTAACTCTAGTAAGCTCGGGTGGTGTGATCTCAACAAGCTTCTCTGCAAGTTCAAAAGCTAAAACGTGGTTATATACAAAACCATATTTCTTCAAAGCATTAATAACAGCATCTAGAACCTCTGGATGAACATTACCAACATTGTTACTAGCCCATCCACTAGAAAAATCTATAATCGCATTACCATCCACGTCATAAAGATAATCTCCCTCTGCCCTATCAACAACAAAGGTAATATAGGTATCTATAAATGTTGATGCCTCTGGTCTCGCACCACCAGGAAACAACTTTAAGGCCTTCTCCTGATAAAACTTTGTTTTCGGACCGGGAATAGAAGACATAAAAGATAAACACCTCCAAATAAATAGTAGGTATTTTTAATGTCAATATAGCGTATGTGATAACTAATATTTAAGTAAAAATATAATGAATATTAACGTAACCATAAGTCTAGTCAACCTTAGAAGTAAATATTCTAATCATCTATATAACAGTTAAAAAACAACTAGATTCTTAGATGTAGCAAAAGTTAAACGATTATTTTTTTAATTCTGTATTTCTTTAGTAACTCGCCCTCCTCAACCGCCTCTAGTAACCCCTCCCTAACTAACTCTTCACATATAGCCTTAATCTCCTTAATATTATACTTATATCCAGTTTCAAGATTTAATATCAACTAAATCCCTGACTTTCCCATCTTTCATTAAATTTAATACTTCACTACGTAATGTACTTCTACTTACAACCAAAATTTCTTCACTCATAGGAATTCCAGAGATAGCTCTAGGAACATGCTTCTCATAGTATATCTTAACTGGAATCTTCAATTTAATATCTGGTGCAAAAGCAATATCCATCTTGACGTTAAGCATAGGATTCAAAACTAAATTTTGAAAAGCGAAAGTAGGTATAGATTCGCTATTATAAAGTGTAAACTCCACTTCAGATTTATCAACTAATTCATTACGAGAAAACTCTATACAGGAACCTCTAAAAATATGTTCTCGCTTAACACTACCAGTGCGCATAGGAAAGACATAGGAAACATAGATTTCAAAGCAAATAACTAACTTTCTAAATCTATTTGGAATAGACTTAAGAAATATCTTACCTTTAATATCTTCACCAACCTTAAAAGCACGTTTATAAAGAATAACTTTAAAGAAATCATTTTCCTCAATAACTTCGTTAAACTCAAATTCAGAGGGAACAGAACTATTTAAAACGGTAACTTCAATATTTTTAATCAAATCTCTCCTCAATGGAACATCAGCTTTAACCATCAAAAACCACTTTATGGAGAAATCATCTAGATCAACTGATGGAGGCGCATTATCAGGAATATTGATATTAAAGCTATATGATGAAGAGTCACTACTAAATATTCTCTCACCTTCAAGCCTTAAAGAACTAATTGTTACCTTATCCATAGCTCTATACTGATATCTACCACGTGAAAGAGAAATCACAGTGTAGTAAAGTGTTAATTCAATACCCCGAATCCTCCAGCCAGAAACACCGCTTAACACAACTTCACCAGAAATTTTCTCACCGGCAAAATAACTTTCTTTCAAACCAACTATATCTACTTTAGCCATACAACAAATCAATTTTATAACGCTGATATAAGTATATTAGATGTACTGTGGTATATTAACAGTAAACATATTTATAAATATAGTCTATTTTGAAAATGTATGGTATGTACAGTCTCTTATTTAAAAATGTGTATATAATATTAACCTTAAAATAATATGGTTGATATCAAATTTTGGTGATGAGGATTAGAATTTTGCTTACAGGAGTATTACTAGCTCTACTAATAATTATGGTTGCATTGCCTAATCCATACATCCTATCTGCTGAGGAGGAGATTCCTTACGGTGGTACATTTAAGGTTGGATGGTTAGAAAGTCTAGAGACATTCACAATGGGTCAAGAGATGTGTTGGTCATTAATGGGCTGTGCTGTACTTAGCACAGTCTATGAGGAACTAGCGTTTATGGGTAAACCACCAAACTATGATATCTTCGCACCTAGATTAGCGGTAAGCTGGGATGTATCAGAGGACAGGACTGAATGGACATTTCATCTAGATCCAAACGCAAAGTTCCATGATGGAACACCAGTTACTGCTGAGGATGTAGCGTTTACCGCGAAATATTTGATTAAGATTCCTGTTTGGAATGGTACAGATACAGATGCTAAGGAAGTAATAGTTGTAGACGAACATACAGTAAAGCTTGTAATGAAACAACCAATTATATTATCAGTACCACTATGGTGGGTACCTATTTTACCAAAGCATATATGGGAGCCATATAAAGATAACCTACTAGAGTTTAAGAATGAACCCCCAATTGGGTCTGGACCATTTATGGTAGATGAATGGAAGTTTGGCGAGTACATTAAGTTGAAAGCATTCGAAGATTATCATTTAGGAAGACCATACATAGACTACTTAATTATGAAGACATATGGTAGTGAGGATGCACTAGTAATGGCACTTCTTAATGGAGAAATAGATATGATCGAGCCGTGTGCCCTCTCTCCGTCTGGCGCTTTACAAATAATAAAAGCGAATAATCCAAATGTAGCTGTTAGGATAGATCCCGGCGATTCATTCTACTGGTTAGAACTTAATCAAGCTAGAGATGATCCATTAAGTAAAGCTTTAAGAAATGTTGAATTTAGAAGAGCATTGGCACACGCGATAGATAAAGAAAAGATTGCTGAAGTAGCGTTTATAGGCTATGCAGATCCAGTTGATGTACCAGTCTATAAAGAATCAGACTACTATAATCCAAACATAAAGACCTACGAGTATGATATAGATCTTGCAAATCAAATCCTTGATAACTTAGGTTATAAGGATATTGATAATGATGGTATCAGAGAAACTCCTGAAGGTCAAGATTTAGTATTTGATATGTTAATAGTCGGAACAAATACTTATCACGTTAAGATAGCTACATGTATAAAAGAAGACTTTGCACAGATAGGTATTGGACTAAATGTACATCCAGTCGACGAAAGTGCCTACTGGGAAATTCTCGGTAAACCACCAGCTGAGTTAGAGTATCACATAATACTATTCTATGAAGCTATCGGTCCAGATATAGTATTCGCTCTAGAACCACTAGTAACAGGATCATGGGCAAACTTCGCTGGATACTCAAACCCAGAATACGATGACTTATTCAATAAGTTCACCTCAGAACCAGATCACGATAAGAGAGTACAGATAGTACATAAGATGTTAGAAATAATCTCGGAGGATATACCATTTATCTACTTAGTTAATCCAAACGCACTAACAGCTTATAGAACAGACAAGTTTGAAGGCTTTGTATTTGGAGTTGGTGGTGCACATACTTGGTTTAGTCCATGGACATACTGGGAGATTCATCTAAAACCTGAGGTTGTAAAAGAGGAAGTTACGCCATCGCCACAACCACAACCAACAGATTACACACCATGGATTATTGCCGGAGTAGCCATTATTATAGCAATAATTGCAATTATAGTTGCTGTTATCAGGAGGAAGTAGCTTTTATGTTACCCTCTCAATATTTTTTTATTTAGTCTGGTATATTTAATGACTTAAGTTATTCGGTGTTTAAGTTGGCCGGACTAAAAAAGTTTATCCTTAAAAAAACAATTTCGACTTTAATTACACTATTTGCAGTAATAACAATAAATTTTATAATCTTTCGTGTTATGCCAGGTAATCCTGTTCATATGATGTTTACAGATCCTAGGGTTAGTAAAGAAAATATCGATGTTATGATGAAAAGGTTTGGTCTAGATAAACCTCTTTGGATGCAGTACTTCATCTATGTAAGAGAACTCTTCATAGGTAACTTAGGGATTTCCTTCTGGAAAAATGTACCTGTTATAGACGTTATTTTAGGTAGATTACCGCAAACTATTATTCTTCTAAGCTTTGCAATTCTTCTATCAACAGTAGCTGGGGTCTTTCTAGGTGCATATGCTGCGTGGAAGAGAGGTAGCAAAATAGACGCCTCTATTCTAACAGTTTCACTAGTAACTTATTCAGTTCCATCATTTTGGGTCGGAATTCTACTACTTATTACGTTCTCTTACTGGCTAGGTCTATTTCCACTTGGAGGTATCACTACTCCTGGAATAGCCTCTGCACCTCTATTAGATCAAATAATTGACTATTTGTGGCATATGGCATTACCATTAATCACATTATTCTTCTATTACACTGGAGGCTACGTATTAATAATGAGAAATGCTATGCTCGATGTCTTAGGTGAGGATTATATTACTACAGCATATGCTAAGGGGTTAAAGGAGGCCGTAATTATGAGGAAGCATGCTATGAGAAATGCACTTCTACCAGTAGCTACAATTACCGCGCTTAATATAGGTTGGATGATCGCAGGTGTAGTCGAAGTAGAAGTTGTATTTGCATGGCCTGGATTAGGCAAGTTAATGTATGATGCAATAATGCAGAGAGATTACCCATTACTACAAGGAGTATTCCTATTTATAGCAATATCTGTTATACTCGCTAACTTCCTCGCAGATGTAATCTACGGTTATCTAGATCCTAGGGTGAGAGAGGAGAAGTAGAATGACGAGTGAGGAGATAGTATATACACCTGGAATGAAGGATCTATTTAAAGAATTAATTTCAAATAAAAGTGGTTTACTAGGATTAATTATCATACTAGTATTTGTTTTTATGGCTATCTTTGCTCCACATATAGCAATTAGTGATCCACTAAAGATAGGTAAGCCACATGAAATACTACTTCCACCATCTCCAGACCATCCATTAGGTACAGATGACTTAGGTAGAGATATTTGGAGCCAAATAGTGTATGGAGCACGTGTATCACTGCTAGTCGGATTTCTAGCCACAATTATTTGTGTCGGTATAGGCACTATAATTGGGTTAACATCGGGATTCTTTGGTGGGAAAGTAGATGAAATACTGATGAGAATTACAGATATGGTTATGGTTATTCCAGGTCTACCACTAATGATAGTATTATCTGCAGTTTTAGGACCTAGTATATGGAATATAATCTTTGTAATTAGCGTTATTAGCTGGCCATATTCTGCTAGAGTAATTAGATCTCAGGTTTTAAGTGTTAAGGAAAGACCATTTGTGGAGGCTGCTAGATGTCTTGGTGCAAGTGACATCTACTTAATGTTTAGAGAGATCTTACCTAACGTCGTGCCAATCGTATTAGCTGAGGCAATACTCTATGTTTCAAGTGCAATATATTCAGAAGCTGTACTAAGCTTCCTAGGGTTAGGAGACCCATTCCATATAAGTTGGGGGATGATGTTACACTTTGCATTTTCATCTGGCGCACTAGCATATGCATGGTGGTGGGCACTATCACCAGGAATAGCTATAGCCCTATTAATATTAGGATTTACATTCCTTGGCTCAGCAGTAAACGATATTATTAATCCTAGATTGAAAGAAAGATAATTTTCATTAGAATCCTAATGAAAATTATTAGTTTCGTTACTTAATCTATTGATAGAAGATAAGTATAGTGTCATAAAGGGTCCCTAATGAAAAAAATGTCTACCAACACGGGATCCAAATAAAAATGAAATATTTTTGTATCCATGTTTCTTGTCAAGTGAGATATATACAAGTGTATATGATCCTACTATAAATCCTTTAGGAGTTACCTGATCCAAAATCTAGCTTCTACACTTCTCCTATTTTTGGTTTCACCTGAGAATCTCTATAAACCAATCTTTGGTTTTATAATTTCGATGCCTAAACTTTCTATTAATGCATCACTTAAGATTACTTCATACTCGTTTAGTACAGTTACTGCTCGGGCATCAACCCAACCAGTAACTTTATCGCTAGTAACCACCCTAACTTTTACCCTACCTAGAATGAAAGTTGTAACTTTAGTGCCCACAACACTGTATTCTTCACCCTTTAAATCAGATAAATCATACCCTAATTTTTCAGCTAAACTAATTGGGACATGTATTTCATTTTCGTCACTTTCATATCCACTATTAGCTAAAGCAGAAGTACTCAATATTACATTCTGATATTTTAACTCTATAGGTACTCTAACAACCAAAACTATGACCTCCTAATCTTAACAAATTTTCCAAATCTTTTTTAACGATCTTTTTAGGTGCTATAAATTTCCCAAATTTTTTCATAATCCAATTAAGAGTTATGTTTATCAATCTATTAAGATTTATTAGTTTTTGTGCATATTCACATAATTGTTGATCTATAATGAGACATAGAGATTGTATTCACTTTGATAATGGATTTTGCAGACTCTATAATATACCTGTAAATCCAGATGGTATAGGATGTAGGAACTTTACACCTAAAGCTGGCGCTCCACCTACATATCCACCGGTCTATGTACAGCCCCCTCCAAGATACATTCAGCAACCATATCTATACCACCCACAGTATGTACCTACACCTGGGTTTGGTCCTATAAGGATGAGAAGAAGAATGAGGATGAGGAGAAGGATGAGAAGAGGTTGGGGATGGCGTTAGTAATTTCTAACTGAACATTCTCTTCTCTTTTTCTAATATTTCTGATAGGCCTAAGAGAACAATTTTATCGCCACAACTTAATACAAAGTCTTCTCCAGGGATCATATATGTTTCCTCTCCTCTTTTTACAATTACGATTTTACTCTTTAATCCTTCAGAAATCAACTCCTTAATCATTTTCCCATCATACTTACTTGGAACCTCAACTTCAATTAAATCTAAACCTCCATGTGAAAGAAGGTCGATTGCTACTGAAGCTGCATTTGGCTCAAAAACTTGATTTGCAAGTAATCTACCACCAATTTCAGAGATATTTACCAGATAATTTGCTCCTGCTTGGAGAAGTACTCCTCTTAAATCTTCTTCGTAATATGAAGCTATTATTGGAATATCCTTATTTAGCCTTCTAATCTTAAGTATAGAAAGTATAACCTTCGTCGTATCTTCTTCTGAAATAACGATAGCCTTCGCATCATTTAACTTAACTTTATTAGGAAATTCCTCCTCATTTATACTAGCGATAATAACATTATATCCTTCACGAGATAATACCCTACCTAGACTTTCATCTTCAATAACAACAATAGGTGTATGGCCATTTGACTTTATTTCGTCGTATACGTATCGAATATAGCTATTCCAACCTAAAAGAATAACATGATTCTTCATTTTACCACCTTCAACAACTCTAGCAAACAAGTTTCTTATTATTCTCTCTTCTGTAAGAAAAGATGTAACTATAGTTATAAAATACCCAAATATAGATAAGCCAAAAATTATCAGTGAGATAAAGACTATTTTTCCATAAATTGTTGTTGGAGTAATATCACCAAAACCTACAGTAGATAAAACAGTAATGGTCCAGTAGAAACTATCAAATAAATCAATATTCTCGAAGTATGAGAAAGCAAGAGTTCCATATAACACTAAAATTGCAAGAGCGACAACAGGAGGAAAAACATCCCTAGAAAGCTTTCTCAAACTCATGATAATCATTAATCACTAAAAAATCATAGTTATATAAAGGTTAAGGATAAAGGATCTTCTTTTGTGAAGAAAAAAAGGTAACTTTATTGTTACTAACAATAAAGTTATCAAATCTTAATCTAAAAGCAACTAAAATTTAGTATTTTAAAGAGTAAGAAAAATATGGCTGTGTGGTGAATTTTGTTGAAGTCAGATATCCTAATTATTGGTGGTGGTCCAGCTGGTTACGTTGCTGCTGTTCGAGCCTCTCAACTAGGCAGTAAAGTAATGTTAGTTGAGAAGGATAGGATTGGGGGGTTATGTTTAAATAGAGGATGTATTCCTACAAAAGCTTTATGGGAAAAAGCTAGGTTTATTCATGAGTTTAAAAGGAATATATCTTCCTGGGTTAAGATTAATAAATGGTCTATAAGTCCTGAAGGAATGTTTAGGGATTTAAATCTCATCGTTAGTACATTAAGGAAAGGTGTAGATATGCTTTTGAAAGCAAATGATGTAAAGGTTATCTATGGTACTGCTTCATTTAAATCCCATAATACTGTTAAGGTACATGCCAGAGACCGTATAGAATATATTGAGGCAGACAAAATATTGATAGCTACTGGTTCTAAACCAATACAATTAGATATACCAGGTATTAATAGCAAAAATGTCCTCTTTAGTGAGGATGTATTTACTTTAGATGAGATTCCGTCTAGCATTGTTATTATTGGTGGTGGAACAATTGGAGTTGAATTTGCAACTATATTCCGTGAATTTGGAGCAGATATAACTGTAGTTGAAATTATGCCAACAATATTACCAGGATTTGATGTTGAGATCTCAAAGATGATGCAGAGAATACTTTCTGAATTAGGAATTAAAATCTATACAAATTCTAAGGTTAATAAAATTGTTGATTTAGGTGTTGAGAGGGAGGTCACCATTTCTAAACAGAGTGGAGATGTTAAGGTAAGAGCTGAAGTTGTTATTATTGCTGTTGGTAGACGACCAAATATTGATAACCTTAATTTAGAAAGTGTTGGTATTAAATGTGGTTCTAGAGGAAATATCCAGGTAAATCCACATATGGAAACTTCTGTATCAAACATATACGCTGCGGGAGATGTAGTCGGCAAATTTATGCTAGCTCATGTAGCTATGCATGAAGGTATCATTGCTGCTGAAAATATAGCTGGTCTAAACAGTACTGTGAAGTATGACGCTATTCCAAAGTGTATATTTACAATTCCTGAGATAGCATCTGTGGGATTATCTGAAGAAGAGGCTACTAAGAAGGGTTATAATGTAGTTATCGGGAGATTTCCTCTTTCTGCATGTGGTAGAGCGTGGACTATGCATGAAACCAAAGGCTTTATTAAAGCTGTAATTGATGCGTCGGAGAAGAGGATTCTAGGTATACATATGATTTGTCCAAATGCTTCAGAGCTAATAGCTGAAGCTGTAGCTGCAGTAAAAATGAAAGTTACAACACAAGAATTTAGAGAAATTATACATTTTCATCCATCAATTTCTGAAGCATTAGAAGAAGCTATTTTAGATGCTGAAGATAGAGCTATCCATAAATTTAAGAGGAGGAAAAAGAAATAGAGTTTTATTTTCTATCGAAGTATATGTTTTTACCTTTGGCTGATAGTGGTATTCCTAAAATGTAATCTGCGTCTATTAGGCCTAGCTCTTTAGCTGCATACCCTATAGAGATCATTATCCTGTTATCAACATTTAATATAGATGCTGTTTTTACGGCTGAGCCGACTGCTATTCCAAGATTAACTAGCGTCATGCAGAGATTTATGTCGATTTCTGGTGGAGATTTTAAACCAAAATCCATCTTCTTAGCACCAATTAATACAACAGTCTCCGAGTTTCTCACGTTATCCGCATCTCTTACTAGAAATTCACCATATTTTGATGAGAGTTCTTCCATTCCTTTAGCTAGATTCTCAAGTTCCTCTGGTGTTGAGAGAACTAAGACTCTGATATTATCGACTCCCTTTGCTTTTGGAGCTGTCTTAGCAGATACAGCCATTAACTCAGCTACTCTCAAAACTCCATTTTTAATTAGAGAGTTTTCTTCAATCATAGTCAACACTAAAATATTGATTATTAGGATTGTAAAGAATAATGTTACTTCTCTCCTTATCATTTTTAAATTAGCATCTTTTATTTTTTGAGTATGGGTATGCTTAAAGCTTTCATCAATAGTAAAATATATATTTCATATATGCCGTTAAGAACTGCTGAAGCATTTATTGTAGGTGATAAAGTTATTTACTATGGTGATGAAGATAGCGTTCTAAAAATCGCTAATAGCTTAAGCGCTGAAATTGTAGATCTAGAAGGGAAGATAGTTTTACCAGGGTTCATTGATTGTCATACGCATCTAGATGGTTTAGCGCTTTACCTAAACTCCCTTGACTTAAGAGGAGTTAGGAGTATTAAGGAGTTAAAAGCTAAATTAAAGAAATATGCTCAAGAGAAAGAGTCTCAGTGGATTCTTGGTCATGGATGGGATCAAGAGTTATTTGCTGAGTCTAGGTGGCCTACACGTTGGGATTTAGATGAGGTTGTTCCTGATAAACCTGTTATGTTAACTAGGATTTGTGGTCATGCAGCTGTACTGAATACTAAAGCTATGGAGATATTTGGGATACTAAACTTAAAATCTCCCAATATTTTAAGAGATAAAGATGGTGAAGCTACCGGTATTATAACTGAAGATATGGTGTATCTAGCGAAGCTTAAGGTTAGAAGCCAATTTTCAATAAATGACTATAAGAATATGCTACGTAACGCTCTACAATATGCTGCTTCGCAAGGAGTTACGATGTTAGGATTTGTTAGCTGTGACAAGACAATCTTAAATGCATTAATGGATTTATGGAGGGAGTATAACTTTCCAGTCAGAGTTCGTATCTACCTAACTCCCGATAATGAGATATTGAGTTGTTTAGAAAAATTAGGTGGTAAGATGGGTTTTGGAGATGAGTATCTCAAGATTATGGGGATTAAAATTTTAGCTGACGGTTCACTTGGAGCTAGAACAGCATGGCTTTCAAAACCATATGATGATGACCAAACGACTTCTGGTGCGCCGAATATCTCTAAGGACGAGCTTAGTGAAATTGTAAAGTTTTGTAATGAGCTTGGTTTACAATTAGCTATCCATGGAATTGGAGATAAAACGATTGATATGATTTTAGATGTATATAGTGAGCTTAGTGATGATATTCGACATAGGATTGAGCATGCATCTATACTGAGAAATGATCAAATAGCGAGAATTAAAAATCTAGGTATTTCAGTGTCAGTTCAGCCACACTTTATAATTAGTGACTGGTGGGTTGTTAATAGAGTTGGTGAAGAGAGAGCAAAATATGTATATCCATTCAAAAGCCTAGTAAATAGCGGGGTTTCCATTGGTATTAGTACAGATTGTCCAGTGGAAATCCTTAATCCCTGGGCTACTGTTTATGCAGCTGTTACCAGAGGTAAATATGAAAATATACCATTATATCGCTATACTATAGATGAGTGTCTAAGTCTAAATGAAGCATTACACTACTATACCTATGGATCAGCATACATGATGCATGAAGAGGAGAGGTATGGTTCATTAGAGGTTGGTAAGTATGCAGATTTTATTGTTGTAGATGTAGATCCATTTGAAGTAGATCAAACACGGTTAAAAACTATTAATATACTTGAGACATATGTTAATGGAAAATGTGTCTATAAATATGGTTAGATGATATGAAAGCTGCTGTAGCTGTTATATTCAGAGACGATAACTCTAGGATTAAGCTTTTGTATATTAAGCGTGCTACTAATCCGCATGATCCATGGTCAGGGCATATAGCTTTCCCTGGAGGTACATATCAAAAATCTGATGGAGATTTGTTTCATACTACAATTAGGGAAGTCAAAGAGGAACTCTGTATCGATTTAGAAGAGGACGCTGTATTTATTAGAAAGCTAGAGCTTGTTAGAACGATAATTAAGAGTTTTGAAATTCACCCATTTCTCTTTAAATTAAGGAAAAACGGCAGTATCAATATATGTATTCCTAACGATGAGGTTGACGAGATATATTGGATTCCTATCGATGAATTAAAGATTGGCTTATGTAGAAGGTTTATTAAGAGGATTAATGATGTATGGACTGTTTATTGCTACAGATGGCGTAATATCAAAATTTGGGGAGCAACATATAGAATTACTAGGGAATTAATACAAAATCCATGGTTGTTTAAGTAAAATTTATTATCAATAGTTATATGGATGCTGTAACAGACTGTTATTATTAGATATGCTAGCACGTATATATGGAAGCGGATTTCCAATTAAGTTAATTGTTGGCGGTGTACATGGAAGAGAATGGAAATACACTAGATTATTAACAAAAAGAATTAATGAAGATATAGAAAGTTATGGAACTATTGTTGTAGTTCCAAGATTATCAAGAGATAAAATATATATTAGTACCTTAAAGGAGGAATTTTATGAAAGTACTGCTGGGAGAAATCTCCTAAATCTCATTAACATACTAAAGCCGCATTTCTACCTAGAGTTACATGCATATGGTAAAAAGAGTTTTAGAAGATTAACAGATCCAGAGAGAAAAGAGAAATATGGAGTTCCACCTTTCTATAAGCTTAAAAGTATGTTGTTAATTGGTTCTGTTTCCGATAAACTTCTTAAGAAAGTTAAGCTAGATTTTGCATTAGCATTAGAAGTTCCTATGAGTAAAAACTTTTCAGATGCTTTTGAGGATGCATATAGGGTTATAGAGATAATTTGTAGAGCAAGAAATAAAGAGGAAATTATCAGAAGTCTCGTAGATTATGTAGGAAGTAAAAATTTTGAGGAATATGCCGGAAAAATTTTATGTTGGCTAAGCTCTTTTAGCTATAGATAACTTAATAGTAGCATTAATGCTATATTATTAAAGATGAGTGGGTCAGAAGAGTGGATAAATAAATTATTTATTGAAAAAGCAGATCTTTTCCTCAAAGTTTTAAATGAAAGATGGAAAAATTCAGAAGAAGAGGCTGGTTATATCATTAAGCTTTTAGATAAATTAGAAGTAAGTAAAGATGCACAAATTTTAGAAGTTGGATGTGGTAATGGAAGAATAGTTATTAATTTAGCTAAACATGGATATGTTGTCTATGGGATAGATATATCTCCAGTCCTAATTGATGATGCTAAGAAAAAAGCAGTAGAACATAGTATTTCTGAAAGGGTAAAGTTTTATGTCGGTGATGCAAGAAAACTCGGGGAAATATTTCCCAATAAAAAGTTTAATGTAATAATAATGGTTTGGAGTTCTGTACTTGGATATTATACGGATGAAAACATTGATATTGAAATTTTAAGACAGTGTAGATTAGTTTCTGATGATGATGGATACTTACTTATACTTAATACTGCCAATAGGGATTACATAGCATTTATAAACTCTGTTATTGGTGTTCGATCTTTTGTCGAGCATCTTGATGAAGATACTGTTTTAATCGAGAATCCCTGCTTTGATCACAAAACTTCTATAATTACTAACACGTGGCAATTTTACAGGAAAATGGAAAATAAAGATCTAAAGTTTATTGATGAGGTGAGTTTTAAATTCAGAGTGTATTCTCTACATGAAGTTATTAAGTTAGCTGAGCAAGCTGGATGGCAGTATGTGGAGGCATATAAGCGTTTATCTACACTTGAGCCATTCACACCTACATTTAGCGGGTTAAATATAGTATTTAAAGCTAGATAGTGGACATTAATGAGAAAATGTATGTACTGCGGAAAGAAAAATGCTGTTTTAACTATGAAAATAAAATTTCAAGATAGAGAACATGAATTTTATGTATGTAGTAGGGATTGTGAAGTAAAATCACGGCAATATCTTAAAAAGGCTGATAAGAACGCTTCTCGATTCGTCGGAGGTGTTATATTAGTAGTGATTATACTAGTCCCTCTTGAAGCTTTACTTGGCGGACCATTAACTATGATATTCGTTCCCCTAGGCTTACTAATGCTAATCTACCCATTTACATCACGAGAAACACTTCTCTTTTTAGGAGCTAAAAGAGCCACGATTCTAGCTAGAACAATCGGTATAACCCTCATAGTAATCTCAATAATTGAAATTATCATAAGGCTTCTATGCTAAATAAAGGTGTTTAAAACGGAAGATACTGCAAAAAGATTATAGAGTTTATGATATCCTCATTACTTTTTCCTCTCTATAGTCAATTATAACTCTAATATACCCTCTAAACATATTATCAACCTTTAAATCTCCAGAATCAACATACAACTCTCGAATCCCCTGAATTTTATCTCTTGTAGCTACAACTATAATATTCTCCTTACCAACTTTTAATAATACTTCTGGTGAGATTTGTTGATTACCTCTACCAAATAAGAACCCTTCTCCACCTAATGGAGACACAATAATTTTTACCCTCTTATACTTTTCGATCAATTTAAGAATTTCTTGCTCTGATAAATCCTTACCAACTAATCTTTTATTGTAAATAGCATCTACTCCGAGTAGAGTTTTCTCGATACCTAGCATATCTGCTATAGATTTAACGGTTGTCCCTGGACCAAGAATATAAAGTACGTCATTCTCCATTTTCTCAATAACATATTTTGCGATAGCTCTCTTATTCTCCTCAACATCCAGACTTGATACAACTATTTTTCCAGATTGAATAAGCTTTTCATATATCGGCACCTTTAAATATCCATATAACTTTATCTTAAGTTCATCTCTACGATATGCCTCCTCATCGATATCTAATACTTCTCTCTCAACAATTGTAGTTTCACCGTCTACATGTTTCTTTAGGAGTTCAGCAGCAGCTTCTGGGTTAATAGCAAATATGGAGCTATACATTTTTACACCGCTTGGAATAGCTAAAACAGGTATCTTAAGCTTAACTACATCATAAATATCCCTAGCTGTACCATCTCCACCAACAAAAACAATTAAATTAATATTCTCCTCGAGAAACCTTTTGCAAGCATTCTTAGTATCTTCCACTGAAGTATTTACATCAACATCAAGAATAATTTTATGTTTCAACCCATACTTCTGTAGATAATCACTACCCATAATACCAGATGGAGAATAAAACTCTAAGTTGTAGAGACCTAATTTAGTTAAGTGTTTTAAGAATCTATCAGCTCTGGTGGGTGAAACGGGTTTAGCGCCAAGTTTTATTGCAAGCTTAACAAGCTCACCATCAGTACCCTTTAATCCAACTCGCCCACCCATACCAGCAATAGGATTTACTAAAAAACCTATCTTCATACGCAGTAACCTCAGCAATAAAACAATTAATAAATTTCAAGATTTAGCTATTGAATATTTATAGTGGTGATGATTAGAATGGCCGAAGCTGAGGAATGATGAATTTTACCCCGGATGAACCTAAGTAAAATTATATACATTATCTCCTTTACTATTGTAATTATACTCATTACATACATAATAGTCATAATAGTATATAATGTAATTACGAAATCTCTCTATATAGCTAGCTGGTATATTTCAAATTTATACTTGACATAATTAATCTACTATATGGCGCAAACTTATTAGGCTATTAGTGGGGATTTAATTATGAGTAAATTTATAATTTTTTACCACGAAATTGATGAGGAAGATTTACCGCTAGTCGGCGGTAAAAACTTTAATTTAGGTAAAATGTTGCAAAATGGAATTCCAGTTCCTCCAGGCTTCGCAGTTACATCTGAAGCATATAACTACTTTATAGACTCAAATAACTTAAGAGAAAAAATCTATTCTTTACTTAAAGATGTTGATGTAGATGATCCTATTGAGTTATATAGAGTTAGTAGGGAGGTTAGGCGGCTTATTGAAAACGCTGACTATCCTGAAGACTTGAGGGAGGCTATAGCTGAAGCATATAGAAAGTTAGGTGAGATGATTAAGTGGGAGGAGCCATATGTAGCTACTAGGAGTAGTGGTACTTTTGAAGATATCGCTACCGCTAGCTTCGCTGGGCAACATGAGTCATATCTATATGTTAAGGGTATAGAGGAACTTCTATACTATATTAGGAAATGTTTTAGTAGTCTATACACTCCAAGAGCAATATTCTATAAGCATCAAAAGGGTATTCCACTTGAAAAAGAAGCTATAAGCGTTGGAGTACAGGTTATGGTTGATGCTAAGGTTTCTGGAGTAATGTTTACATTAGATCCATTAACTGGAGATAGAGATTATATTGTTATCGAGGGGTCTTGGGGTATTGGAGAAGCTATTGTACAAGGAAAAGTCACACCAGACAGATTTAAAGTTGATAAGAGGACACTAAAGATTGTTGAGAAAAAGATTTCTCAAAAGAAGATTATGATGACTAGAGACCCTAGTAAGGTTGGAGAACTTAAGACAATCGAATTAAGTGATGAAGAAGCTACTAAACCTTGTTTATCCGAAGAGCAAGTTATTGAACTTGCTAAGTTAGGATTAAAGATCGAGGAGTTATATGGTAGGCCTCAAGATATAGAGTGGGCGATACATTCACGAAACAATAAAATATATATTGTTCAGAGTAGGCCTGAAACTGTATGGAGTATAAAGAGAGTTGAAGAAGCTGCTAAGGAAACTAAAATTATTGTTAGAGGTTTAGGTGCATCTCCAGGAATAGCTAGTGGTAAAGCACATGTTATCCTTGATATAACTGGACTAGGTAAATTTAAGGAGGGAGAAATTCTCGTAACTAAGATGACTACACCAGACTGGGTTCCTGCTATGAGGAAAGCTGTTGCGATAGTTACTGATGGTGGTGGAATGACTGCTCATGCTGCTATAGTATCTAGAGAGCTTGGTATTCCGTGTGTAGTTGGAACTGGAAACGCTACACAAGTTATTAAGACTGGTATGGATATTACGGTCGATGGAACAAAAGGCCTTGTTTACAGTGGTATATTGAAACCTAAAGCTGTTAAACCAAAGGTAGAAGAAGAGGTGGTACCTACTAAGCCTGTTAAAGCTGAGGTTCCAATTATAACCGCAACAAAAATCTATATGAATCTAGGTGTTCCTGATAAAATACATGAATATAAAGACTTGCCGTTTGACGGCATCGGTTTAATGAGGATAGAGTTTATAATAGCTGAGTGGATAAGGAAGCATCCACTAGCATTAATTGAAGAGGGTAATGAAGAATTCTTCATTAATAAGCTTGCTGAAGGTATAGCTATGGTAGCTAGAGAAATATATCCAAGGCCAGTAGTTGTTAGGTTAAGTGACTTTAAGACTAATGAGTATGCAAAGCTTGAGGGTGGAGAGAAGTATGAGGCAACATTTAAGGAGAATAACCCAATGCTTGGATTTAGGGGAGCAAGTAGATATATATCAAAGCATTATGAAGCAGCATTTAGGTTGGAGCTTAGAGCAATAAAGAAGTGTAGAGAAGAGTTTGGGCTTAAAAATGTGTGGATAATGCTACCATTTGTTAGAACTACATGGGAGGTAAAGAAAGTTTTAGAGATTATGAAGGAGGAGGGTCTTGAGAGAAGTAGAGATCTAAAGGTTTGGCTTATGGCAGAAGTACCAAGTAATGTTATTCTCGCAGATGAATTTGCAAAGCTCTGTGATGGATTCAGTATAGGAAGTAATGACTTAACAAGCTTAATATTAGGTGTAGATAGAGATTCTAGTGTGCTCGGTGAGTTAGGATATTTTGATGAGCGTGATCCAGCAGTTCTAAGAGCTATTAAGACATTGATAGAGACTGCTCATAAACATGGTACCACCGTATCGATATGTGGTCAAGCACCAAGTGTATACCCAGAAATAGTTGAGTTTCTTGTTAGAGCAGGAATCGATAGTATCAGTGTAAATCCAGATGTCGTAATAGAAACTAGGAAGCTAGTTGCATCAATAGAAAAGAAGATTATGCTTGAAAAATTATCAAAACTGTAGCTACCAAATTTTTTATTATTAAACTAATAGTAGTGGAATTAAAAGAATCACGAAACTTACTAGTGGTACACTGATATTATCATCCACAAATTCATAGTGCTCAATTATGCTAGCCAGCGTGGCGGCTACTAGCCCATATATGCCGAAAAATATATAGCCTAGTGGAGCACAAAGTAGGAACATTGCTATATTTCCAATCCATGCTTTTGTTCTCTTAGAATACTTTATATTTCTGATAATCCCTGTTATTCCATCTCCCCAAGCCATAAACAAAATAGGGATTACTCCTAGCCATACATTTATAAACCATGCTAATGTAATTATGACACCCCACATTATAACAAAGTATACTTCAGCAATATTGTCTTTAACTTGAAACCAATACATTAACTTTCCTGTTTTATGTGGAATATATGTAAAGAATGTTAATAGTATAACCATTACTATTGGTATCAGCGGTGATTTAAAGAGAAATGGTACTAGTAGTGCTACTAATCCACCTGCTAAAAAATGTATAATTTTACGTGCAAGATACACCGCACTTTTCTCTCCTTTAATAGACTTAGCATATTCATAAGCTTTCTTTGATATTATACTTACAACTATAATGACCCAAATAAGTAAAATAATGCCGTAGACTGCTTCCATTACTATATTACTTAAGTCAAGTATAAACGTCATTAAAATATCATATCCCTTATAGTTAGAAATAAGTCTTATGATAATAGTTATGTAAATTTTAGACTATTATCTAAATATATTTAGCTAGCTCTATTAGGTTGTCAATAATGATAATTGAATTATCTTTATCATATTTTCTCCATGTAACCATATAGTCTTCATATTTATCCCATAATCCCCGGTATAATGCGGCATGCATCCCAACTCTCTTCGCACCAAGAACATCATCATCGTAATTATCCCCAATATGCATAGCGTTACCAGCCTTCTCCCCTAACTGTGATAAAGTAACTCTAAATATTTTCTCATCTGGCTTTAAAGCTTCAACATCACATGAAGATACAAGTACATCAATATATTTAGCTATGCCAAGCTTCTCAAGCATCTTAATTAAGCTATCTCCACTAAAGCTCGTATTTGTAATAACTCCAACCTTAATACCTCTCTCCTTCAAGTATCTCAGTATCTCTGGCGCCTCTGAGTTTAAATACGGATTAACCTCCACAGCAATTTCATTATATTCCTTAACAAAATTTCTAAACTCATCATTATCAAGTGATAAGTTAGCTTCCTCCAGTAATAACCTTAAAAACTTTTCAACTCTAATTCTCATTCTATAATGTGCTACTCTATTATAAACGTTTTGAATAAAATCATAATCTGTATCTAATCCCGCCTTCAGGAAATACTTCTTAATAACAGATAATCTTCTTAGAGTATATTGTCTATATACTTCATTATCTAGCCAAATCAGTGTAAACCATAAATCAAAGGTTACAGCTTTTATCATCAGTGAAAAAATAATATGGTTAATTTATAAAAAAATGGCTATATATGATTGATAAAACTCGATGGTTTCACTCCGTTTTCTCTGTTGGGATATATGCGATTAATAATGACTCAACGTTATTTGGATATAGAATGATTTTATCTATGTCGTCTGAAAACTTATCTACAGTTAGCTCATCATCATTAGATGCTAATAGCTGGATAGTATTATCTTTTCTCAGTGCAAATAGATAAATACGCTCTAATCTCTCACTTTCAGATGGACGGAATAAAACCATAAAAGCTGCATATCCAGTAAAATCTTCACCTTCAGGTGTAAATAACTCCCTTATACAATCAGAGAACTTATAGTGCTCATGTATTTTTTGTAGATCTAAGAGCGCTTCAAGAAATACCGGCCTTAGCACTAAACCAAATTCCATCGAATCAAATAATTTATACTGATATTCTGATCCTTCGACATTAAGCTTGGCGCTCCAAATCTTATCTTTATTAGTAATTAAACTCATTTTAAATACACAATTAGTAATAAGCATGTAGGATATAAATAAATTATTCGAATAATGTTTTATAACTGATGAAGAATATTTAACATATCGCAAGTAAGTAATTATTTTTAACCAGTGTGGTTCTTACTTCTAGATAGGCATAAATATATACATGGAAGGTTAAAAATATACAGATCCTAACTATAATTTATTGCTATATATAATTATGGTTAGAGTATATGCTAGGATGATTATATGAATAGTTCACTACGCAACTAGACCAGCACCAATACTTTACGGCTCGGGTTATGCAGATATAAGGAATGGGGGCGGATTACCATACTGAAACTTATAACTTTTTGTCTTTATTTCAAAAACTCCTATTTGTTGATCGGAAGAAATTTTATGGATGATATATATTTTAGTGCTTAATCTATATTATAACATTTATGAATAGATATATAGGGCTTTTATTATACGATTTGTGGAGCGTGTTTTTCATGAATAGACGTAAATTTCTTATAGCTAGTGGTGTTATTATTGCTGCAGCTGTTATTGGCGGTGGGTTATGGTGGTATACTTCTAGGAGAGAAGGAGGACCTGTTACCATAAATCTATATACATGGGAGGAAGAAATCTATCCAGATGAGCCTATTGTAATTGATGATAAAGAATTTGATACAATACCAGCTGCATTTGAATATCTAAATCCAAATATAAAGGTTGTTTCTGCATACTATGGAGATCAAGATAAGATGGTTGCTGAGTTATTAGGTGGTAGAAAAGCAGACGTAATTGCTCCATGTCTAGATTATATTCCTATATTGGTAGAACATGATTTAATTCAGCCTTTAGATACTTCTCTCTTAACAAATTGGGATAAACTATATCCAGTTTTTCATAAGATGAGCACGTATAATGGAAAGCCATATTTATCACCATCAAATTATGGTACAGAAGCTATAGATTACTTAAGACCAGCATTTAAGGAGAATGGCTTAAAAGAACCAGAGTCTTGGTATGACTTCTTCCATCCAGATGAACTTGGTTTTGATAAACTTCCGAATCCACGTCGTGTCCTTATGCCTGATGATCCCAAAATGGGAATTGCCATGGCTGCTTTAGCATTAGGTTTCGATTTAGATTCAGATAATGATGGGAAGTGGGAGTTGACTGATAGCCAGTTAGATGAAGTTAAGGAGTTATTGTTACATCAAAAACCATATGTATTGAAATATTCTGAAGAAATTGATTCAGAGCTTCCTACATTAATGGCTAATGGTGACGTTTATATGTCTCTTGGGTGGGCTCCAGAAACACTTGAACTTAAAGATGAGGGATATGATGTAGTATATGTACTTCCAGAGGAGGGGCCACTTGTATTCCTATGTGGAAATGCAGTTGTTAAAGGTACTGAACATGTAGAAGCTGCCCATAAATTAGTTGACTTCTATCTATCTGAGTATGTGCAGGGACAAGTATTTGCTGAACAATATTGGTATGGAATCACAAATTCAGAAGTAGTTGAAAAGTTAAAGGAAGAGGATCCGGAACTTGTTGAAGGATTAATGCTTGATAAACCAGAGGAAGCATTAGCAAAAGGAGTATTTGAATTACCACTAGATGAGGGTCAAGAAGAAAAGTGGGAAGAAATCTGGAATGAAGTAATGAGTACATAAAAAGGGTAAAAAGGCCTCAAAATTATTAGATAACAACCTCTCTACATCTTTTTTGGTAGTCTCAAAAAGTTAGAGACTAGTAATTAGTATTGGGAGTAGGGGGATCAAAATAGTTGAGCAGTGAGGTTATACTTAGGGTAGTAGATGTATGGAAGTGGTTTGGAAAGGTTTTAGCTCTACGAGAAGTCAATATGGATGTATATAGGGGTGAATTATTGGTATTACTTGGACCTAGTGGAAGTGGGAAATCTACTTTACTAAGGATAATTGGTGGATTAGAATATCCATCTAGAGGAAAGGTTTACATGGATGGTGAAGATATAACTTTCTATCCTCCATATAAACGTGATACATGTATGGTTTTTCAGTCGCTAGCATTATTTCCACATATGACTGTTTATGATAATGTAGCATATGGACTAAAGATCCGAAAAGTACCTAAGAGTGAAATTGATAAACGTGTTGATGCTGTTCTTGATATGCTTAGGATAAAAGAGTTGAAGAATCGTAAGGTAACGCAGTTAAGTGGCGGTCAGAGGCAGAGAGTAGCTATTGCAAGAGCATTAATTCTAAATCCTAAAGTTTTATTATTAGATGAGCCGCTAGGTGCGTTAGACCTTAAGCTTAGAAAAGAACTTCACGTTGAATTAAAGAACTTACATAAAGAAGTTGGTAATACGTGGATCTTTGTAACACATGACCAAGAAGAGGCATTAACACTGGCAGATAGAATTGGGATTATGAATAATGGTAGGCTTGAACAAATTGGTGATAAGTGGGATATATATGAAAAGCCATCATCTAAATTTGTTGCAGACTTTATTGGTGAAACAAACTTAATTTCAGGTAAAGTTAAGAGCTTTATAAATAGAGATATTGCGGTTGTTGATTGGAAGGGGCTAGAGATATATGCAACTACAGTTGAAGGTATAGATAAAAATAATGATATATTCATAAGTATTCGTCCAGAAAACATCTCGATAAGTAAAGAAAGACCAAGTGGTACAGATGGATTAAATATTTTAACTGCAGAAATAATTGACGAGATTTTCAAGGGATCATATGTTACGTACTATGTAAAGCTTTGCAACAAAGAGATTATTAGAGTGGCTGTGTTAAGTAAGGATGCTGATTTTGAAGTTGGTGATCATGTATATGTATACTGGCTTTATAATAAGGGAGTTGTTCTTCGAGAATGAAGAATCAAAAACTACTTAGGGAGTTAATATCGAATTTACCAGCAATCGGATATATATTTATTCTATTCTATATCCCCATATTTATTCTACTGATAATTAGTTTTACAGTACCGAGGAAATATATTGTTGAATGGAAATTTACTTTAGATAACTATATTAACGTATTTACTAACCCCGACTACTACAAAATATTGATTAATACATTTTGGATTGTTACTGTAGCAACTATTTTCTTAATTATAATAGGTTATCCGATAGCATATTACCTAGCACGAATAAATATTGGAATAGGGGACAAGCTTCTTCTATTCACAATAATACCTGTAGAAATTAATTACTTAATTAGGATATATGCTTGGAGAGTAATTCTAGGTGAAAATGGACTACTAAATTCATTATTAATTGCTCTGGGTGTAATTGAAAAACCATTGACAATATTCTTTTACAGCTGGATTGCTGTAGTTATTGTACTTATACATGAATGGTTACCATATGTAGTTGTACCATTCTATGTGAATCTAAGAGGTATACCAAATGAAGTATATGAAGCTGCTATGGATCTTGGTGCTAGTAAATTCCAGGTATTTAGAACAATAACATTACCGCTAAGTAAACCAGGAATACTATCAGTAATTTTCATGATTTACATACCTACTCTAGGGGAATTTGCAATTCCAGCTTTAGTTGGTGGACAAACCGGAGTTATGCTTGGAAACCTTATTGATAGATACCTATCACAGTTTAACATCGCTATTGGAGCTACGCTAAGCTTCTTCTTACTACTATTTTCGATAATAATCTCGTTAATTATGATAAGGATATTTGGATATGAAGCACTATATGCTAGGTGATTTTAGGTATGGATAAAACAAGACTTATTGATAAAGTAGTTAGGTATCTTATGGGGATATACGTAGTAGTTGTAATTGGATTCTTTATTTATTTCCCAATAGCTGTATTATACGTTTATAGTGTAAATGATATTCCATATTTTGTTCCTGTATGGAAAGGATTTACACTTAAGTGGTTTATGAAGATCTTAGAAAGAGAAGACTTAATACTTTCACTCCAAAATAGCTTAATAGTTGCTATATTTGTAACAGCAGTTTCTATGGCTATAGGTATCCCAGCATCGTTTACAGTCGTTAGAATGAAAGGTAGAGTAAAGAATATGTATCTTCTCTACTTAATGATACCATTTATTGTTCCATGGATACTAGTTGGTGTTGCAGATTTCATTTTTTACTGGTATATTAGAATAGAAAAGAGCTTATTAACAGCAGCATTTTCACATATCGTCTATAGTATTCCCCTCGTTGTTACGATTGTTGCCCCTAGGATATATAGCTTAGACCCGTCACTTGAGGAAGCTAGTATGGATTTAGGTGCAGATAGATTTACAACATTTAGAAAAATAACTTTTCCAATAATCTTTCCATCTATAGCATCTGCAGCAATAATTACATTTGCCTGGTCCTTCGATAATTTCGTAATAAGCTACTTTACATTAGGAAATGAACTAACATGGCCAGTTTGGGTATTCTCAGTAATCGGGAAAGTTCCACGAATAATGCCAGTTATTAACGCAGTATCCGTAATAATAATAACAGTCTCATGTGTAGCAATATACTTATTAGCTAAAAAAGGATTAACAGAAATAATCTACTAGAAATAGATGAAGACAACGAGATAATACATATATCGTAGGATATAATAAAGAGGTTGCTTTGCAATAGGGGGCGCTAAAGAAAAACCGTCCAAAATAACTCTATATGAACAACTATTGTCCACTAAAAACTTAAATTTCTAGACACATATCCCATGTATAATGAAACAGAGAAAGAAGATATGCTTATCGATAGAGGAATTGAAAATGTTAGTAGATGAGGATACTCTAAAGAGAATTTTAGAGTATGTTGAAAGTAGAAAGCGGGGGAGGAAAAAGATAGATGTAGATCCATTACATCTCAAGAAATTGTTGACCAGATATAATGGGAATAAACGTGCTGTAGCGAGGACACTAGGAATAAGCCCAACAACACTCTACAAACTATTAAGAAAGCATAATTTGATTAACTAGATATAGCTTAGCGAAATAGCTTATAGTTTAAATTCTATTTTGATATCTCCTTGTACTTCCTTTATTGTATTGAAATGTTCATCTAATGTTACAATTGTATAGTTATTGTTATACCCCATTGCAGCAATAATTAAATCAACAGCTGGAAGCATCTTACCAATTTTTCTAAGCATAATTTGCCACTTTAATGCTAATAAGTAATCTTCCTTCTTTGGATATAGAACTTCTTTTACCTTTTTTAACGAAGGTGGATATTCTAAGATCGTGTATATTGATACTAAACCAGGAATAACACTAACCCTTCTATTAACAATTAGCTCTATCACTGCGCTTGTGTCGTAGAGCCTAGTCTCTTCCATTCTAGCTTCTTCACCTCAGCAAGAAGCTTCTTCTCTACATCAATTGGTAACGGCTCTAAATCTTCAGGTGAAATTCCAAGCTCCATTAACCTCATTAAAATCTTATCTGAACTCTCCACTCTCTCCATCTCCTCAAGCTTTCTTAAGTAGTCCTCAATACTACGCCTAATTATCTCACTCCAATTGACATCTCTATATCTTCTCATCTTTTCATGAAGCTCCCTAGGTATCCGTATAGTAAAATTCACCATCATTTCAGATATATGTATATGCACATACATATATAAATGTATGTACAAAAAACTACTAATCATTTCAAAGCAGAAAATCGAAAATAAAATTTTTCAAAGGCTAAGTATTAGAGTCACCAATTATTTTAGAGGGCTAAAAATGAATCTTGTAACTCTAGAAGGAACACCTTACGAAGCATATTATCAACTAGGAAAAATGTTTCGTGAAGAAATAACTCAATTAATCAACCTCTACAAAATGTTTTGGTTTTCTAAGTATAAACTTACTGAGGATAAATTAAACTGGTATGGTAGTGAAGTCTATAAATTAATTGAGAAGTGGGATAAGAGAATTGCTGAAGAGTTAAAGGGGTTAGCAGATGGAGTGGGAGTGGACTTAACATCAATAGTGCTATTAAACGCAAGATATGATATTGTATACATGTTTAGAAAGCCAAAGATGCTAGAGGGATGTACAGCAGTAGGAATACAGCCATTCAAAAACAAAGATAACATTACTATAGTAGCACAAAACTGGGACTACATCCCAATGGTAAAAGAATACTCTAAGCTCTTCCACATCAAATATGATGATGGCCTTGAAATAATGTATCACGGTGAAGTAGGAATAATTGGTCAAAAAGGATTTAACAACTATGGAATTGGAGTAGTAGTCAACGCGCTACACTCAAACCTAGATAAATTCAAACCAGCAATACCCTTCTTCATCCTAATGAAAAAAGTATTAACAGCTAGTAACATGAAGGAAGCAGTAGAATACACAATAAACACTCCGATAAGCTCATCTGGAAACATAATGATAGGTGTAGCGAGAGGAGAAATCCTAGACTTCGAGCTAGCACCTGGAGACTATAGAGTAATATACCCAACCAACGGAATACTAGTACATACAAACCACTTCATCGGAAACTGGCACGGAAAAATAAAAGACTTAACGCCATATGAAGCTGGAAGCACATACCACAGATATATAAGAACGCTAAGAAAACTAGAAGAAAAAGAAATAATCACAATAGAAGACTTAAAAGAAGTATTTAGCGACCACTTCAGCTACCCAAATAGCATATGCGCGCACATAAACCCAAAAGACCTAATACCAGTAGAAACACTAGCATCAATAATAGTAAAACTAGAAAATAAAGAAATAGAGTTAGCATGGGGAAACCCATGCAAAAACAAATACAAAACATACAAAATAAACATAGAAACAAAGCAATAATCACCTACAGTAGTAAACCTTGGTTATATGATCCTCCTATTTAGAGCAATGAAGAAGAAAAAAGGTCAGCAAACAATTTTTGATTTAATTTTAAATTTTATTTCTAGCTTTCTTTCATAAGATATACTTTGAAATTAAGAGCTAAACCTATACAATTTTTTCGTCACACCCACTGTTAAACATCAAAATTTCCTTAACTCTATCTTGTTTCAAACCTTCTTTGCATGCATAAAATCCAAATAAGTTTGCAGAACCATAAACAATTTTATTTTTATTATTTTTTAGTTTAACATTATGGTGGTTTTATGAGAAGGTATAGGGTTGACGCTTCTATGAGTCTTAAGGATGTATTTGGAGTTGATGGTGAAAAAGCGTTACTTGTTACTAAAGCTTATAAATGATTCTAGGAAAGAAGACATTGAAAAGGAAGTATTTTCTTGACGCCAATATTTTAGCTCTCTATTTTTGCTGGATATAAGAAGGAAATGTTTTGTGACTATCTTCTCCAATTTCGTGTAAAAGTAAATTTCTATTGTGTATGTATATTTGTTTTTTGTGATTGAGACTTTTACATGTGAGGATTACAATTTGCATTTAACATTGTATCCTTCATTTACGTTATGCTTATTTAAAAGAGTTGATTCTAACTGTTTTATTAAGTGTTTTGGTTTGTATAAGGGTTTAAAGTTTTATACTGATAATTCTAGGTTTTTTGTTGAGTATCCTGGTAATATTTCTCATGAGTATATTATGTTTTTATCTGGTTTGTGGTTTGATCCCTATAGGTTTTACCATATTTTACCTAGAAGTATTCATGATTTGATTTATCCTCTTATTGAGGTTTATGGTGGTGTTAGGATTTCTATTGCTCCATTTGATAGAAAATATGTTTTTATTTCTACCTTTTTGTCTAGGAGAACTAGCTATTATGGGAATGTTTTAAGGTGGTGTAATAAGCTATTCGAAATTATTGATGATGGTCTCAATATTAGCTATGATAACGTTAGGAATATTGGAGGTAGTTATCAATTATTGCAGTTGCCGGATGCATATAGTAGGTATATGAGTGAGGTTTATAGTGATGAGTTAAGCTTACGCCCTATAGATGTTAAGAGGAAGCTGCTTAGTATTGGGTTTGTCGGTCCTAAAGTTGCTAATGCATACCTCTTATTTACTAGGCGTAGTTCATGGGTTACTCCATGTGATGTACACTATAGGCGTTTTATTAGAAGGCTTAATCTATTTGATGGTAAAGACCTTGTTTACCCGGTTAAGTCTCTATGTATAAGGTTTTATGGTGAATGTAAGAATTGTAGGTTGGCCGAGAACTGTATGGAATATCAAAGTATACTTAAATTTGGATTCTTAAGTGGATGGGTACAAACCATAAGCTACATACACGATACACTCTACTGCATGAAAAATAAATGTAGAGAATGTCCATTTAGATCAGTATGCCATCTTACTTCCTAAAATAACATTGGTATGCTTATGTAATTTCTCTAGCTTACTCAGGTTATATTAGTTCTTCTGGTATGTTATCTGGTGTATATGCTATTTTTGGCTTTAATCCGTGCCTTCTCATTATTTCGATTACATGTGGATATAAGAATACGTATTCCTCTTCTATTTCTTCTGATAGTTCTTCATCGATTTCTCTAATTCTCTCTATGAGTTTATTGTAGTTTTCTTTTGTGCTGAAGCTTAGCATTACTGCTGGATGGCATGGTACACCATAGTCTAGTAGATGTTCTAGTGCTTTTAGCTGTAGTTTGAAGGCTTGTGGATCTGCACCAGTTAAATAATGGAATTCTTCTTCATTTGTTCCTTTTAGTGATACTCTAACATAGAGATTTTTGTATTTTGATAGTTCTTTTGCATAGCTTTTATCTGCACCTATTAATATGCCATTTGTCTCTAGAATAAACGTTACTTTTTCATAGCTAAAGTGTTCTAGGAGTTGGAGGAGGTGTAGGCGTGATATTGTTGGTTCACATCCACTTACTCTAACCTGCCTATATCTTCTTTTTCTAACTATTCTCATTAGTTTATGATATACATCTATAGGTTTATAGAAGAAGCCAGATTTATCTGGGTTATCTCGAACTCTCCATGCCCAACAAAATTTACACTTAAGGTTACATCCAACTGCATCTCCAGTAGCTATACCTCCATACCATCTACCACCACGAAACCTATAATATTTCCTCTCCTCAACACTATCTACAACCCTAGCTACAATACTATATACTTTTCTTGCAGTATCTAATGGGTTATAGTAAGACATGATACTCAACAATATCAAGTTCCAATTACGTAAATTAATTTTATATTTTAATTGTTAAATATAATTGTGATGAAGAAAAGTACAACTATCACAATAAGTGTAGAGACGAAAAATTTTCTTGAGGAGGTTAAGGGGAGGTTTGAGGAGAAGTATAATAGGAAGTTTACTTGGGATGAGTTTCTAGAGATTATTGCTGTAAGAAGTATGGAGGATGAGAGTTATTTAGAGCTTGATAATGAGGAAGCTAAGGTTATACTGGAGTTGACAATTGAGGGTAGGAAGAGATGGAGAAGGTATGTATAGATACAGATGTACTTATAGAGCTTGGTAGACAGAAGTTAATTAGGCGTGTTTGTAGAGAGCAGAATATTTACTTAACAGTTATAACTATGTATGAGTATCTTAGGGGCTTAGCGTATTTAGGGAGGGATGTAGGTAGAGCAAAGCGGGAAATTGAAAGAAGGTTTAATATACTGTATTTGGATAATAGAGCGTTAGTTGAAGCGTCAAACTTATACTCTAAACTTAGGAGTAGGGGAGAGGCTATTCCTGATCCAGATTTATTAATAGCTGCAATATGTATTTCTCATAATATGCAGTTAGCGACAAATAATGTGGAACATTATGAAAAGTTAAAACCGTATGGTTTAGAGATTATTAAACCGAATACGGTAGTTAAGTATATCAGGATGTGGTATAAATAAAGACATTAAGATACTATGGAATTACCTCAATAGAATTCGGATATTTTGGATACCTAAAATCTTCAACACTATACATTCCTCGTTTAACCATATCTGCAACTACATCTCTGGCTTTCTTAAGTTCATTAATTAAGTGGATAACTGTTTTACATACCTTTCTAAATCCATCTATACCCCACAATTTAGTTTTATTAGCGAATAGGCATCTTCCACCACAGATATCTAGGTATTCACATGATGTGCATGGTTCTTCAACTGTTACTTTATAGGGTAGGTCCTGTGGTTTTGTGTCATATATTGTGCCAAGCCTATTAAAGGAGAATTCTGGCGCTATTGGACAGGCGAGTATACGTCCATCAGTTGTGATAGCAAATGCATTGATGCCAGAGCCACACCTTAGCTCTACCTTTTCACCAGTTAAAAGTGTATGCATTATGCCCATAAATGGAATTATTCCTCTAAATCTCCCTTTAGATAATTCATTAACCCAATAGTCTACAAGCTTAGATATTCCAGGATTATAGACATTCTCAATCCATTCATCAAAATTTTCGTATCTCTGATATGGTGGTGAATCCCACATAACATCAAGTTGCCAGTGAACATAGTCAAAATGAGGATTGTCGAGCTCAACTAAATGTCTAACTTCCCTATAAATATCTGATTTTCCTGAAACTGCCATCCTAGCAATTACATTACCCTGAAAGCCCACTTCTCTAATATATTTAATGTTTTTAAGTACTGCTTTATAGGTACCTAAACCTCTGTAGTAATCATTAATTTCAGGTCTACCATCAATTGAAACTAGGATATCACTAAAACGCTTTATATAGCTAGGTTCAAGCTTATGAAGAAGAATTCCATTTGTTTGTAAGATAAATTTTTTAGCTGGAATAGAGTTCATGATGGCTTTTACTAAGTCTATTTGAAGTAGAGGTTCTCCACCATAAAAGCAGATATATGGCTCTGGATCTATGGATATAAATTTCTTAATATCACTAATCGGTATAGATAAGTTGAGTGGTTGAATACGTGGATCCGGATTATTACCACAATATTTACAGTTGAGATTACAAATTGTTGTTAACGTGATGTAGTATAGCATACTAATCAAAAACAAAGTTATAGAGACAAATAAATTCTTGATAGCTAGTAGAGTTAAATAACAATAAAGTTAGTAACAATAAAGTTATTATATCATTACAAATTTATTACTACAACTTCTGGTGGGCAGTTGAATCTTATTGGAAAGAAAGAAGTTCCGATTCCTCTTGTTACAAACATATATGTAGCTTTTACTTCAAATAATCCGTAGTCATATTTCCTATACTTTGATGGTAGTGGTACATGTATTGCACCAATAAATGGAAGTCTAACTTGACCACCATGTGTATGTCCAGCTAAAACTAAACCTATCCTACTATTTACTTTATCTATAATTTGTGGTGAATGTGCCAGTAAAACTACTGGATAACCTCCATGAATATTTTTCATAGCTTTATCAATATCATCGTGATATGTATATGGATCATCTACACCTACGACCCACAGTTTATCGTACAACTTAGCTTCATTATTTAAGACATAAACCTCTCCAATTTTCTCTAAATTTTCTTTTAAACCTTTAGAACCTAATCCACTCCAATGGTCATGATTACCAGCAACAATATAAATGGGTGATATTTCTGATAACTTCCCTATAAACTCTACAGCATCTTCAAATCCATCTAAGTATGTAATTACATCTCCAGTGTGAAATATTATATCTGGACTATAGCTTTTAATGGTATCAATAATTTTATTTGGATCGAAATTTGATGATGCAAAGTGTGTATCAGAGATCTGTATAGCTTTTAACCCTAGACCTAGGTCTATCTCTAATTCTGTAGTTGTAATATAGTTTGTCTCTATATACATTGGATATATGGTAGAAACAGCAGATATCACGCTTACCGCTATAATACCTTTAAGCAATGTTCTCCGTGATACCATATTCAAAAAACTATAATGTATGTATCTACCTTATTATCTTATTAAATATTTGCGGATAAATATAGTATATCCATAGACATGCTGTAAAGGCTATAGAGAATTTTACTAGTGAGTATTCAGTTAAATAATAAAGTGAGATTAAAATAGCTAGTGATAATATTCCAAGAATTGTTCTATATATTCTATACTTATTTCTAAATTCTACTGGAAATGGATATATCAAGATAAAACCTGATAGAAAACCTGCCATAAGCTCTGATCTAACTGGAAAATAATCATATATGATACAACCTATTAAAATAGCGATTAATACGGTGAATATAATTTGAGCCTTACTAAATTCCATATGGATTCTGTTATTAACATTAACATTAGCAATATAGAATATAATACCTATGAGTATTCCAAATACAGCTCCTCCTAAGACATCTATCGGATAATGAACACCAAGTGCTACCCTTGAGTATCCAACAAGTAACGCTAAAATATAGAATGGAAATGCTTTATTGTAAGTTAATGTTAAGTATGTTACTGCTGTAAAAACCGTTTCTGTATGCCCACTCGGAAATCCATATATTCCCTCAGCTGGGACAAGCCAAGAGCTTTCTGGAGGTCTAGGTAACATAAAGGTATGTTTTAATACTTTATTTATGATAACATCGATTAATATTAGCATTGTAAATTTTCTACTAAATTTTTCATATCCATAGAAGTGAAGGATTACTGAGATTGCTATCCAAAGCGCGGCGTCTCCAAAGTAAGTTATCATCTTTAATATTTCAAGTATCATTTTAGTTACTATATAGTATAACTAAGTTTTATAGATATGAATATATGGGATAGTTCTCTATACTATTAATGTTTATGGAGGTATAGAGTTACAGTATAATTGGTGGTGATTTTAATTTGAATGGATATGGAGGACATATTGTAAAAGTAAATCTTTCTACGGGTAAAGCTGAGGTTGAGGAGACTCCAAAGGACTTTATGGAGTTAATTGGAGGTAAAATGTTTGCAGCAAAGTACTTTTATGAAAATGTTAACGTTGATGATCCACTAAGTCCTGATAATATACTGCTTATTGCTATAGGTCCTGCGTGTGGAACTAAGGTTCCAATGGCAAGTAAGGTAGGATTCTACTTTGTATCTCCACTAACTAACTACTTTGGCGAGAGCTACATGGGTGGTAATCTCATGGCAGAAATGAAGTGGGCTGGAATCGATGCCTTCTTTATTTATGGACGTAGCGAAAAGCCTGTCTACATCTATACACATGATACTTCAGTTGAAATTAGAGATGCGAGTAACATATGGGGTACAGATACACATAAGGCAGAAGATATGATTAAAGAAGATATTGGTTATAAAGATGCTTGTGTAGCCACCATTGGGCAAGCAGGCGAGAATCTTGTAAAATTTGCTGTTGTATCTCATAATTATGGCTCTGTTAGAAGGGAGAGTAAGGCTGGTAGATTAGGTGCAGGGGCTGTTATGGGTAGTAAACGCTTAAAGGGTATCGCGGTAGTTGCTAGTGAAAAAAGTGTGGATGTTTATGATTCAGATGTGGTGTTAATAGCTGTAAAAAACATATTAACAAAAATTTCGAAGGATCCAAAAATCGGTGCTGATACCTATAGAAGATATGGTACTCCAGCAACACTATTCTATGGGCTAAATAAAGGCTTCTTCCCAAGTCACTACTTTACTAAAGGTGGTTCAGAATTTGAAGAGGAGTTAAATCCGGGTAGTATCCGTGAGAAGTACTATGACCATAATTTAGCGTGTTACAATTGTCCATTTAGTTGTGGTAAGTATATTAAGGTTAAAGAAGGAAAGTATGCTGGTTTAGAAGGGAAACATCCAGAGTATGAAACGATATATGCATTTGGCGGACAAAATGAAGTGGGTTCATATGATGCTATTGCTAAGATTAATGAAGTTTGTGAGTTGTATGGTATTGATACAATTGAGGCTGGAAATGTATTAGCCTTACTAGCATATGCTACTGAGAAGGGTAGAATAAATGTTGATGGCCTAAGGTTTGGAGACGTAGACGCAATAATTAAGTTGTTAAATGATATCGCGTTTAGAAAAGGATTAGGTGATAAACTAGCTGAAGGTGTAAAGAGGTTTAGTGAGATGACAGGAATTGAAGACTTAGCGATTCATTCTAAAGGCTTAGCTCCACCAGGATATGACCCGAGAGTATTGAAATTTATGGCATTCGAATATGCTGTTAACAATAGAGGAGCGGATCACCTAAGAATGACGGCATATGCATTTGAGCTCTCTGGTAGACTAAATCAACCAACTCTAGAGGAGAAGATAAACTATCTTGTTAATGTTGAAGATAGATTAATTGTCTTTGACTCACTAGTATTATGTAGATTTGCTAGATATGTCTATGAGTGGGATGATATTATACAAATATTATATGGATTAACAGGTAAGAAGTATAGTGTTGAAGAGCTTAGAGAAAAAGCAAATTATGCGAGAACATTAATTAGAAAGTTTAACCTTAAGCGTGGATTAAATCCAGAGAGGGATGATGATATTAGCGAGAGATTTTACAAGGAAGTTATAAAGTTTAGGGGTACAGAATATAAGATAACTAGAGAGGAAGTTAAAACTATGGTTAAGTTCTACTATAAATTTAGAGGATGGAATGAAAAAGGATATCCAAGGAACTAGCTCTACCCTAAACTTTCCTCCTCCAACCATATTTTTCAGTATCGTAAAACGGCATATTAACAATCAACCCTTTAACTTTTTTACCTCTTATATCAATGTAAACCTGGGTATCTACTACAGAGTAATTAACATCTACATAACCCATGGCAATTCCACATTTTAATAATGGTGAGAAAGTTCCGCTTGTTACCACCCCTATCTCTGCATCATCATGATATATTTTGTATCCTTCTCTAGGAATTCCTCTCTCAATAAGCTTTATTCCAACCCTAACCCTCTTTATACCCTCTTCAAGCTGCTTTAATAAAGCTTCTCGACCAATAAATTCACCTTTATCAATATTTACTGTGAAGTCTAGCTTAGCTTCATATGGCGTTGTCTTCTCCGTAATATCATGGCCATATAGACACATTCCAGCTTCTAACCTTAACGTATCCCTAGCACCTAATCCACATGGCTTAATACCAAACTCCTTACCTGCATCTAAAATAGAATTCCAGAACTTTAGTGCTTTATCAGACGCACTTAATGGCGTATTCCATAGGTATATTTCAAATCCGTCCTCACCAGTATATCCAGTTCTTGTTAATAAGACATCCTTACCAGCAACATTAGCAAAGCTACACCAGTATCTTCGAATGCTCTTTACATCTCTATCTGCAATTGATTGAATAATATCTACGGCTTTTGGACCCTGAATAGCTAACATAACAACTTCGTCAGAGACATCGCTGAGTTTAACATTAAAGTTATTAGAATGCTTTAATAGCCACTTATAATCCTTCTCTCTATTAGCAGCATTATATACAACGAGGTATTTCTCTTCCTCAAGCTTAAAGAAGGTGAGATCATCAATTATACCTCCATTTTCATTTAGCATAACGGTATACTTACCTTGCATAACATTAACGCTAGATACATCTCTAGCTAGAACATAATTTAGAAAGCTAGTTGCATCTGGACCTTCAACAATAGCTCTACCCATATGAGTAACATCAAATAAACCAACACTATTTCTAACAGCTAAATGTTCAGGTATAATACCTTCATACCATATTGGCATTTCAAATCCAGCAAATTCCATCATTTTCCCATACTTACTATGAAATTCATAAAGATGAGTTCTCTTTAGCATCAACATTCACCTTAAAATAATTATTAATGGTTTGAAGGCTTAAGAAATGAGTATATAATCAATAAGTTGAAAAGCTAGAAATGGAGAAATAAGCGCTAAAATTAAACCAATAAGAAATTCTATAGCATTATGTGCTTTTGCAACATGTCTACACCATATAACAGGTATGAGTAGTATATAAAGGGGTGCGTAGTAAATACCCTTAAGCAATATTAGGAATGTTATTGGATTAGCAGCTCCAGCTACATGAATACTAGCTTTCCATTTAAATGACAATATTAAGAGAGATAACGCCATAATAAAGTAGCTTAAATGATAAGTAGCTAAAACTCTATCATGCATATACTTTGAAACAAATAACCCAGCTAGATAGCTAATTAAAGCTGGAATAAAAAATTTAGTTCTCTTTCTTCTATCAGAAACGAATATGTCAATACGTCCAGCTAAACTCTCAATAACTACCCAAACTATCGGCAGAATACTAATAAATATTAGTACAGTTAAAAATGCGTATAGATAACTTTGTGTTGTATCGATAAATAACATAAGTATGTATATTGAAAAGAATGGTGCAGATAGTATATATGACAGTACTGATGCTAATTTGATTTTCATAAACAATAATCAAGATGTAAGTAGTATATAAGTCATTATTAAAACATATTTGAATTATAGAATTACTTCCTCTTTAAATCTAATGATGAAAAAGGAAATATAGGGTTTAACTATTATAGTGTTGTAACAGATTTTATAGCTGATATCTCACTGAGCTTAAAGCTAAAACTAATTCAAGTAACTTGTTAAATAATCCTGTTTGTGTTACTCTACCAATAATCTTTCCTTTTTCAATAACATATGCTCTTCTAACTTTTGTTTCAGATAAAAGTGACCAAGCTTCGCCTAGTGTTGCATCCGGACTTATAGTAATTAGTGGGCTAGACATAATTTCTCTACATGTAGTTTTTTCTAAATCTAAACCTTTACCAATACATCTCCTAAGGATATCTCTATCTGTAATTACACCAACTGGTAATCCCTTATCAGTAATTACTACGGACCATACACCCTTCTCAAGCATAGTATCAAGAGCTTTTTTTACAGGTTCATCAGCCTCAACAGTATATACATCAGTATCCATAACGTCTCTCACAGTAAAAGCCATAGGCATATATATTACACCCCATAAATGGTAATATACAAAGAGGTAAATATATAGTAGAATTAATGTTTATTTATCGCTTACATAAGTTATAAATCACAAATTTTTATGAACGTGTCTATAGTAAATAGTACAACTATATTATACCCTTATCAAGCATAAAAATTCCATCTCTAAAATCAACCTTATATAATTCAAACTTTCCATTATCCACCTTCTCCCAGTTATAAAGCAATTTAGGCCTATACTCCGGAAAATCTATAATCGTTGACGAGGAAAATATTATTAAACCCCTATCATCAAAATACTTATACAATTTATAATAATTCCTACATTCTTCAGCCTTTTCTCTCCTAACTTTAAAGTAGGATCCCATGACAACGTATGCACATTGGTTCTTCAAATGTATAACTCCTAGATTGAGCGCTGTATCTACATAGCTCTTAACCATCCTTATATGATTCAGATTTAACGTATCAGATATATTTTGAGCGATATACTGCGCTAGAAAGTATGAGTCACTTCCCTCTTTTGCATGCTCGGATTTGTTCGGAATAGATAATTCGTTAAGCAACTGTTGCTTATTTACAGAACCGTTATGAATAAGGTAAAGAGAATCGCCTAATCTCGTTACGGCATTAATTGGTTGAGTTGAAAGTATATTTAACCGCGTGCCTCGAGAAGCTGCTCTTGCATGAATAAAATCAATTATAAGCGAGTCACCACTATAATTATTCTTATAACTAATATATTGATTAATAGCTATAGGATCTTTATAAATTGGTTTTAAGCTTTTGTAGTGGAAAACACTGATATTCTTATCATCTAGTACTATTCTAACTATACCCCATCCATCTTTATGACAAAAGTCTTTTCTAGAAAATAGTTTAGCGCCATACTGATCGCGTTTAGCCGCTTTAATAATACCATTTAACAGTTCATTATAAACATTGGATACTAGTTCGTGCTTGCCAATAATCATGATCAATCTACACATTTTAGATCACTAATTAAGCGGTGTATAATGTCTACTTTAGCATATCTCTAATTATATCCATAACGAGGCATGAAGTAATTGGTCTGCTCATAAACATTCTCCTCTTAAATATTTTACCCCCCAGTAAATTGTCCTGAAAAGAAAGCTATAACAAAAACTGGAATCAGGTATAGTGGTGCCCCAATTAATATTCTAACAAGGAAGATTACTGGAACTGGAAGATGAATAGCTAGGATCCAACTTAAGCTAAATTTCTTAGTATTTGCTCTCCAATATCCAAAGGGAATATTAAAACAGTAGGTGAAAAGGAGGCCAGCAAGTAAAAATATGGCATTCATCAAAAATGATATATTCTATAGTTAAAAATAAAAATGTCATTATCCTTAAGTTTTGTCAAAAACCGTGTATTTATTTAAGAAGAACTTACAGTTCCTAGTCTTACTCCTCTCCAAAACTATTTAACAATGGTCTAGTTTAAGGTAGAGATATCACTACAAAAAGGAGTTTTTTGCACATCTTATCCTCTATTGTAAATTACTATCTTCATTTAATGTCTAATGCTAACACACTATATATTATATGTCCTTTTGTTTTAAGAATGAATTATAGTGTTATAGTTATTTGGGGAAATATGGCTAAGTCTGCAAAAATTACTATAATAGTGGATAATGAGCCATCAAGTAATTTACTAAGTAGTTGGGGTTTTAGTGCATATATAGAAACTAATGAGTGGAGTGTATTATTTGATGCTGATACAGATCCTAGAGTTATGGAGTATAATACTAGACAATTGGGTATTGATTTACACAAGGTTAATTTTGCGATTTTAAGTCATCATCATGGAGATCACTATGGAGGATTCAAATACATTGGTTCTAGTATTCCAGGCTTAAATGTGTATATTCCACCTGGTCTTGCTGATTATCTCAAGAAATGGGGGTTAAATCCTATAACTGTATCTAGCTCTTTAAAAGTGTTTGAAGACGCATGGATAATTGGGCCTTTAGAAGCTTGGTCAGGATTTTATGAAATTGCATTTGCATTCTACGTATCTGGTAAGGGTCTTATAGTGGTAGTTGGATGTTCACATCCTGGTGTAGATAGGATATCTATGAAAGCAAAAGAAATCTCGAATATGGAGATATATCATGTTTTAGGTGGATACCATAGCCCCTCAAGAAGCACGCTAGATAAATTATCGGAAATTTCTAAGTTTATATCGCCAGCTCATTGTAGTGGAAGAGCGGCAAAAGAGTACGTAATAAGCCGTTATCCAGAGAAATATATTGACATTAAAACAGGTTTGGTATTAACATACTAATTTTCGATGGGGGGCCTCAACTGTCACGGCCCATTTCATCCTCCCCCGCAGGAGTCTCTGGGCAGTTTGTATATCATCGGCCCAAAGTTATCTATTTCCAATATCTTTAAAAAGATTATTTTGTAGCTACTAGTAAGTATGCTAATCCGAATAATATGGTTTTAAAAAGTACTTTATTGAACATTTTGGATGTAACAGCTACTAGGTTTCTGTTTCTGGGATTACGCTGGTAGGTTTCTACAAGTTTCTTCCAAGGATTTCTACCTAATAGTAGTGATACTAATCCTCCTAATGTACTACTAGCTAATATTATTAGGTAGTATCCAATAGTTGTGAGCGCTTTATTATTTGGTTTACCCATATCAACACAAATCCATTTACCATTCTTAATTAGCACTCTAAGAAATTCACTTAAGGATATTCTATAGCTAAGTACATCTCTAAATGAAAATGATGTGCATACTACATTTATAGATGATGATCTAACGGGTATGTACTCAGCTAATCCATAAATAAAATCTACATACTCTTCTAAGTGGTTTAACCGTTTCTTTGCAGTTTTAATTAATATTAGGCT
>CAYTHX010000013.1:0-44126 GCA_964437705.1 uncultured Nitrososphaeria archaeon
GCTTCAATTGCATTATCTGGTGAACCTGCATTTGGGTTAATTAGACCCCCAGGTCATCATGCAAGTAGAGATAGTAGCTGGGGATTCTGTTACTTTAACAATATAGCAATAGCGATACTAAAGCTTCTGAATGAAAATTTGATCAAAAAAGCACTGGTGATAGATATTGATTTACACTTTGGTGATGGTACAGAGAATATATTTTATAGTATTGATGCTGCTGAATACTACCACTTACCTACAGGAAATAGGGAGGAGCAGCTAGAAACACTAAGTAAATTTTTAGAAAAGCAGTGTAGAAAAGGAAATTATGATATTATCGGAGTTTCAGCAGGGTTCGATAGACATATTGAAGATTGGGGAGGTATGCTTACAACAGAGGATTATACAGAGATTGGAAAAATGATCAAGGAATTTGCTAATGACGTAGCTGGTGGTAGTGTATTTGCGGTATTAGAGGGAGGATATAATCATAAAGTTCTAGGGAAAAACGTCAGAGCTTTCCTTATAGGTCTAGAGACATAGATTTACTTGTATTTTAATACCTAATTTTTCAAGTCTATTCATAAACTCATTAAATTGATCTTTGTTCATTCCAATATATTCAGGTGGATAGATACCTCTACCCGAGATTATCCCGTCAAAAATCATACTAGTAATAACTGCTAGTGGATATCCAGTTGTAATAGCCATAGCGGATAACCGCTTATCCTCACTATACGTCATACACAACTTTGATACTACATACTTATCTTCATAACAACATTTAACATACATAATAACTCTGTCTCTATATTTGTTCTCAATAACTTTAGTTAACAAATTTGCAAATTCACTCTTTAAATTAGTTAAAATACCTAACTTTCTTAAAAAGTACATTTTTTCTAGATGTCCAGGATACCTCAATGTAAACTCGTACATTTCCCTTACTTTACCATAAAAAGTATTAATAAGCGTCCTTAATCCATCAGTTATAAAATATTCAAATTTACCTAGATTATCTAAATCTATTACTCCAGTTCTAGCAAACGGATCTACATACTTAACCTTACCATCCTCAATGTAGCTAGCTTCTCTAATATACTCATCTATAAGATCTACTGGTGACCAAGTTAACGCTAAACCAAGTAAGTCATCCGGTTCATAAGAAAGACCACCAACATAGATATATGCTGAATCAAGTCCGCCCATAATATTATAGCTATAACCAACCATAACATTTGTTATCCCAGGTGCAAACCCGGCATCAGGAATATAAATATTATTGCTAATGTAATTCTCTAATTCCCATATATCCCCCTCATAAAACGATACGTCAGCTAAGTTTATACCACTCATTAATAACTTCTTAACCACTTCATATGCGATTGGACCTGGTAAAGCGGTAGCTCCAAAATTGACATTACTAATCGAACTTTTCAGTAAATCTAGCTTTAGTGCTTCATAACCTAATTTTCTAGCGATCTTAACCTTCTCAGGATCTTTATCAATAATTAGAAAATTATATTTGAGCTTACTTAACGCATCTGCAACTGCATAGCCTATATTTCCAAATCCGAATATATGAATCTTCATAGCAGCTCACCTATTTCATAGACTAATCTAGATAGCGTGTCTACTATACTTGGTCCATAATGAGTTAGTGAATTATCCTCTAAAACAATTATTCTACTATGCTTTACAGCATCCCAATAATCAAGGTGACGATTAATAAACATTCTACGGACATCTTCAACATTAACTTTAGTAGCATACCCACGCTCATATATAATTACATCTGGATTATACTTTGTAAAGTCTATCCCTTTTGTATATGGATTAAAGAAAGAAAGACCGATGTCAATGAATATATTTTTTAACCCGATATGGAATAAACTGTTGCTGATATATGAAAATCTTCCAATAGTTATAGGCTCACCTAAATCAGCCTCAAAATATACAGTTAAGCCATTAAGAGCATTGTATAAAGCTGTTAGTGACTTAGACATATCATTAGCTAGGTTAATCGCTTTATCTAATACAGAAAGAATTTGACCTAACACAATTATAGTATCCATTACTCCCGTATAGTGACTGTGGAAGTGGAAATGGAAACACATTATATCCTTTTCGGTTTAGTTCAAACGCTAATGCATTCTGAATTCCAGAATCCAGTAAAATTAAGTTAGGCTTAAGACTATCAAGAATCTCATAATTAACACTTAAATATCCACCAACTTGAGGTAATTTTTTTAGCTTCCTCTGGTTTCTTACAAAAAGTACTAAACACCAATAGGCTTTATACCGAGCTTAAACAAAATCTTAGTTATTGAGGGAGATAAACTTACAATCCGAGGATTCTCTACAATATCTATGTACTTACCTAAGATTATATTATAGATTCTCATAAATCTCTACAATAACCTAACTCTATATAATGGCTATTATAGATTCATATAAATCCATAGCTTTTTAAAGGACTTACATAAATGTTAAGTTTTGACGACAAATTCAATATGTGCCAATGGAATGTTGACTACAGACTCTATGGGTGAAATAATATGCGGAATATTTGGCTGTTTTTATATACTTTTGCGGCATTTCTTCACGTCTTAGCTTATGGATTACACTTTTCATTTGCAAGATACTATGTAAAATTAACACTTGGGTATGACTACAATTTTATAATACTATTATCGGCGGCTGAGCTACTTCCACTACTATTTGCAGTTATTGCTGGTGTTTTGGCGGATATTATTGGGAGAAGAAAAATAATTTTTGTAGGATTTATCGGCTCAATTATGTATCTATTAATTGCTATTTATGGATTAAATGTATTTATACCTTCTATAGCAATTGCAATTTTATCGATTTCTATAGTTAATATTGCAACAGCAGGTGTAGTTCTAGATGTAGGTAGAATTAGTGGAAGAGTGTATGCTATTTATACGATTGGTATGACGCTTGGATGGGGTATAGCTGGCATCTTACTTTCAATACTACCAACAGACTTAAGAACGGTATATACTTTAATTGCAATTTTAGAGGGATTAATGGTAACTATCTATATCCTGTTCTTCCCCTCTGAATCCATAGAACATGCAAGTTTTAAGGAGATCGTTAATGCTATATCAGCATCTGGAAAGGATCTACTTAGATTTTTTATTGCTGTTATTTTAGCTACTCTAGCTATGGAGCTTATTTGGAATGGATACTCATTTAAGCTGATTGATATTGTACATGAGGATAAGCTATTATTTGGTATTGTGTACGCTACCTTACCATCAATTACAGGAGTAATTGGGCGATATATAGCTGGAGCTCTTGTTGATAAACATAGTCCAGTACATGTATTTCTAGGTACAATACTTATGCTTATAATTGTAGCCACTGGGTTACACTATACAACCGGAGTTTTAGCTATACTATTCTGGTTAATACCAACATACGCTTTATATGATATTTCATCAGCAATTTCTATAGGTAGATTTTTAGGAAAAAAGAAACAAGCTACAGCAATGGGTATAGTTACACTAGCTACAGCGATAGGTGGTCTTCCTTTATTAACTTTACCATTAATCCTAGGAAAACTAACTATAGAAACAATTTATATCATAATACTTGTATCTTTAGCGATTTCATTACTATTACCAGCTAGAAAAATAAAAGTTTAAAAATTCTCCTACTAGTTATATGATATTATTATTTTGGAGTTAAGAGATAGAGGGTATGAGGGGGAAAATACCATTTTATCCCTCAAAATGGGAAGTAGTTGAAAAATTATCTAGAATTTATGTTCCAAGACCATCTGAAAGAATAGTTGATCTTGGCTCTGGAGATGCACGTATACTAATTACTTTAGCATCTAAGTATGATGATATAAAGCTACTTGGTATAGAAAAGAATAGTAAACTTGTAAATGCATCTAGGAGGAGAATTCAAAGACTTAATTTAGGGAATGTGGAAATATTAAATCAAGATTTGTTTAATTATAAAATAAGTAAGGAAAAAATAGATACTGTATATGCATATCTAACTAAAGATGCACTTTTAAAACTTAAACCGAAATTAGTTAAGTTTATTGAGAATAATGGATTAATAATACTTTTAGATTTTAATATTCCTAAGCTAAAACCATCAATTACAATACCAATTAACACAGCTTCTGGTAGATATTGGCTCTATATATATGGCAATAAAGATAGAATTACACAGTTAAAAATATAAATTATCATAGTTAAAGTATAAACTTTAACTATGTAATAATAACTTATTACTTAGTTAAGTATTTCTTTATCAATGTAATAAACAACATACTTAGAAGGGGCTAAAATGATAAATATCTATGTCTTTTGAAAAATCGCAAATAAATAATAAAAAGTTAGAGAAAAATAAAAATTATTGGGGCATTATGAATAAGAAGATAGTATTCGTGATATTACTATTGGCCCTACTATTTACGCCAATTGTAGTTACAACAGTAGCACCAGCACTTAATCTAGTACAAAATGCTAGTTTATTACCATTAGATGGGAATGTAAGTCCAACAGATGGGGGAGGAGACGAGGTCGATAATCCGTTCTGTCCAGGTATGCGCTAAGAATTATAAGATTAGGAGAGAAGTGGGGCCGATTATCACCCCTTAATTTTTTATTCTTCTATTTATTTTTTACCTATATAGCATTATTAACACATAAATATTTGCTTATATAGCAGAATACAAATAGAAATATAGGGAAATATGAGTTTGCGAAAATTAAAAATAGAGGATACATATGACTCCTTGGATCTAATAATTATTGAAGCATTAGGTAAATTAGGGCCTAGGAATATTTATGGAATTGCAAAGTATCTTGGATTGCCGGAGTCCACGGTTAGACATAGGATAAATAAGTTAAGAAAACGTGGTATTTTGTACTTATCTACAAATATTTATCATACTAACTTAGGTTTAAAGAAAGCAGTTGTATATGCCGATGTAAACCCACATTATACAAGATATATTCATGATTTTCTAGAGTTAAATGATTATTGGGTTTATACAAAGAGTTTATTCAGTTTGAGGAACTGTGTTTTCGCGTTATATACTATTCCAGTTACTCAAGAAGATAAGTTTATCGTATTTCTAAATGAGTTAGTCAACTTGGGAATTATTGAGAGATATGATCTAAAGTGGTCTACATGTTTTCACAGAGTTAATACAACTACAAAATGGTTTGATTTAGATAGATGTTTATGGAAATTTGATTGGAATGCGCTGATGGAGGAGATGGAGAAGGCTGATACAGCTCTTCCTGTAACACTTAAAGATCCAGCTAAATGGATAATAAAGGCAGATAAAGTTGATGTTTATATTTTAAAGGAGTTAGAGAAGGACGCTACAGTACCACTTACAGAGATTTCTAAGAAGTTAGGAATGACCGTGCAAAATTTGCATTATCACTATAAGCATCATATAATACCTAACTTCTTGATAGAGGGATTTGAAATTGCATTTTTAAAATTTGGTGTTAAAGATTCGTTAGTGCCATATATGGATATTAAGTTTAGAAATTATAGTGCTATGGCGAAATTTGCGAATGCCATTAGAGATAAACCATTTGTTGAAGTACTCGGTAAAATATTGGGGACAAATGCATTATTTCTTAATGCATACCTTCCGACACATGAATTCTTTAACTTCATAGGGTTTTTGAATAGACTGATAGAAACTGGGTGGATAAAAAGCTATAAGTGTTGGTTATCCCATATTAGTTTGCCAGGAAAGAGACAGACTATTCCATATAAGAATTTTGCTGGTAATTATTGGATTTATGATCATGAGAAATACATTAATGATATCTATAGGTTAAAAGAGAAAGTTGATAAAGTTATAAAAAGTCATGTTAACTTCTAATGGCCCTAACTCTTAGCTTTTTCTAATTTCCTTATTACATCTTCTGCTGCTAATAATACTGGATATACTGTGGGTGCAGCCGTAACGAGTGGATGTGTACCTATCTGCATAAACATTATCTCTACCGCAGTCTGCTGATTCTGCATCATTACGCCAATCATATTTATTATTTCGCCTACTGACTCTGGTCCCATTACGACTCCTCCAATTAATGTCATGCTCTCCTTGGAGAAGATTAGCTTAACCTTTATTTTCTGTGCTCCTTCCAGTGCAGCTGGGTGTCTATTTGGCGCTTCAGCAACACCAACAACGACATCATAACCTTCTGCTTTAGCCATACTCTCGGTCAATCCAGCAACACCAAGAGTTAAGTTTCCAACTTTTGTCGAGAATATTCCTATTGTTCCTTTAGCAAGCTTTGTAACCTTAAGGTCAAATAGGTTTAATCCGGCTATTCTAGCTTCAGCAGTACTTATTGATGCTAGCATTGTTCTCGTAGGTGCTCCTGTAAAGAAAGACTTACGCTCAACACAGTCTCCTACAGCAAATATATCCTTATCTGATGTTCTCATATATTCATCAACAATTATACCTCCAAACTTACCTATCTCCAACCCTATCTTTTTAGCTAATTCAGCATTGGGCTTCGATCCTACGGAAACGATTACTAAGTCTGCTGGTAACTCTTCACCAGTACTTAAGATGACATTTTCAACTCGATCCTTACCTTCAAACTTTGTTACTAAACAATTTGTATAGAGCTTTACACCAAGTTTCTTAAGCTCTTCTTCAGCTGCTATACAGAACTCTTCATCAAATGCAAGTTGTAAACAGTGTGGAAGCATTTCTACAATTGATACTTCCTTATCTCCCAATCGAATAACATCATCAGCAATCTCTACACCGATAAAACCTCCACCTACAATAACAATTTTCTTAGCCTTCAATACTTCTTCTCTAATCATCCTTAGAAACTCAATGTTCTTTTCAATTACATATATACCTTTTAAATCTATCCCCGGGATATTTGGCTTAACAGCCACAGAACCAGTAGCTAAAATTAATTTATCGTATTCATACTTTGCACCAGATTTTGTAATAACGACCTTATTTTCTCTATCAACATCTACAACCTCATCAACAACGATATTTACACCTAATGACTTTAGTGGCGCGTCACCCATTATATCCTTATCAGCACTATCAAGCCTACTAAATATATATGGAATACCACAAGGTATTACTGCAGGATCAAATTTTCTAATTAGCGTTACCTCAACATCTGGATAATGTTTTTTTGCAGTAGCTGCAGAAATAACTGCAGCAGGCCCTCCTCCGACAACAACAACCTTTCTACTCATAGTAACACCACCAAACAGAAGAATTCCTATACAATCTTTTTAATATAGCTTATTATTCAATATATTAATATATAGTATTAGTTTAGGTGTAATGCTATTTTTAAAGATTTTTGTAAAAAAGAAGTTTACATTATGATACTTAAATAGTTATGAATCTTGCTGAGCATGAAACACACGGATCATATGCTCTAATTAACATCTCGATATCTCTCTTAACAATACCATTATTATTAACCATTAATTCTACATATGCTTCAACATCTCTCTCCATATTTTTATAGTTTTGTGCTGTTGGCGTTATTATCCTAGCCATAACAATTCTACCATTATTATCAACTTTATATGCATGTATGAGTAATCCTCTTGGAGCCTCTGTTGCAGATACACCATATCCCTCGGTAACATTATATTTAACCATGGTTTTTTTCACGTCAGTAGATGATAGCTCCTTTAAAATTTCTATAGCTCTATCTATGTAGTGTATAATTTCTAGTGCTTGAGCAACATTATTGTGAAAAGTATTTGCTGATGGAAACTTATATCCATATTTCTCCATTAATTCTGCAGCGTTTTCAGATAATTCATTATAGTTATTGTTAAGACGTGCCAGTGCACCAACAAAATACTCTCTATTATTTAGGAGGTAGTGTCTTGCTGTTGAGTACTCTTCAATTACAGCTTTAATGTACTTTTCATAGTCTTTAGCTATAAAGCTTAAGCCATTTGCGTGTAGAGTACCATTTAGTAGTGGTATTCCCTTACCCTTAAGCGATAGATATGCAGTTTCTCGTTTAAAATCTGGCCATGAAATATTAAGAATAGCCTCTGTAATCTCTACAGCATCTTTATATACTTTCTTTAGCTTATCGAGATACTGACTAGAAATATCTTTACTTGGTAACTCTGTAAATCCACCTACTACTGGAGTTATTGGGTGAACAACTCTTCCACCATATAGCTTAACTATTTCATCCATAACTCTCTTTATCCTAATAGCTTTCATAACTAACTCCTTATGGCTAGGTATTAGGTCTATAATTGATCGTTTATAGTGTAAATCTGGTAGTACAAAGAAGTGTAGATGTAGTATATGGCTCTGGACATGTCCTGCAATTGCAACAAGCTCTCTAGCGATACCTAACTCATATGGTAACTCTATATTAAATGCATCTTCAAGCGCTTGAATAGATGTTAATCTATGTATTGCTTGACATACACCACACATTCTAGATGTAATATCAGGTATATCCCAATAGTATTTTTTAACTAAAATATCTTCTAATAGTCTTATTCCCTCCATAGCCTCAGCTTTCGCCCTAATATGCTCACCCAACTCAATTGTAAAGTTTAGATGACCTTCAATTCTAGTTATTTCCTCAATTATAACATTATTCACTTTGACTCACCTCGAGCAACTTAACTAAATGAGTTGGAATCCTAATACCCTTCTTACGAAATACCTCTATTAACGCCTTAACATTTGCATCTTCATAAAGCCCTCTACATCCAACACACTCTCTTGACCTAGATGGACAATATGCTCCACATCCACCCATAGTAATAGGTCCTAAGCATGGCTTACCCTCATCAATTAAGCAATTATAATATCTTGGACACTCTGAACATACGTCGTTATGAGGAATTAGTGGTTTACGCTTGATAAGAATATCCTTGAGTAACCTTTTAAACTCCTCTTTAATGATTGGACACCCTGGGACACAATAATCTACTTTCACGTACTTACTAAGTGGATGAGCTTTATACTTACCCATTCTAGGAAGCTTTTTATCGATTTCTTCAAGACCAAAATCTCTAAACATGTATCGTCCTCCACTTACTGCACAATCACCAATTGCAACTAAAATTTTACTTCTCTCCCTAATTTTCTTGATTTTTGCTTCGTCCCATGGACTCATTACAGCACCTTCTACAAATGCTACATCAATTTCCCCATCTTCATCTTTAATTCCAAGGACTCTACAGTCAGATACATGAATCATACTTAGAATATCCAGAAACTCCTCTTCCAAAGCTAGTATCTCAACTATACATCCTTCACATGAGGATAAACTAAATATCCCAACCTTAGGTATATTTCTAAGGGACAATTTTCTTCACCTCAACTGTAGGTTCTAACAAGGATTCGACTTCCTCTAAGCTAAAGACAGGACCATCTTTACATACATATATACCACCTATTGTGCAGTGTCCACATATTCCCATTCCACATCTCATCATTCTCTCAAGCGATAAGAATATAGACTTTTTGTCGAAACCTAGCTCTACAAGCTTTCTTGTTACAAAATACATCATTATAGGTGGTCCACATGTAAAAACAATTGTGTCTTCAGGTTCAACACTAATCTTGTCAAATAGTATAGTAACTACACCTTCATATCCTAATTTACATGATAACCATTCTTCATCAGCTTTATCAACAGTTTTATAAACTTCAATATGCTTTCTCCACATAAATAGCTCATCCTTATAGAGTACATCTGCAGGTGTTCTAGCACCATAAAATAATACAACTCTCCCAAAATCTCTTCGATTACGAATTATCCTGTATATAACGCCTCTTAGTGGAGCTAACCCTAATCCGCCAGCGACAATTAGTAGATTTCTATTTTTGGCCTTTTTTAGTGGCCATCCTCTACCAAATGGCCCTCTAACACCGACGAGACTATTAAGTGGCTTTTCAAATAATGCAGATGTTACTGTACCGATTTTACGGATAGTTAGCTCAAAATATCTTTTCTCGTCTGGGTCTGATGTTAATGAGAAGGGTGCTTCACCATATCCAAATACCATTAGCTCAATAAATTGCCCTGGCTGAAACTCAAATTCTGTATCATCAATAAACTTTAGTGTGAATGTTCGTGTATCTGGTGTTTCATCTCTAACATTAACTATTCTAGCTAACTTAGGAATCCAGTTATTAATCATGTTATTAACACCTCCCTAGCCAGGATATCCCTAATATCGATATTTGCTTTACAAACCTCTATACACCTACCACAACCTACACAAGAGAATTCCCCAATCTCATATAACGAGTAGTAGTACTTGTGAAATATTCTTTGTCGTACTCTCGAAGCTCTATGCCTCCTAAATACTTCACCACTAGCAACTCTCGTAAAACCTACAAAATGACATGAATCCCATACTCTAACCCTCTTTCCACCCTTTAAATCATCATCAAGCTCATCAATAATATTAAAACAGTTACATGTAGGACATACAAAATTGCATCTTCCACATGCTAGACATTTATCACCATATTCTCTCCATAATTCGCTTTCAAACAGCTCCTTTAAGCCTTTACCAACTTCATCAATACTTCGATAATTCATTGACTTAAATTCTTCAACTAATTTTTTGACAAGCTTTTCCTTTACTGAAACTAGTTCCTCAGAAGCTAGTGTAAAGTAATCTCTATAGTCCTTAATGAGATTTAAGCCATTAATACTACCAACTTCTACAAGGTATTTATCGTCAATTTCAGTTAGAAATAGATCATAGTTTGCCTTTACATCTGGACCAGAATTAACAAAGTAACAGAAGCACTTATCTCCGATTTCTTTACATAATACACCTATCAATAATGTATTTTCCCTCCTAGCTTTATAATATGGATCTTCGTATTTACCTAAAAAGACACGATCTAAAATCTCTATTGCTTTTAAATCACATGCTCTAAGTCCAAATATGACTCTTTTCTTGTTAAACAGTTCCTTTAATTTATCATAAATCTCTATGTTCTCATCAGTAAATCGATATTGATATAAAACTTCGTTGTTTGGATATAATATATGTTTTAGCAACGTTTTTGATACACCAACACTATCAAGATCTAGGTCAGATCCACTCTTAACCTCTACATACCCGCCGTTACGCGTAGCTCCATATACTAAATAGCCATCGCTAACTAATTCATCAATAAAAAGCCGTAGATTATCCCTCCTAATTATAAAGTATCTCAATATAATCACCTATCTATAATATGGTGATGAAATATCATTTATTGTAGATACACTTACCTAATATATATATTGATATATTCGAAGGACAACTAAATGTATTAACTAAATATTTGAAACAATGTTAATTTCGTATGTAAAAATTAATGATTTAATTATATAATTAGGTACATAATGTTTAAAGGATGAAAGAGCTTTGGAAACAATATTCTTAGAGTACCTTTAGTTTAGATAAAAAAGAAGATGGTTTTACTTAGGTTTATATGTTGATAGTATTTCTTCCTCTGGCGGTGGTGACTTAATTAAACCTGCATTCATCAATGCTTCTAGTGATTTCCTTGCTTCGGTTATGATCTTAACCGCTCTCTCCCATAATTCTTGCTTACTAGGCTTAATTCTAGCTACGCCTTGCTTAATTGACTGTAGTGCACATGCTACAGCTTCTCTTGGATAGACTTCCCACTCCTCCATCGTTGGTACAATATACTCTTCATGTATTCCCTTCTCCTCAGCGAAATCTGCAATTGCCTTAGCTGCGGCTACACACATCTCATCAGTTACAGTCTTTGCTCTTACATCTAATACTCCTCTGAAGATTGCTGGGAATCCTAGGCTGTTATTTACCTGATTGGGAAAGTCTGATCTACCAGTTGCAACTATTCTTGCTCCAGCTTCCTTAGCCTCCCATGGCCAGATTTCAGGAACAGGGTTTGCACACGCAAATACTATAGCATCATTAGCCATCTGCGCAACCCACTCCTTCTTAATAACTCCTGGTCCGGGTCTAGACATAGCAATAACTACATCAGCATCCTTCATCGCTTCCGGAATACCTCCGGTTCTATTCTCAGCATTACTTTTCTCCGCCCACTTTGCCTTCCATGGATTTTTCTCCTTCTCTAGTATCTGCTCAACTCTATCCTTAGTCAAGATACCCTTACTATCAACAAATATTATATTTCCAGACTTTGCTCCAGCTAATTCTAATACATCTGCAATCTTTATATTAGCTGCTCCAGCACCTATCATCGCAATTAAAACTTCATCGAGCTTCTTACCTACTATCTTGAGAGCATTTATTAATCCAGCTAATACTACAGTGGCTGTTCCCTGCTGATCATCATGCCAAACAGGAATTTCGAGCCTCTTTCTCGCCTCTTCTAATATATAGAAACATTTTGGCTTTTCGATATCTTCAAGATTTATACCTCCAAAATTAGGTTCTATCCATTCAAGGAGCTTTATTATATCATCAGGGTCATGCGCTTTTGTGACCAGTGGAAATGCGTCAACTCCTCCTAAATACTTGAATATTAATGCTTTACCTTCCATAACTGGTAGTCCAGCTTCAGGACCAATATTGCCTAACCCTAAAACTCTACTACCATCACTAACAACAGCAACATAATTCCATCTATTAGTATATTCAAATACCTCCTCTGTATTCTTATTTATAATTCTACATGGCTCAGCTACACCTGGTGTATACCAAATATCAAAATCATGTAATGTTCTAACTGCACACTTTGGCATAACCTGCACTTTACCTTGATAAAACTTATGATATGCTGGTGCAAGCATCGCTGGCTTCTTAGCCTTAGCTAATAACTCCTCTACATTATATTTCTTCTCTTCACCCATAATATCAACCCAAAAGATAATAGTACGAAAGTAAAAATTACTTTTGAAATAATAGTTCATATATGTTTTAACTAAATATACTTTCCGTAACTAAATTAGCAGATAGAAGATAATGATTTCACACTAATCATTTCCTGAATACTCTATATTTTCAACTATTTTTAGGGGTAAGTTAGAATAGTTGTTACGGTTTAATAATAGGTGTATTATTATAATGATTAATATACCTATCATGAATGTATATTTTTAAGGGATACTATTGAAGAAGGATATTCCATTAGCATTATCATTTGACGATGTTCTGCTTGTTCCTAAACGTTCAAGGTTAAAATCAAGAAGAGAAGCTAATACCTCAACTGTATTCACGAAGAAGATTAAACTTAACATACCTCTTGTTTCCGCCCCTATGGATACAGTTACTGAGGATAAAATGGCTATAGCTTTAGCTAGACATGGAGGTATAGGCGTTATCCATAGATACTTGCCAATTGAAAAACAGGCTGAACTCGTGAGAAGAGTTAAGCGTGCTGAGAATATAGTTATTGAGGAGCCATATACTATTTCTCCACACGAGAAGGTTTTTGTAGCTAAGGAGTTGATGCATAAATATGGCGTTAGTGGCTTAATGGTAGTTGATAAGGGAAAGTTGGTTGGTATAATTACTATGAGAGATATTAAATTCGAGTTTAATGGTGATAGGAGAGTATATGAGGTTATGACTCCAAGGGAGAAGTTGATAGTTGCTAAGCCAGGAATATCTATGGAGGAAGCTCTTGAGATTTTAAGAAAGTATAAGATTGAGAAACTTCCACTCGTCGATAAAGATTGGAATTTAAAGGGGTTAATAACGGCTGTAGATATTATTAAGAAGAGCCAGTATCCAACTGCAGCTAGAGATAGTAAGGGAAGACTTTTAGTAGCTGCTGCGATTGGTATTAGAGAAGGATTTATGAAAAGAGTAGAAGCTTTGGTGAAGGCTGATGTAGATGCCTTAGTAATTGATGTTGCTCATGGTCATATGGATTTAGTTATTAATACAATTAAGAGAATTAAACGTGAATATGGGGATGATATTCAGGTTGTTAGTGGTAATGTAGCGACTCCTGAGGGTGTTGAGGATTTAGCTAGTGCTGGTGCTGATGCAATAAGGGTAGGAATAGGGCCTGGATCAATATGTACAACTAGGATAGTTACTGGAGTTGGTGTACCTCAGATAACTGCAATTATGCAGTGTGCAGAAAAAGCTAGGGAGGTAGATGTTCCAATTATTGCAGATGGTGGAATTAGGCACCCGGGTGATGTTGTTAAGGCGTTAGCTGCTGGTGCATCAACAGTTATGATTGGAAGATTATTTGCTGGCACCGATGAAAGCCCAGGGCCAATCATACATAGGAATGGTAGAAGATACAAGGTTTACCGTGGAATGGCAAGTTTCTATGCTATGCTAGCTAAGGAAGGAAGCGAGAAGGGGATAATTGATATAGATACTGAAGATATAAGTGATTATGCGTTTACAGCTGAGGGCGTAGAAGCTTTCGTTGAGTACAAAGGTAGCGTAGAAGAGGTTATTAGACGTTTAGTTGCTGCATTAAAAGCTGGCATGAGCTACTTAGGCGCAAAAACTATAGAAGAACTATGGAGAAATGCAGAATTCGTTAGAATTAGTTGGGCTGGTTGGCGTGAAAGTTTACCACATGACGTAGAACCTATCGAATAAGTTGATTGAGACATACCCAAAATTTTTAACTTAAAATTCATACTTTAAATGTAAAAATACTACTTTTGTTAATGAATAATTATAGAGGGTGTTACCATATGGGTAGATCCTATAGATGGTTAGGTTGGAGTAGACAGCGAGAAGTTTATAAGATATGTATTAAACATTTTGACAAAATAATTGAGGTTGTTAAGGAGCTTCGTGAGTTTATAATTAAATTTAGGGAATGTGATGTAGAGGGTTGTAAAAAAGTATTTGACGAGATTTTTAGGCTTGAGAGAGAGGCAGATAATATAAAAGAAAATATTATTTTTGAGTTATGTAGAGGTCCTCTACATCCGATTGATAGAGAAGATATTATGAGGTTAATTCTTACTATTGATGATATTGCTGCACATGCTAAGTCAGCTGCAAGGAAGTTAATTTATGTTGAACCATGTTATGTTCCTGAGGATATCCGTGAATCTATTCTTAAGCTTACTGAAATGTCTTATGAAGCTATATTTCACTTAAAGGAGGCTGTTGATAACCTTATTAAAAAACCAACTATATCGATAAAAGAAGCTGAGAAGGTTGAGAGGATCGAGGAAGAAGTTGATGAGTATAGAGTTAACCTTATCGCTGGAATTTTAAAGTGGGGAGATAAGGCAGATTTAGTTAGCCATTGGCTAATGGTTAAGGAAGCTGTCGAGAATATCGAAAATATGACTGATAGAATGGAAGATACTGCTGATGTAATTAGAGGGTTAGCAGTTACAAGCTAGACTACATGTAATAATACCTTAAGTAAGAAGTATATTACTGCTGATATGGCCATTGTAGCCGGAACTGTTAATACCCAGAATGATGCTAATCTAAATGCTATCTCTTTATTTATACTCTTTCTACCACCACTTGCTATTCCTACTCCAATTAATGACCCAGCACTTGCTAAAGATGTAGATATTGGAAGACCAAATCCAATTAAGTGATATGGTATAGTTGTAAAGAGATAAACTACTAATGCATTACTTAATTCAGCTGCAAAACCAGATATTACATTTAGTCTTGTCACTTTAAATGCCATTGTACTTATAACTTTAGGGCCGATCGTTAACCCCCCAACTGCGATTCCCACAGATCCAAAAGCGGCTAATGCTAGCATTGCATTATAATCAGGCATTCTACCAAGCTTAGATGCTATTGTAACATATACACCGGTTGCATTAGCTATATCATTCATACCAAATGAATAAGCCGAAAATGCTAATGAACCAATTAGAAATGCTGATAATGTCTTTTCAAATTTTGGAGAATAAACGTCTATATTCATGCGTTCTATTATGTAGACAATTATTCTGTAGAATACATAAGCAAGAATTATGCTTGTTAATGGAGAAGTAATCCAGCTTAATATAGTCATAAATAGGATATAGTGATTTATGTTATTCCAGCCATATGATAATAAACCATATCCAACAACTGCGCCGATTATTGAGTGTGTAACTGAGATGTCTATTCCTATCCTAGATGCTATAAGTAAAACCCATAGTGCAGCCGCCGTAACACATGTAAATGCCCCGGCAATACTTATCTCAGGCACTATACCTCTACCAACAGTTTTCATAACCATGAATCCTTGGGTTAACGCTCCTACAGCCGTAAATATAGCAAAGAGAATTACTGCTTTCCTAATTGAGATAACACCAGCACCAACAGCACAGTCAGTAGGCTCAGCTGCATCATTACCCCCAAGACTCACAGCCATTACGAAAGACATCACTAAGCCAAGTATTAATAGTGCTGACTCTACATCTAACAAAACCTATAAACACCTCTTACATCCTTAAATACTATGCTCTACTTTTGGTATATGGGGTTATAAAAACATATAGTTTATTATATTGGTTATATAGACTATTAAATAATCTATATAGTGGGGAGCGTAAAGTGAAAGAGATCAGAAAAATTCAGCTAACTGGTAAATCAACATATATAGTTTCACTACCTAAGAAATGGGTTTTAACTAATAAATTGAAACAGGGAGATACAGTTATCCTCTCATATGATAGTAATAAAATACTAATCTCACCTGGCGATATTGCTGATAGAAAATCAGTTGAGTATAGAGTTGAAGATGATGAGCCTTTTAATATTGTTAGACAAGTTATAAGTTATTACTTAGCTGGTTATGAAGCAATTAAGATTATCTTTGGAAAGAAGGCAGAGACTATTAGGGCTCTTATAAAGAAGGTTATTAGGAAGAAAATGATTGGATTTGAGATTACTGATGAAGGTAGGGACTATATAGAGATAAGATCTCTATTGAGACATGGTGAAATGTCTCTCTCATCAACAATAAATAGACTGTTAAGATTAACTGAGATTATACTTAGAGATACGTTACAAGCCTTATACAACTGTGATAAGGCATTAGCCGAAAATATTATCGTTCAAGATGATGATGTTGATAGACTCTATCTATTTATCATTAGAATGATTAGATTTAAGATTTCATACTTTGGATTAAATGAGGAATTTATCGAACCATATGAATATGTTATATACAATATGTTTGTGAAAACTATAGAGAGAATAGCTGACCATGCAGTTAGGATAGCACATATAGTTACAAGTATGAAAGCTATACCACCAAAAGAACTGTATAATGCGATTTTAACGTTAATGGGGGATGCTGTAGATCTGTATTCAAAGGCTTATAGAGCATTTTTGAATAGAGATGTTAGAGAGGCAAATCGGGTAATATGTTCAGTTAAGAATTTAACAGCTACCGAGAAGGAAATAGTTAGAAAGTTAGAGGAATCTAAGCTTTCGGTTCATCAAGCAATTCTTATGAGGATACTGCTTGAGAGTATTAGAAGAATTGGTGAGTATGCTGCGGATATTGGAGAAATGACCGTAGATATATCAACTGCTCCACCTAAAGTTACCATATGAATTAAGGCTTTAAAAGCTGCCCTGTTAGCTTTTTTCTAGCTTCTAATACGAGATTTGGAATATCTATTTCAGCTGGACACTCCTTTATACATCGACTACATCTTAGACATAAATATAGACTTAGTGTAGATTGTTTATCGATAGACACTCCATTAAGTAGCTCAATATAAGTCTTAACTCTCCACCTAGGACTATAAACCCTCCTTTTAGTGATAAAATATATTGGGCATACATACTCACAGTACCCACAGTAGCTACACTTAATTAATAAGTCATTTAAATTTTCAGTCTGCACGGAATATCTTCCCCGGGTTAAATATATTCTTAGGGTCAAACAGCTGTTTTATCCCTTTAAACAATTCAATTACATATGGTGATCCCCTAACTTCAAATTCATATTTAAGTAAATCAATTTTTGCATTTCCAATTCCATGTTCACCACTAACTACACCACCTAAGCTAATTGCATATTTTATAACCTCCTTAATATATGCCTCGATCTTCTTTCTTTCAGCTTCCTCATTTATCTGTACCCTCACATGAATATTTCCATCACCAGCATGACCATAGAAATAAACTTCTAAACCATATTTTTTTGATGCTTCCTTAGCATACTTTATAAGAAGAGGAATTTTACTCGGAGGAACAGTTACATCCTCCCCCATAGACCCTAGCTTACCTTCTTTAATAATTATAGATGCAAGCTTTCTTCTAACCTCTAAAACTTTCTCAGCCATTTCATCATTTAAAACTTGTGCATCACAACCGATTGATGTTAAGTGTTGAGCTAATTCTTCAGCAGATTCCCTAGAACTCTTACCATCCACGTCAATAATTACATTTATACCTGGCTTTAGTACGTCATCAAAAACCCTTCTTAAGATGTCTGTACTTTCTTCAAATATAGTTTCAAGTAATGAAATATCCCAATCACCACTTCTAGCTATTTTTAGTACATCTCCAAGTAGCTGTAAATCTTGTATGTTAACTAGGATTCTAGTTCTACTTCTTGGATAATTTGTAATTCTAAGTGTAGCTTGTGTAACGATCCCTAATGTGCCTTCACTACCTATAAAAAGTCTAACTAAGTCATATCCATCCCTACATTTATGAGTTTTAGCACCTATATCTAGGACAATGCCATCTCTAATTACTACTCTTAGTCCATAAACCCAGTCCCTCATAACACCATACTTTATACATCTCATTCCTCCAGCTCCAGTTCCGATCATACCGCCAATCGTAGCAACTTTTTGTGATGCTGGATCTACTGGGAAATATAAACCTTTCTTTCTAAGTATACGATTTAAGTCAACTAGCTTTATTCCAGGTTCTACAACTACAATCATATCTTCGGTAGAGATCTCTAGTATTTTATCCATCATTGACATATCAACTACAATTCCGCCATAAGGTACAGCAGCGCCAGTTAAGCTTGATAGTCCACCCTGTGGGTAAATTGGTACATTATATTTATAACATAACTTTACTAGTTCCGATACTTCTTCCTCACATTCTGGATAGACAACTAAATATGTGTATCCAGTGTAGCCAGCTGAGTCCAGAGAATGACATTTTAACTCTCCTTCACGATCATCAATCCTATCTCCAAATATCTTTCTCAACTTTGAAACTAAATCTTTACTTAGCATTTTGACCCTTTAACTCATCCGAAAAGAGTTTAAGGAAAATGTCGCTATATACTTTCCAGGTTAATATACCAAACTCTTGGGTCTCCCACTTAAACCCTTCACAATGAAGTTTACATGGAAAATCCTTACATTCTAAACATGTATGTAAACCTCTCTTAGATGCACATTTAGCATATTTACACTCGTCAACGTGGTAATCACATCCCTTACATAATTTATTAATATACGCTTTACAGTATTCACATACTAAGCCACAGTACGAAATAAGGATATTGCTTTCCTTAGGCATACATATAGATAAATCTAGAGGGTTAGAGTTAAATAATTTTTGAACAGTCTACTGACAATATATTCAATAAATGACTTAACCCCTCAGCTAGAATTAGAAAGTATTCTATGACTATTGAGTGTATAGGTATCAGCTATCTAGAGACCTTTCGTCGGGTCCTATATACGTAATTTCCTCTAGTGGTGTCGCTTTGAATGGCTTTCCACATACCATTTCTTCATATGCATGAGCTGCTATGCCAGCTATCCTAGAAAGTGTGAATAATGCTTTACCCATCCTCCAGTCAAATCCTAATTCACAAAATAGCGCTCCCATTATGCCATCAATGTTCATAGGCATAGGTCTACCTAATGCCTCAGATAATTTATCTTGAATCGCACATGCCAACTGTAGATATTTACCATTAAATCCTAGTTCATTAGCTAATTTAATTAACTTTTTAACTCTAGGATCCTCAGTATGTAAGAAATGTCCAAATCCAGGAACTCTCTCACCTCTACTTAAATATTTATCTACAATATCCTTAGCGATCAACTCAATATTATCATAATCACCACTAAAAGCTTCATATAACATCTTCATCGTGTGCTCTATAGCTCCTCCATGATAATCTCCTAAAGCATTTATACCACTCGCAATAGCATTTTGAAGACCAACACCACCAGAGATTACTAATCGAGCTGCAGCTGTAGATGGACATGTAATACTATGTTCACAGCCAGCTACGAGTAAAGCATTAATAAGCTTTTCCTCACGCTCATTCGGAAGATCACCTTTAAACAATAAGTAAATCATCCCTGCAAATGATAATCTACCTATTAATTCATTTAATCGATATCCTCTAACTATAATTTTATTTTTCTCAACCTTTGAAATGGCAGTTTTCCAGAAAGTTTCTCTTTCTTTCATAATCCTACACCAAAATAAATATTCGACACCTCTTAAAAAAGAAGACTAATTTAATTAAGTATATAATTATACAGTCCTTTCCTCCCTAAAGTACACATAGCCTAATGCTGCAGGTGGCTTTAGGAATTTCTTTAGTGGAGTAGCCATGAATATAGTTAATGCTACTAACGTTACTATATATGGTAGCATTCCTAGAATAAATGGATCAATATTATATGGTGGTAATTGTAGAGTCCATATAGCAGCTTCAACACAGCCGAATAAATATGAAAATACGGGGGCAAGTATTGGGTTCCAGCCTGCTACTATGACTATCGCTAGAGATATCCATCCCCTACCCATACCTAACCCTTCAGTCCATATATGAAGATATCCTAAGGTGAACCATGCACCTCCAACGCCGACCATAAATGACCCTATAACTGTACATAAAACCCGAACCTTAACTACATCTACACCTAATACTGATGCTGAATATGGATTCTCACCCACAGACCTAATTATAACGCCGAGTTTCAACTTGAATATCATATACCATAATACAAGTGAGAATATCACACTTAATACTAGGATTATGTACCAGATTCTATCTGTTAATAAGTATGTTGGGAGGGGAATACCTACATATACACGTCCGAATAAACTTGCTAATCCGTACCCGAACATTGTTAATGCTAATCCAGATATTACTTGATGTGCTCTAAAGCATACAGACACTAGTCCATGTATTAAACCTATTAATGCACCAGCTATACCACCGACAAGAAGACCAATATATGCATTACCAGTTATCACCGTCGATACATATCCTGCTGCAACACCTAAAACAAATGCTCCCTCAACACCTAAGTTCAATACTCCAGATCTTTCCGTAATTAATTCACCTAAAGATGCTAGAAGTAGTGGTGTACCAGCAATGATAGCCCTAATTAGTAATTCAATCATGGTATCACCTGATTATCTTAACTACAGGCTTATATCTAGAAAGGAACTCCAGTGAAATTAGGGATATTAACAAAATTCCTGTAATTACATTAACAGAGCCATAGGAGACGCCGGTGAATATTTGAAGTGTATAGCTTGCTGAAACGAGTATTCCAATAAAGTATCCTGTTAAAATTATTACTAGTGGATTTAACTTTGCAAGCCATGCAACAATTATCGCAGTGTATCCAAATCCTGCTGAAACCATCTCAGCTCTAATCAATTGCCTATGGACACCAGCAACTTCACCAACACCAGCGATTCCTGCAAATCCGCCACTCAATAACATTACAATAGTTATTATCTTTGCGATATTCATTCCAGAGTATTTTGCAGCGTCTGGATTAGATCCGAGAACTCTAATTTCATATCCAGTCTTTGTTTTATAAATTAAAATAAATGTAAGTATGGATAATATTACAGCTATTATTAGAGTTGGATAATGAATTGATGTCCTAGGAATTTGTGGAATCCACATACTTTTTGGAAATATATCAGACCGTGGATATCCATATTCCTTCAATCCCCTCCATGGACCATAAACAAGATAATTCGTTAGTTGGAGCATAATGTAATTAAGCATTAGTGTGGATAAAACTTCATTTACGCCGAATTTAACCTTCAATATCGCTGGTATTAATGCTAGAAAAGCTCCAGCAATAAAACCTGAGATGTAGAGTATCGCTAGCGCAAGAGACGATGGCATTTCATGAGGTAATATATAGAGAGCTAACCATGTTGTAATAACAGCTCCAGCAAGTATTTGACCTTCACTACCAATATTCCATACATTGGCCCTATACGCTATAGCTAACCCAACTCCAGCTAATATTAGTGGAATGGAATATCTTAGTGTAGAGTATTCAGCTGCTGATGAAGCTATAGCCTGATACAAATACAGTGGATTTATGTTTGATAATAGAAGTAGGATACTAGAAATTATTAGTGCAAGAATTATAGAGCCAATCGGAACTATAATTCCAGAATATTTTATCGGTTTTACACGTCTTTTTATATAAAAACTTACCCTCAAGACTTTTTCTCCTCAGAAACCTCCCACCATACATCTATTAATTAAATCAATGTCAGCCTCAGTTTTTAACCCTAACACCTTTATATTTCCATTATATATTACTCCTATTCGATCACTGACTGTCAATATCTCCTCAAGATCCTCAGATATGAGTAGTACAGATCCTCCTTCATCCCTAAACTTCCTTAAGATTCTATATATTCTATTCGCACTGATGTGATCTAAGGCTCTAGTTGGATTAACAACTATTAATAGCTTCGGCTTTTGTGAAATCTCTCTCGCTAAAACCAGTTTCTGTAAGTTTCCTCCTGATAAATGCCCCGCTAAAACACTAGGATCGCTAGCAAAGATATTGAATTTCTTTATTAGCTTAGTTGCTTCATCATAAATATGCTTATAATTGATAAAGCCATGTTTAGAGAACGGTTCGTGATCATAGAGTTTTAAGATAAAGTTTTCATAAATTGGCATATCAAGAATTACAGCTTGTGTTACTCTATCTGGAACATAACCAACGAACCTCCTCCTCAAAATTGTAGATAACTTATATAAATCATGATTTTCAATTAAGATTTTACCTTTAACTGGTTTTCTTAAACCCGCTAACGCCTCTGCTAGTTCAACCTGACCGTTTCCAGCAACACCAGCTATACCTAAAATCTCGCCTCTATAAATTTTAAAAGAAACATCATTTACAGCTTTCTCCCCTAAATCATTTAATACAACTAAATTCCTTACATTAACTAAAACCTTATCAGAAATATGATTTCCAGCATATCTCTCCTCAGGTATAGCTTGAGTACCGAACATCATCCTCACTAATTCATCATGAGATATCTGATTAGTCACTACTGTAGCTACTTTACGTCCATTCCTTAAAATAGTTATTCTATCGGTAACTTCAAGAGCTTCATGAAGCTTATGAGTAATTAATATTATACTTCTACCTTCATTCGCAGCCTTCCTCATAAACTGGTATAGGCTCTTCTTCTCAGACTCTGTTAGTAATGTCGTCGGCTCATCAAAGATAATAACTTTAGCATTTAGAATTAATGCCTTTAAAATTTCTACCCTCTGCCGTTCACTAAAGCTTAGCCTAGACACCTCCGTATTTAAATCTAGAGTAAAACCATATTTTCGACATAACTCGTTTAGCCTATTAGTAATTTTACTGATGTTAGAGTATGGCTTTATAAAATCTAAGCTTAAAGAGATATTTTCTATGATAGTTAGTTTATCTATTAACTGTGGATACTGATTTACCATTATTATACCAAGGTTATAAGCATCTTTCGGCGAATTAATAACCCTTTTAACATTATCTACATATACCTCGCCTGAATCTGGAATATAGATACCACATAAAATCTTCATTAGTGTGGTTTTTCCAGCTCCATTCTCACCAAGTAAACCGTGGATTTCACCAACTCTTAATTCAAAATTAACATTATCGAGAGCCTTAACTCCAGGAAATGATTTAGAAATATTATGCATATAAACAACTACATTTTTTGATAAAAAGTTTTTTTGGGTTATGGAGATAACTGCCATTTCCAAAACTACTCCTGGACAATTACGTTTTCAAGGAACCAGCCCATATTCCACAAGTCGTCGTGACCTAACCTAACACCTGTTGGGATATCAACAATATCGCCAGTTTTATACTCCTTGCCTAGTACTGTTCCACCTTCACCTAACCACCACTTGCCTTTTAGTGGTCCTGTGAATGGATCAAATGTTGGGTTTACATCTTTCATTTGTTGATATCTTAGCTTAATTAAGTCTAGGAGAGACATTGCTTCACCAGTATACTTTTCATGAACAGTAATCTTTGAAAATTCAGTTTCATACTTTGGATTGATCCAGAGCTCATCATAATACGATTGTGCACCTACATCTACAGCATCATTACTTAATAAATACCAATAATCCACATTCTCTAAGTTAGTAGTTGTATAGAAACCTGCGTAAACCTTTGCAAGTATGTCCTTGTAAATTACTCCCCAGCGAGCAACCTGTCCACTAACAACAACATCTTTTCCGAATTCATACATTGGGCTATAATGGCTAAATACAGGAACCTCTTTATTCTTTTCCTCAAATAGCTCTTGAGCATATTGAATTGTAGCTGGTGAATCCTCGGTAAATGCTAAAACATCAACATTAAACTGCTCGACAAGAGTACTTGCAGCTTCCCTAGCTTTTTCAGGTGCGAACCACTGACCAATTTTAATAACATATACTTCAGCATCTGGATTAACTTCATTAATACCAATTGTGAAAGCGTTAATATGTCTAATTACCTCTGGAATTAAGTGCGCAGCTACATAACCTATCTTATTTGTCTTTGTTAAAGCTCCAGCCATTAAACCATTGATATACATACATTGGTATAGGTCCGCGAAGTATGTAGCCATGTTTGCTCTTCTCTTATATCCAGAACAATGGAAAAACATTACATCTGGATATTTTTCTGCAGCTCTATACGTTGGGTTCATGTGATCAAAGCTTGTAGTAAATATAACTTTATAGCCTTTATTGATAAACTGTTCAATCGCGCCTTCAGTCTTTTCCTCAGTAATGTTTTCTACGCAATCAGTTTCTAACCAGTCAAATGCTTGCTCAGCCTCCTTTCTACCAACATCATGTGCATGCGTCCAACCTAAATCTCCAATTGGACCAACATAAATCCAAGCAGCCTTCAGTGCCTCTTCCTTTTCTACAGGGGTAGTCTCTGTAGGTCCAGTTGGAACAGTAACCTCCTCTTTAGGGGCGAGTGAATATCCAGCTGCACCACCAATTGCTAGGCCAACTATAAATGAACCAGCTAATTTTAGAAAGTCTCTTCTATCCGTCATGACAATTATCTGTAAAATTAATCCGCATTTATAAGGTTTCTTTACATAAAGGTTTAAAAATAAGGAATGTATAGATATTTTATTAATAGGGGTAATAAGTATGAATATAGATTTTAAGTCGATGTATGAGAAGATAAGCTTTAAGTTACTTGTTATTGACTTCTTAAGGGTAGCTAAAAGGATGTATAGTCTGGATGAACTTTCACGTGTATTGGATGAACCTCCATCGGTTTTAAGTAGGTATATCCATGGGAGAATTTTTCCAAGTGACGATAAGCTAAAGAAAATTTATTATAAGCTTAGAGAATTTGTAGATTTAACAGAGCTCATTAGAAATAGTATTGACATGGATAAATCTGGCTTTTTAAATAACCAGGCTTTAATAGGGGATACTACACTTTTGAGATTAGCCTCGGCACATGTCCTAGAGAAATTTGGGAGTAACGATGTAAATAAGGTTTTATCTCCAGCAGCAGATGGCTTACCCTTTGCAACAATTGTAGCTGAACACTTAAGAGTTCCAGTGATTATCGCGAAAACTACAAAAGAGGTTGGAGTAAAGAAGTTTCTGGAAAATACTTATATATCAGAGGATGGCACTTTAACAACATACTATATTGATAGAAAATTAGTAAAAAAGGGTGATAAAATCCTAATTGTCGATGATGTTCTTAGAACTGGGAAAACACATAAGTGCTTAATTGAGATGGTAGAGTCTGTAGGCGCTATCCCAATGGCTGTAGTTGTACTAGTAGCCATAGGAAATACTTGGAAAAATATACTTACAGGTATACCTGTTGACTACATATTGCATATTTATACCTAGATGTTGTTCTTAGTAGTGGTACTTATAGAGATAAGAGATTTATCTTCTTCCCAATATTTTGCTCAACGGCCTTCTTATAAACAATATATGCTGTAGCTGTATCCTGAATAGCTAATCCTGTCGAAACAAATACTGTGAGTTCTTCGTCATTTTCTCTACCAGGCTTTAGTCCAGCGACGACTTCTCCTAATTCAGCATAGATATCATCAGGCTTTAAAATACCCTTTGAAATTGGAACATTTATTTCTCCACTGTGAATAGCTTGTTCTCTATCATCAACTACAATTTTAGCGTTAATAAGTATCTTTGGATCCATTTCCTGCTTTCCAGGTGCATCTGCACCCATACAGTTGAAGTGGGTACCACTTGATACCCAATCATACTCTACATAGGGTTTTCTGGATGGAGTTAATGTAATAACAACATCTGAATCTTCAACAGCTTTTTTAGCACTATCTACAGCCTCAATACTTACATTACTAAACTTTTCAGATAGTTCCTTACAGAGCCGTTCAGCCTTTTCAGATATAATATCATAGATCTTAAACTTTTCTATCTGACCATTGAAGTACTCCAGAATACTCTTTGCCTGTGTCTGCCCCTGAACACCCGCGCCGACTAAGCCGACTCTACTAAAGTCTTTTTTAGCTAAGTGCTTAATGGCGACTATACTTGCAGCCATCGTTCTCATAGCAGTTATATATGTACCATCCATAATAGCGAGGGGAAATCCAGTATCAGGATCTATTAGTTCGATTATAGCCATAATAGTTGGTAAACCCTTTTCACTAGGATTCTTTGGATGGAAGTTAACAATTTTTACGGAAGCCATATTTAGCTTCTCAATATATGCGGGCATGACCCTAAAATCTCCACAAACCTTCTCAAAGAAGATATATACTTTAGGTGGCATTTGGACATGCTTCAAACCTTTTTGTCGAAAAGCATCCTCAACAGCATCAACAACATCATATACTGTAAGGAGATTTTTTATATCATTACGTGTAAGAAATAGAGTTTCTTTCATATTTCATCAATAATAAGCTTTAATGGATTCACATCTTTAATTAATAATATATAATATCTATAGAAATAGCCTGGTTAAGAAGAGTTGTTCTCACCCTTAAGACCCTTTGCTGTTTATTTACCTGTAATAATGCGGAATATATGGTGGAAATCTCTCTTTAATCTCGTTAAATAGGCTTTCTTCGATAGCTTTCCACTTCAGGTACTCTCTTGGGTCAATTGGATATTTTCGGTAAAGACTTCCAACTGCTCTCATCATTTTTAAAACATAATTTAATGCTTTAATTACCTCAATTTTTCCATGTAGTAATCCCTTTAACGCTCTTATAGCCTTAGAAATCATACTGATCCTTATATCCCTATCTTTAGCACTACTCAACTCTTCATCTCTAATTATCTTATATTTAATTGCAAAGAGGTGAGCGTCTTCACTTACAGATTGAAGTAAGTATCTAAATACATCAAATTTCGCTTGATTAACACCATATCTTGAAGTCATATAGCTATGGCAGTAACTCCATAGTGACTTGATGCTGTAATCCCTCTCTTCGAGTGATTGTAGAATTGCTTTAGATGCTGCATATGCTCCATACATTCCATATCCTATTCCCTCCGCAGTTGTTGGATCAATCTGTATAGCTGCATCGCCGATAAGTAAAAAGCCATTCCAAACAAGCATTCCCCTAGGCCGTCTATTTGGAATATTCCATATACCACTATCAATAATTTTTGAGCTTTTAAATAGCTCCTTAAGTGGCTCATACTCCTCCTTATACATACTAAGGAGAAACTTTGGATTCGGGTAATTTAAGCCAGCTTGTACACCATTACCAACATTGACAATAGTACAGTCACGTGAATGTGGAAATATCCATACATATCCTCCAGGGGCATATTTATCAATAAAGTGTATCCATAGATAACCGGGATCTTCGAATCTCCCATTTAGCTCTATTATCTCACGGTAAGATATAATTACGTCTCTCTTGTCGATAACCTTTTCTATACCAGTATTATTTGGAAGTTTAGATAGTAATACAGCTGAGTATCCAGATGCATCAACAATAATTTTACCATGAATAGTATACTCTTTTCCTCTATGTATCCCCTTAACACCAACAACATAGTTATTCTTTATAATTGGTGTTGATACATGGAAAGAATCAAGTACAGTAGCTCCATATTTTTCGACAAGCTCTAGTAAATGTTGACCATATTCCAGCCTATCAACTACATACCCTCCCTCATCACTTATGACAGTTACATGATACCTTATATCACATGGAAAAATCCTTATTCCACGCACCTCATGTACCACAACCTCACTTGGGGGTTTGGGTAGAGTACTGTATCTAAAGTGATGAGCAGCTATCGCATCACCACAAACTTTATATCCAATCTTATCTCTCGGCTTCCTTTCAAGTACAGCTACATTTACATCTTCCTTAGCTAAGAGGTACGCTAGAGAAAGACCTGCGGTTCCAGCACCAACAATTACTACATCATAAACTTCAGACGCCATATCTACTTCCCTATGTACTTTATGTCCTCATCTTTAAGCAATATATCTATACATGGATAACGCTCTCCAGCTAATCCATGTAGAAACGCTCCACCACTTAAACATATAAGTCCACCAGCATTCTGTATAATTCTATCTAAATTATACATTGTTAACTCTGCAGTTGTATCTCCACCTAGGAATATTAGTCCACTACCAGCAATTCTCTTAGTTAGATTTATACCGTTAATGTAGCCTTTCTCGTACACACCTAATGGTCCAGCTCTAATTCTTAATGTTTTGCTCTCTAGGTGATCGGCATATATGTCAACGGTTTCTGGACCAATATCCATTATCGTACCATCTGAATTCTTTAGGTCATCAAGCTTTAATACCTTATCCTCACCATTTTCCCAAACAATGAAGTCAATAGGGTGATGAATATTAAACTTCTTAACTAATAGTTTTGCTGTTTCAAACATTTCATTACTCATTTTCTTCATTAAAAACCTATTATTCCTCTCCCCTAAATCGTATCCTTTAACTAGTGCTATGAGTTGTCCAGGTAATCCTCCGGTAAAGCAATCCATTCTCTCCAGGATGCTAAATAGGTAGCTTGACTTTGCTAATTTAGCTCCACCCATAATAATGCCAGCTTCATTTTTATTAACACTTAATGCATCACGTAGCGCCTTTAATTCATATATCGCTCTTAGACCAACATGCGTCTCTGCGATATATGGTAGAGCCATGACACTAGTATGTTTTCTATGCCATACCGGCATAGCATCATTAACACAACTCTTAACCAAGCCCTTAAAAAACTTTATAAACCTAGATTTCTTAGGATCGAAGTTTGTTTCTTCATCATCTATCCTAATATTATCTAACAGAAGAATTTGCTTTTTCTCCAGCTTTCTAATTTTCTCCTTTAGCTCGCTTCCATACATCTTGCTAAATGGTATAAACTCTATATCGACATCTGATGGTAATAGCTTCCTAAGAATAATCCAGTGTTGCTTTAAATCGATAAAATCTGGATTTCCCTTTCTACCTTGATGTGCAACAACTACTAAACCAGCATATTCAGACATAAGACTTAAGATATCGCTATAAACTATAAGCCGCATACTATTCTCAACAACTCTTCCATTAACGACAGGAACATTTATATCAATACGGACTAGCGTTGGAGATTTAAGCTGAGTGGCAAGATTCAGCAACCATAATCTACGAGTAGAATTATAATAATCAATGATAAACTCATCACTACCCGTCATCATAATCTAAATTACAATAAGGGAAATATAAAGGATATCTAAGAAATATTTAATTAGATATAACTATTGATGAAAATTTTACGATAACACCAGATTTTTTAAGAAAATAGGGATGTGTATTTATAAGGTTATTGGACTTAAAGCCACTTCTGGTACGGCTAAAATTTTCTACTTAAAAGTTATGTATTTGACTTTACTATCTGTAACGATATCAACAAGTATAGGCCCCTTATGCTTATACGCGTCTCTAATCACATCCTCCGGATCACGCTCTACCCTAATACTTTCAACATTCATTCCAGAAGCTATTTTAGAGAAGTCTATTTCTGACATATATGCTGAGATTTCTCTACCATATTTATCTTTTTGCATTTGAGCAATCATTCCATAACTTGAATCATTAAATACAAATATCTTAGCGTCAACATCAAGTTCACTTATCGTCGCTAATTCCTCCATACACATTAATAGTCCACCATCACCGATAATAACGGTTATATCCTTGTAACCTGCTAACCACCCACCAATTGCAGCTGGCACTGCAAATCCCATTGCCCCATAATTACTTGGATATACATACCTAACTCTATATTGTGCCCCCATAAATATCCTGGCCCAAGTTTCATGTGAACCTATATCCACGACTAATAGGCTATCCTTAGGTATATAGTTACTTATTATTTTAGCTACATATCCTGGATGTATCCTCCTAGTAGGACCATATGTTTCTACGTCAGTATGCTTATTTAGCTCCTTAATTCCCTCCTCAATAGCCTTAGTATACCACGGACTACTAGATGTGGAAGCCTCTTTTAAACCATTTAGATACCGAAATAGATCACCAATGGCTTCATACCTAATGTTAAATTTTAAACCTCTTGTATACCCGATGTATATTACTTTTGATAAGTCATTAACAAATGTATACTCATCCTCGCCAGGCCTTAATCCTACAAAAATAATATAATCAGCCTCCTCAAGTAATCTTTTTGCCGATGGATGGATATCCCACGTCTCTTCAATATACCCGCCATAAAACTTACTGTCTTGCGGTATGTATCCGAGCCCTTCTATCTGTGAGATAATCGGTGAATTTAAATACTCCGCGACGTCAATAACAAATTTATTTTCAAGTGCTGTGAAAACTTCAGCACCTAAAACAAATACAACTTTTTTACTTGAAATTATCTTTAAGATTTCTTTTAACTTATGCTTCGAGAATGGATGCTTAAATACCTTTACTTTGCACTTTCCATGTTTGTTCTTAACATTCATCTCTCCAATATCTCTAGGGACACCTATATACACTGGGCCCTTTCTACCATCTAGCGCTATACTATAGCCTCTAGATATAACTTTATATACTTCCTCGGGAGAGGTTATTAACTTTGAATACTTAGTTATTGGACCAAAAATTTTTACTAGGAAGTATGGGTCATCAACACCATGAAATGCGGATGGTCCACTATCAAGTCTAACTGATCCACTAACTATAATCATTGGGCTAGCAGCTCCATATCCTTGAGCTACCCCAGTAACTGTATTTGTTGCACCAGGACCAGTTGTAACTAAAACTAACATCGGCTCTCCAGTTAGCCTACCATAGCAGTCAGCTATAACTGCAGCACTACCCTCAAACTTAACAGTTAAATGCTTTATCCTAGAGCTAGCTAAACCATCATATAGGGATAATACGTGACTACCAGGAATACCAGCTGAGTATTTAATACCAAGTTCTTCAAGACATTCAATTACACAATGTCCGACTTTCATGAAATAAACACCATTACAAATATACTATGGACTTACCTAAGAGAAATATTATTATGAATACTCTATTGTTTGAGCTATGCTGTACTCACATCATGCTGTAAATCACATGTAAATCTAGATTTACATTAATCTAATGCGGTTAAAAGAAGTTTAATATAAAGCTCTATAAGTGACCTCTCGTCTACACCACGTACGATGCCGAGGTCTGTAACCAGATACTCGATGTACTTAACTGGAGTCTTATCAAATGGGTAAACTTCAATTTCTAACTCCAGTTCTTCAACCCTATATTTCCACTTTTTAGGGATGATGATGTGTGTATTTGCATCAATGATTTTTAGAGATTCACCGACTACGAATCTATCTATACTCTTCATGTAAGCAACTGTAAGTAGAGGGTTAGTCCCGACCTTATGAATTAAATGTGGCTCATGCAATGTTATAGCATCCATTCCAATAACGATAGCGACCTTACCTCTAGTTACGAAATTAATCGCAGAATCTGGGTATACTTTTACATCAAAACCCATATTCCTAAAAGTTTCATATGCATATTTAACTTCAGTTCCTGGTCTTGATTCCAATAAATATATGCCTTTAATATAGTCACGATTCCGCTCAATAAAAGTTATAACATTTGAACTGAAGCTTAAAGTAGTGATATACACCTCAGATTTCAACAACCCTTTAGATCGACTCCTAATTTCATCTTTAGACTTATTTAGAATCTCCCTTAAGTTATCTAAAGTATTTTTGAAGTTTTTTATCCAGTCACCTTCCCTACCTACTGCTTTAATCAAGATATCCCCAACGTTATACGATATCCCCATGCATGGTCTAATGTTCTTTAGCATCTCCAGCTTATTAATAACCTCCTCTTTAGGAGGAACACTGCTCACTGCATATTCGTAGAGAGCTTCTGCAGCACTTAGAGCTTTATAGCCTATCTCCCGTCCACCACTAGTAAAATCACTCATGATATCATCAAGGATGACTTGAAACTTATTCAATATTACTCCCTCCGAACCAGCAACAAAAAATCATAGTTGACAGTTTCTAAATTACATTATTGTTTATCTACAATCTTTGGAATTATGAGAAAATTACTTAATACATGATTTTAATTCTAGAATTAAGTCATGAATTTCCTCAGCTTCCTTTAGTAAATTCTCCCTTCTATCAAGAATGAGGTTATTGACATCATTTATAGTTAGTGTTTTACTTTTTAACTTAGACATTAATTCATAAACATCAAAGTATTTATGCATATTATATTTACCCCAGTTTTTAGGTTTCTTAATACGCTCCCACACATAGTAAAATGTCTCTTTAGATACATGCTTAGCCCACTTACCTAAGTTTATTTTCTCAGCATAACTTAGAGCCTTATCATAATCATTCTCCCTTATCGCATCAGCAATTTTCTCAAGCAACTTAATCTCTTCTATGTACTCTACATAAAATGGTTTTGGAGCAGCTGTTGGATACCAACCAGCTAACCTAAAATACGTAGATAATATTTTCTTTCCAGCGTCATAGTATTCTTCGTCAATACACGTCTTATTTAAATCTCTAATGATAACCTCAGCAGCTAACGTACTTAACTCTTTACATTCACCATAGGACATACAGCAATCGTGAATTTCCCTAAACAACTCAATGTAATCTAAGATATCTCTACCCCTACTATCAACATCTAAAATAAAGTATGTTATGACACCAAATGTATCATGCATTTTCTCCATAGAAATTATATCGAGAGTATCTCTATTGGTGTGATAATACTGTACATAGTATGAAGACCCTCCCCTACATCCAAAATGTATAGATGATATACCACTTCGTACGAAATTCCACATATCATTCCAGCATGATGGTTTATAACCGACACTAAATCCAAATTCTGTATGCTGGGATAACTTTTCGATAGTGCCAACTACGTATCTTTTTAGATCTGGTGTGGTAAGTATTCCTATTGGACCTCTAAAGTATCCTAATGCATCCATGTTGATATTTAGAAAAACATTATCGAGTAGTTCCTTGTTATTTTCAACCCACGCATGTGAACCAATTAAATAGCCGAATGGTGTTGATATATCTCCATATTCCTCTGCAGTAAAGCTTATAAACATAATCTTATGTTTAGTTCTAATATCATTTTCAACTAGGTATTTAGCTATTGCGAGGAGCATGGAAACTCCAGATGCATTATCGACAGCGCCCCAGAAATGAGCATCATGATGTGCTGTAACTGTAATTATAGATTCATCGACACCATATGTACCAACAACATTGTAGCCTATATTATCGGAAATCGTTGCCTTAATAACTATTTTTCCATATACCTTACTGCTTTTCATTGAATCTATTAACTTCTTAGCATCAGCTCTCCTGATATATATTAGGGGTGGGAGGGACGGATCATAATCACTATCTGCAGTATGAAGAGTGTCATCTAATGGGGTATATCTTCTTTTAGGCGATATATGACTTAAAATTACTCCTACACCACCTCTAACAGATACTTCTTTAGCAACTATATCTAAATATGGGATAACGTCATAATCAATGTCAACTAGAGCTATTTTACCAGTTAAGTCGATAGCATCTAATTCTGCTGATGTCCCTGTACCAACGAATACAACTTCACCTTCAGCCTCGCCACCACCAATACCAGCATATGTCGATGCTATAAACTCAGTATTAATAGGCTCTTTAATAATTAGTTTTGCTTCATGAAAATTCCAAGCTTTAACAGGAACCTCACATAACCTTACGTCATCTAAACCAATCTTCTCCATTTCACTTGCAATATAATTTGCTACCTCATGTTCAGTTTGTGTTCCAGCGAGTCTAAAGCCAAACTCGCCTCCAAATGATGTTAATTTCTTTAGAATATTAAATACATACTCCTCATCAAATGATTTCAAAATAGAGAGAAATAGTTCCTTCCAATCAATATTACTCATTATGTATAGTAATGCTCAGAAGACTATTTAAGCATTCCAGTAATTATAACCATCTCCATAACTAGCCCTTTCATTTCATAACAACTATCCAATCAACACCACCATTATAAAACTCACCAGTAACTGGAGGAGATTTAAATACCTTTTTCATAAAACTAAGTATTATTAAACCTCTAGCTAGATTTTTTAAGGTATCAACTGTGGCTTTATAGTTACTTGAATGCTGAAGATGCGTTATAGAGAAAATGTGACTAAAACATCTGTCTCTAAATGGTGGTATATCAACATCACCATACACGAGATCCATACTCTCCGTTGATTTAAGTCTACTTTTTGCGTTTTTCAGCTGCCCTAGTGATATATCAATCCCAACATAATAGAGATCATTATATCCATTTATAAGAAAATACTCATATAATAGTCCAGTACCACATCCAGCATCTAAGACTACAGATCCCTCCTCCGGCATATAATTACATGGAATAGCACTATATTTCTTAAATTGCTCTTCACGATACAACTCTGTATACGTGTGACTTGAGGAATCATATAGTAATCTTATCTTAAGTTTATCTGTAATAGCCTTAATCATTACTAAAAAATAGTTTTAGCTACTTAAGATATTATACGTTCAAAACCTAACCTAGCTGAGAGAAATCCGATAATCGAGTCATCAAATATATGAATATCAGCAAGATCCCTACCTTTAAACTCAGATCCTATAAGAAATAGAAGCCTAGCGTCAGCTTTTGTATTATAGAGGTCTTCGATAGGAGGCTTTCTATATGGTCCCAAATGAACCTTAATGGCAACTTTCATATTACCAAATAATGTAATAATATCGTCATCGATATCATATTGTGAGATATTTCCTATAAAAAGCTCTTTGCCAAATACATCCTTAATTCTCTGACCTTGAGCTGTATGCATAAGTTGAATAATTAAAAAATTTACGCCTATATAGGATTTAATATTCTCTAGTGAGATATCTTTAGGCTCTGTGTAGCTTAGTAATAATCTAGCAAATGGATCCCTAATGTAGTAGTATGTTCCATTTATCGTTTTTATTCTATCTAAAATGCCGGCATTATATAGCCGTGATAAATAAACATTCGTTTTTGGTCCAATACTACTCATAATTGTATTTGGTCTAGACCAAGGTGCTAGCCTTAATAGATTATGTAGATCAAGCTCTCTTTTAATATTATACAGCTCTGGATAGGTTTTATAGAGATAATCTATATCGTGAATGACACTCCATCTCAGCATCCACATACCATTATCAAAATAGAGGATGTCATTAAGATTGCTCTTTAGAAGCGTATATATAATTGCTGATGGATAACCTTCGAATAAGCCTACAAATTTCCATAAAACTTCGGGCTCAACATCTTCATACGCCTTTACAAGAGCCTTATATACAAGCTTTAGCGGAATTTCTGACAGCATATATATGGTATAATCAATATCAAATTTTTTAAGTAGACTTATAATTCCCCTCCAATGAGTAGCTATAATCCCACCACTTTCCATTCGCGATAATACTTTATTAGTTATTGACCCATACCTATACTCCCTAGGTAAAATCTCAATATGGTCAATACCTATTACACCCTTTGTCTCAATAATACTCTCTAAAATATCGTGGTAACTACGAAAACCCTTAAATACTTCTAGCTTAAAATCAAAAACTTCATTTATAATGTTCTCTTTAAGTAATCGCTTAATTAACCATGATTTACCAATACCTCTAGGACCGAGTAATAAGACTAAATTTTTCCTGATAAGTCTTTTAAGATATCTAATATCATTATCTCTAGGTAAGACAATAGGAGTTATATCCATACAAAAAGTAATGATTATGATAATTTATTTATCTATGAAATGATTTTAAGGTCGCTAGTATCTCATCGATGCAATCGTATATTCTTCCATTGAGACAACGACAATCAACGATATCTACAGTGTAGTCAGTAGGATTTGATAAACCACTAATTTCGATAGTGACTTTGTCAGTATCATCACTTGAGTTATAAATTCCAACTGTAGTAATATTATTTTTACCTTCAACAACAAGCTCTATACCCCACTTAAGTTTGTTTTCATGTACTCTGTAACCCATTTTAGAAAGTGCATTTCGAAGCTCTGTAGAAAGAAATTCTACGCACCTCATCAATTAGGATTTAACATTGTTAAAATTTAAATTTTTAAAACTTTGTTATATGAAATACGAGGAAAATGTTAAATAGGTTATATTAAATATAAGCAGCTAACTTATTTAAATAATATTTATCTAATTATATTTTATTTGCTATATATTTTGTAGAATATAGTATGTAGTAGATGTTATCAGTGTTATATAAAAATATATTATCTCTTATGTGTTGTCACGTTTAGAGAGACTTAAGCAACAACTCCCCATATGAACAGGGAATTAAATCACTACTACTTATCTTAAACAACTTCATTAATTTTCTAATAACCTCCATATCCTTTTCTGCTGAATCTCTGTTAGTACTTTTTTCAAATTCTATAAAGGACCCTAAATTCCTTACAGTATCGAGATGAATTTGCACATCCATATATCTATAGATTTCCCTAATTTTATCAACTACAACTTTAATGCCTAGTATATCCTCTAAGATTTTGATTAAGCTATTAGGATCCGTAACTTTATGTAGGATTACATTACTTTTTTTAATGTCAGCTATATTTGGACGCTTATAATAGATTAAAATGAAATTTTTATTATCGATAGAGCGTAGTTTTAGTTTTAGTTCATCACTTAATATAAAATATGTATCGATTTGATGGAATTTACCTATGTACTCAGCATTTACTTTCTTCAGAATTTCTTTAGCATAATCCAAGTTTGTACATCTAGCTTTAATTTCCACCAACTCTTTATCCATACTTAAAGGTTAAGTTGAGATATACTATAAGATTTTTACTTGCTATTTTTAAGGAATAAGTTATGTTAAGTCCCCACATGTACAATAGATTTCATGTAATGTCGTAATTACGTCATCAAAACCTTTACAAGAGAGAGTCTACCTTTAGGAATCTAACGGCATACTCTAATTCGTCAATCATTTTTGCTAGTCTCTCGGCTGCATCAGTATATAGTCCCGGCTCTGAGTATAGCTTCTCAATAAGTTCTTTAAGCCCTAGATCACTAATTTCCTTAAAGACCTTGGATGCTTTTGAAATTTTATTCCACACTGGTACAGTTATTATACCTAACTTTAATCCACTTAATATAAATAGACTCTTGAAGTAGATGTATTCAGAAGGTTTTGTAATAATAGATGAATCCATAATAAATAAGCCAATTATATTATACCTCTCTAAAAGGGAATCCACAATTCTTCTGCCAACCTCCCTTCCAACAAATACCTCCATTATACCTGGTGTATCCAAAAGAATATAGTCACAACTACTTTTGTCAATAGCCTCAAATAACTTTTTTAAGTATTTCTCACTTTCCTCTACAGCTTTAACAATAGCACCGTTAGGCCCTAAACCAAACTCCTCCATAAATTTGCGTGCAGTAACATAGTCTCGTATATCAAATATAGGTTTATAAGGCAAGTTCATTGTAGCAGGATCAAAATTCACGGGAGCAATATTAAACTCAGAATTCTCTTTTGACCACTCCCAAAACTTCCAGGTAAATGTAGTTTTGCCACTTCCAGCCGGGCCATAGATAAATATTATGCATGGAATACTACGTGACATGCTAATCACCTAGTATATCCTTCCCAAAGTATATAGGCTGATAAAGGGTTGACCTTATAAACATTAACTTGCTAAATAACTTGATAAAAAAGGGTTATGTTATATTAGTTTAATCAGTATTGGTGTCAGCGTTCATCGCCAAGAAGGCTCACAGATCACCTCCATCATCATCAATACAAATATTGCTTACACGAAAATTAATTTGTATAATGTTACATCGTTATATACCTAGGAATCATGAAAGAATAAAGTTGGTATGACCTTAAGTTGACGAGTCTGGCTCTTATTACGGCTATATAATTGTATTTTACGAGCATTGATAGAAACGAGCATCATGTAATCCATATAAATTTAAGTTTAGTGCTGAAATAATTTAATTTAACTCCTATACCTACAGAGACTGAAACACCAAAAACTACGTCTAAGGCCACACTTACAGAAACGATATCTCCTGAGATACCACATGAGACTAAAGAAAACTAAAGTAGGCTATACTTAAATGATTTTTGGTAGCAATTATTGTAATTATTAGTTATAGCTATAGTCATTAGACCAGCTAGAAAGTAAATAAACATATAGAATTAAAACTTATTTCCAACCTTTAGATTTAGAACTAGCAATCTCAACATTAATTTCCTAAAACTTTTTAGCTTTATTAATACCACCCAAGTACTCTTACTCGTTAAATATTATTTTACTCAGATTTTTGCCGCACAAATAATTCTCCGTAGATTTGCAGTTTCAAATATATTACCAGAAATTTCTATCATTCCTCTTATGAAAGCAGTAACAGTATCTAACTCTCCATTTAGAATTTTATCTAGTATTGATTTTTCCATAGAAATTGTAGCTAATGGTGAAGGATGCTCACCTTTTTCAACCTTTACTTTGCCTCCTGAAAACTCGATATAAAATGGTTCACCATCAATAATTTTAAACTGAAAAGCTTTATTCCATGTAGATAATTCATCGCCCATTTTAATTTTTGCACGTTCATAGATCTTAGTAAACTTCTCTTTCACTTCTTCAATCATCATAAACCACAATAGTACTTTTCATTAGGGGTAATAATATCTATGTAATAAATATAAGTAAATATGGGATATACCTAATAATAGTAAAGTTAAAAGATAAGGTTAATTGTACCCATAAATATGCTTATGATTAGGAGCTATATTATTGAGTCCTCTAATTCTACATTATATATGATTTATGATTATAGTTCAGAGATAACAAAATACATCAATATCTCTTAGCATACCCTTAATCTAGCTATTGCTATTAAGTCCTCAAGTAATGCTTGTGCTGTTTCTAGAGGACCTGCACCAGGACCTGTAAGGAATATATCACCTAAATTCTTAGTCTTGATAAGAATAGCATTCAAAGCAAAGTCGACGTTATGTAATGGGTTATATTTATCAATTTCAACAGGCTTAACCCACAACTCATCACATGAAATCTTGGCTAATAATTTTATTTTCATACCTTTCTCTAACGCTTTTTTAATATCTAGTTCTGAAATACCCCTAATTCCAACTCTTTCTACATCTTTAATTGAATAGTCATCATCAAATGCTACATTTGCAAGGATAGCTACTTTTGCCGCTGGATCTATAGCTTCTATATCAGCTGTAGGGTCGGCCTCAGCATAGCCTAGTTTTTTAGCTTCCTCAAGAGCCTCTTCAAATGACTTTCCATTAAACATTTGGGTTAGAATAAAGTTTGTTGTTCCATTTAGAATTCCATACATTTCGTAGATATTAGCTCCAGCAATTGATTCTGAGACTAGACTTATTACTGGTGTCCCACTCATGACAGTTCCTTCAAATCTAACAAAGACATCACACTCTTCCGCTTTTTCCATAACCTCTCTATATGCAACTGCAAAAGGCCCTTTATTTGTTGTAATTACGTCCATTCCTCTATCCATACCTTTAAGAATATATGATAATGCTGGTTCACCTGTTTCTAGATTCGACCATGTTACCTCAATAAGAAGATTTGCATCAACAGAGTCTAATAGACTTAGTACATCCTTTTTAACATATCCATTTAAACCTTTGAATGTTTTATTTGACTCTAGATATTTAATGACGTAGCTTAACTCGATACCATCTTCATTGACTATAGATCCATACTTAATGTCAGATATACATACAACTTTAATATCAATACCATATTTAGACTTTAGGAATTTAGCGCTATTAATTATTAAGTTTGCAAATGCTTTTCCCACTCTACCAAAACCACTAAAGAATAACTTAAATTGCAATTACAACTACCCCCACATAATTATATACAACTATCAGGACAATTAAAATAAGGTCAATATACTAGTATATTCAGGGTAATTTAGTTATACTTCACAACGTTATAATATATTATTGATGAAGAAGGAAGTTATAGCTATATGCATCATCATAGTAGTAGCCATAATAGCTAGCGTGATCCTTTTATATCCAAAGCCTCCAATTTCCATTGACGACTTAAAGAAGGAAGCTAAATCTACATTTAAACTATATTCACCAGCATTTGAATATGGCGGTTCCATACCCGTTAAATATACATGTAAAGGTGATGATACTTCCATACCATTATCTTGGGAGGGATATCCCGATGATACAAAAAGTTTTTTAATTATTATGTATGATCCAGACGCTCCATCAGGAACATTTATTCACTGGATAGTTTATAATATTCCTCCAAACGTAAATAGCTTACCAGAAGGTATTGCAAAGGAAAGTAGAATTGAGGGACTATGTTGTCAGGGAGTAAATGATTTTGGCAGGATAGGATATGGTGGTCCATGTCCACCACCGGGACCAAAACATAGATACTTCATTATAATTTTCGCATTAGATAGTATGCTAGATATTAGTGGAAGTGTAAAGTTAAATGATGTCTTAAGTGCTGCAAAGGGTCATGTACTAGCTTATGCAGAGTATATGGGTAAATTTGGACTCCCAACTATGTAAAGAGTATCCTCATAAAGTAAAATTGCAAAATGATATTAGGGAAAAGTTAGAAATTGTAAAAAGTATTAGTCTACTCTTTCTAGTAGCATTGCTGTTGATCCACCTAATCCATGACATATACTGGCTACTCCACGTTTATAGTTCTTCTTCTCCATAACGTTCAATAGCGTTACTATTATTCTAGCTCCACTACATCCAACCGGATGACCAAGTGCAATTGCTCCACCAAAAATATTAAGCTTATCAAAAGGTATCCCTACTAGTCTATTCATAATTATGTTTGATATTGCAAAGGCTTCATTGTTCTCAAAGTAGTCAATTTCATCTACTGTATATCCAGTTTTCTTAAGTAACTTTTTAACAGAATCTGCTGGTGAAGCTACGAATCTCCATGTCGGGCATGCAGACCACGTGTAATCTATAATCTTAGCTTTAGGCTTTAAATTATATTTAGAAATTGCATCTTCACTTGCTACTAGTAGAGCTGCAGCTCCATCACTTAATTGACTAGATGTAGCTGCAGTATGTAAACCATCACTACTAAAGGCTGGCGGAAGCTTCGAAATTTTTTCGAGTGAAGTATTTGGTCTAAGTCCCTCATCCTTACTTAACACTACATTACCATCCTTAACTACTGGGACAATTTCAGCTTTAAAGTATCCCTTCTCAGTAGCTTCACATGCACGCTTCTGACTCATATATCCAATCTGATCTAACTCCTCCCTAGTTACACCCATCTCCTTAGCAATCGTATCAGCTTCGATACCCATAACCTTTTGCTCAATAATATCGTATAAACCATCATGATACATCGTATCGTAAATTTCATATTTTTCTCTGAGGATAAATTTAACTCCCCACCTATACTTTGGTGAGAAAGCAAATGGCGCTTGACTCATACTCTCCATTCCACCAGCAATTATAAGTCCATTCTTAACGTCTCCTGCTTTTATCATACTAGCAGCAAGCATTACAGCAACCATACCTGAGGAACAAACCATATCCACAGTAATAGCGTCAATTTCAGGAGGAATGCCAGCTTTAATTGACGCTTGTCTAGCAGTATCTTGACCAGTCATAGCCCTAATAATATTACCCATTAGCACTATGTCTACATCACTAGGATTAATCCCTGTCTTCTCAATTAAGTGCTTAATAGTTATTGCTCCTAAGTCAGAGACATGGTAGTCTCTTAATGCCCCGCCAAACTTTCCAATTGGTGTTCTACAGCAGTCAACAATATATACCTCAGTCATACAAGACACCAATTCACTATTTAATTATATCTTTAATAAAGAGGTATTATTATTATGTAAAAACTATTATAGACTTACGCAAAAATGAAATTGTTAGATGTAATTTAAATCTTTAAGACTAAGTTACTAGATATATCAACTATATTTATATCTACTTATGTTCTTGATTACTATAAGTTAATGTGGTGATATAATGACCACCTCGAGAATTCCAGGATTCTATAAGTTGTCTATCGATGAAAGGTTAGAGAAACTTAAGGAGTTCGCTGGTTTAACTGATGAAGAAGTTAAGTTACTGAGAAATACGGGAAATTTAGGTGACGAGACTGCTGAAATAATGATTGAGAATGTGGTTGGTGGAATGACATATCCATTTGCTGTTGCTGTAAACTTCCTAATAAATAACGAGGAGTATATGGTTCCAATGGTTATCGAGGAGTCTAGTGTTGTCGCTGCTGCAAGTAATGCTGCTAAAGTTATGCGTAGGGATGGTGGAATAAAGAGCATAGCGACAGATCCAATTATGATTGGCCAGATACAAGTTGTTAATGTAGCTAATCCATTTTATGCTAAAATGGAGATTTTAGAGCATAAAGAGGAGATGTTGAAGCTGGCGAATGAGCAGGATCCAATTTTAGTAAATCTTGGTGGGGGAGCTAAGGACCTAGAGGTTAGGGTAGTTGATTCTATAATGGGTCCGATGGTAATTGTACATCTACTTGTTGATGTTAGGGATGCGATGGGTGCGAATGCTGTTAACTCTATGTGTGAAAAGGTTGCTCCATATATTGAGGAGATTACTGGTGGAAAGGTATATCTGAGAATTATATCAAATCTTGCTGATAAAAGACTTGTCCGAAGCTGGGTTAAGGTTTACAAAGAAGATATTGGTGGTGAAGAAGTTGTTGACGGAATTATTTACGCTTGGGCATTTGCAGATGCAGACCCCTACAGAGCAACAACACATAACAAGGGTATTTTAAATGGCGTTATTGCTGTTGCTTTAGCTACTGGTCAGGATCATAGAGCTATAGAAGCTGGAGCACACGCCTATGCAGCAAGATATGGCTTCTACGGGCCACTCTCAATTTGGGAGAAAGATGAAGACGGAAATTTAATTGGTACGCTTGAAATGCCTATGGCTGTAGGCATTATTGGTGGAGCAACAAAGGTACACCCAATAGCTAGGATAGCGCTAAAAATTTTGAGAGTTAAGACAGCTAAGCGGTTAGCTGAAATTATGGGTGCAGTAGGTTTAGCTCAAAACTTTGCTGCATTAAGAGCTTTAGCAACTGAGGGAATCCAGCGTGGTCACATGAAGCTTCACGCGAGGAACTTAGCGGTTATGGCTGGAGCACCTAAGGAGCTAGTTGATGAAGTTGCTTCTAGAATGATTAAGGAAGGTGTAGTTACGTTTAAGCGAGCTCAAGAAATTTTAGAGGAAATTGAAAAGGAGAGGGGTAGGAGGTAGATGAATATTGAATATTGTTGTGGTTGGTGGTTCTGCTGCTGGTATGGCTGCTGCTGCAAAAGCAAAAAGAACAAA
>CAYTHX010000014.1:0-41995 GCA_964437705.1 uncultured Nitrososphaeria archaeon
TTACCATCATATGAGATAGCGTAGTCCATCCTATTACGGTAATACCAAATCTTTGGTGAAGGAATTATATCCTTAACCTCGCCATTAACACTCCACCTCTCCATCGCCTCAATAACTACACCTCTTTTAAATCTCAGTTGGTAACTATAATCCCAATTTTGAAATCTACATCCACCACATATGCCGAAGAACCTACACTTAGGTTCTATTCTACCTTCACCTTCACTCACTATATCGATAACCCTCCCATGATATTCTTTATACCTACCTCTCCTCCCCTTACAGATAACATAAACTTCTACATCCACCACATCTCCAGGAACAACATAATCAACAATAATCTTTTTACCATTAAAATTTCCAATACCCCTACCTTTTGAATCAAGATAATCAATAGAGACTCTAACTACTCTATTCATCATGTATCTATCATTAGAAATGTCATCCATCTAATAAACTGTTAGTCAATAGGGAGATAGAAAAGAGTGTGTAATTACATTTTTTATGTCTCTTGATTTGCTCTCTGATAAGTTCCAATTACTAAGTATTTCAGGACCTCTATGGTAATGAAGGTGGCTAAAGCAACCGCTATACCATATATCCAGTCTCTTAGAGCTGGATAAGTTACGTCAAGCGCTATTTGTAATGGACCTATATATAATGCTGCTAGTTGCATTAGAAAAGACACTAGTATCGCAACTATGAGGAATTTATTCTTTGTTACTCCAACTCTAGCAATAGGATGTCTCAGTGATCTCATTGATAACGCTAGGAGAAGTTCAGTTAAAACCATTGATGTAAATACCGTAGTTCTAGCCCCAGCTAGTGGGGTGTTCACAGATAATTGGTACGCAAGAAGACCTACTAAAAGTATTGCTAGTAAAACTGGAACTGCAATTAAGAAGACTAGCATTTCTCTCTTATTAAAGACCGGTTCATCTGGTCTTCTAGGTGGCCTCTCCATAATATCTGGATCTGCAGGATCTACTCCTAGTGCAAGTGCAGGGGGACCATCAGTTGCTAAGTTTATCCATAGATACTGTATTGCTGTGAAAGGCAAAGGAATTCCTGTAAATGATGCTATTAATGGAATTAATATTTCAGAAATGTTACAGCCTAGCAGGTAAGCCAGATACTTCTTTATGTTATCATATACTTCCCGTCCCTGTTTAACTGCATCAACTATCGTCGCAAAATTATCGTCAGCTAAAATCATATCTGCAGCTTCTTTCGCGACTTCTGTACCTGTAATCCCCATAGCGATACCTATATCAGCTGCTTTTAGTGCTGGTGCATCATTTACTCCATCTCCAGTCATTGCAACAACGTGTCCTCTACGCTTAAGCGCCCTTACTATCCTAAGCTTATGCTCTGGTGATACTCTAGCATATACCTTAACATCCTCAACGATCTTCTCAAGCTCCTCATCACTCATTTTATCAAGGTCTGTTCCAGTTAAGACAATACCATCTTCGAATAACCCTAATTCTCTTGCAACCGCTTCGGCAGTTAGCTTATGATCACCAGTAACCATCGAGACCTTTACATCAGCCATCCTACAAATCTTCAGAGCCTCCTTAATTTCAGGCCTTGGAGGATCCATCATACCTACAAACCCTAAAAATACAAATTCCCTTTCAACTGTCTCATCAGCTCTATTAGCCTCTTCAGCTGATGATTCCCTAAAAGCGAAAGCAAGATTTCGAAGACCCTCCGATGCAAACTCCTCGACAACCCTCATTATCTTCTTTTTATTCTCCTCCTTAAGCTCCCTAATTTTGCCATTTACCATAACCTTATCACAAAGTGAGAGAACAATCTCTGGAGCACCCTTAATGAAAGCTAGTACCTTCCCCTCAGGTGTTTTATTAAAGGTAGTCATACGCTTTCTCTCAGAAGAAAACGGGATTTCACCTATTCGATAATATTTTGCTTGAGTATCTGGACTTAATCCCGCCTTCCTCGCTAGCACTAAAAGCGCGCCTTCTGTAGGATCTTCTCTTAGTACCCACTTTCCATTCTGGTACTCTAGTTTTGCATCATTATTTAACTCACAGTTCAGAAGTAGGAACTTAAGCTCTTCAATGGATAAGGGATCAACACGTGCACCGGCAATTTTAAACTCGCCCTTAGGCTCATAACCTACACCGGTAACCTCGATAACTTTATCAAGGAGATAGATTTTCCTAATAGTCATTTCGCCTTTCGTCATTGTGCCTGTTTTATCTGAACATATAAATGTTGTACATCCGAGTGTTTCTACCGCTGGAAGCTTACGCATTATAGCATTTCTTTTAGCCATTCTATACATGCCAACAGCCAATGCACCCGTAACTACCGCAGGAAGTGCCTCTGGTACTGCAGCTACAGCTAGGCTTACAGCCCATATAACCATCGTTAGAATATCGTAACGCCAAACTACCAAACCTATAAATGATACAAAAGTAGCTACACCCAAACACAAAACTATCAATATCTTACCAATATACTCCATCTTCTTTTCAAGCGGCGTTTTCTCTTTTTCAACCCTCTGAAGAGAAGCGGCAATCTTACCTAACTCAGTATTCATACCAGTAGCTACTACAATTGCCTTACCTCTGCCATATGTTATTACAGTTCCAGCATAAACCATATTTTTCCTGTCAGGTAGAGGAACATCAGGCGGCAGTGTTTCAGATAATTTAGATACTGCTACAGACTCACCCGTCAATGAGGACTCATCAACCTTTAGATTTACAGATTCTATTATCCTTGCATCAGCTGGAACTCTATCTCCAGCAAAAAGCAGTAGAACATCTCCTGGCACTAACTCTCTAGCGGGGATCGTTACCTCTCTTCCATCCCTTAGGACAAGCGCTGTAGGAGAAGCCAGTCTCTTTAATGCCGCAAGTGCTTTCTCAGCTCTATACTCTTGATAAAAACCCAAAGTGGAACTAGCGAGAACTATAGCTATAATTGTAACTGCGTCTATGACCTCTCCCACTAATAACGAGAGAATAATAGCAAACAAAAGAATCATAACCAGTGGACTCTTAAATTGCGCAACGAATATCTCTAGAGACGATGTAACCTTCTCCTCAACTAATTCATTAGGTCCATACTCTTCAAGTCTAAGTCTAACTTCATTCTCACTTAAACCCTCCTCAGAAGACCTCAGCTTTTCAAATACCTCTTTAATCTCTAAAGAATACCACTGTAAAACACTCATGAAAACTCCAACCTAAACCTACTTCATGAAATCAAATATATGACACTCGCATTTAAGCCATTCCCTATAACACAAATCCTTCAAGTAGAATCAGGAAATAATGAAGAATGCTTTAGGATACAAGAAAAGATATAAAGGAAATTAAAAAAGATTGGTTGGTACACCTAGCTATTTAGACATCTACCACTCAGGTATCTTCATATCATAAAACGCATCTAAACACTGCCTATCAATTATCTTCAATAATTTTTTACTTCTCGACACGTAACTATCAAATATCTCTTTTAACTTTAATGCCTGCTCTCTATATGGTTCCAACCTATCCTTCTTTACCTCCTTCATAAATTTATTGTGTGGTTCTCTAAAGAGGAATATTGGTATCGAATTTTCATCTGGTTTTCCCAGTAGATATGCCCAGGTCTTCATATCTAGATCTGTAGTTAATATATCCTCCTTAAGGTAAATTGAGGGGGCATCCCACTTTTCCTTCTTCTCAGGCTTAAATACTAAATCATAGACAGTCATTTCTCCACCAAGAGGTAGCTTCGATATTTTAAAGCTTAGGTAACCATACTTTCTATGATCAAACCTAGACTTCTTTGTTATCACCAAAACTTCTTTCTTAAGTAGTTTACCTCGCTTATCAACTCTTAAGCTTATGTGTCCATCATTTTCAAGTGTAAAGAGAGCTGCTGCAACCATACAGCTAAAATCATCAAGAGGATTATACCTCTTAAAATACTCATCTCTAAATAACCATGTAAGTATAGCTGGAGTAAGCACTTCACCCTTAGGTGACCCCTCCTTAGAAACCTCCACCTTCTTCCTAGCCTTCCTCTTTACCTTTACCCTCTCTCAACTGCTTAGTAAGATCACCAATCCACTTACCACAATTAACACGGTAATTCGAATCAATACTATTCTTATATCCACAGAAGGGACAAAAAATTTCCCCTTCCATTAAAAATAAAATAGAAATCTAAGAATATTAAATTCTTACTTAAAAATAGTGTTATTCTAGATACACATGTTTACGTAAAAATTTCTCAATATATATTATGTTTTCTAGGTAAAAACTACTTATCAATTTCTTGTTTTAGTACACTTAATAGGGAGAATATGAGGTTGTTTGTGTGATGGTTTCATTTTTAGTGAGATTCCATGCGCTGTTATTTGTGGGAATATTGCTATAGAGTCTCCATCTTTAATTTTCGTTTCTATACCATTTAGTAGTTCGATATTTCTGTCGCTTACTAAAACTTTGTATAGCTTATTAATTTTATTGCCATTTATAATTAAGCTTGATAAGTTACGCTCTCCAATTTTTAATTTTCCTTATTAAATCTGAGAATTTAATTTCTTTAATTTCCTCTATCTTATTAATTTTTCTGCCTACATATTTTCATATGGTTGCGTAGTATTTTATCGTGATCGTCATTTTGATCAAGAAGCTATTATTTGCTTTGTATATTTAGTTCTATTCTCATTTTATATTTTTTGAATGAATATTGTTTTTCGTCCTGCTAGTGAGGAAGATATTGAAAAGATATGTATGTTGGAGAGAGAGATTTTTGGTGTTGATGCTTACCCTAAGTATCTTGTTAGGTATTTGATTGAGAATTCTGACTTCTTTCTTGTTGCATGTATAGATGAAGAGGTAATTGGTTATATTTGTGGTGAGATTAAGCTTCAGAGGGGGCATATTATTACTTTAGCTGTAGATTCTAGGTTTAGAGGTAGGGGTATTGGTAGCGAGTTACTTAAGAGGTTTCTTAATTTCCTAAAGGAGAAAGGTGCTAAAAGTGTTTATTTAGAGGTTTCTGTGAGAAATAGAAGAGCTATTAGGTTTTATGAGAAGCATGGCTTTAAAATTATTGGATTAATCTCAAAGTTTTATAATGATGGTTCAGATGCATATGTGATGTCCCTAGAGGTGGTCTCTGGCGGAGGCGTGTCATCATAGTTCAGGAAGGAGCAGTCTCTTCATTGACCAAAAAATATTCCGTATTGGATAATTTAAAAGTGTTATCATTGCTTAGGGGAGTTTAAATATAAGAATTATTAGGGGTATATGGGATTATTTGTTGGTAGTTGGTTATGAATGAAGTTTTGAGGGTTGAGGATCTAAGGGTAGCTATCGATGGGAAGGTGGTAATTAAGAAAGCTAACCTCTTAGTAAATGATAGTGATTTAGTTCTTATTGTGGGTCCTAATGGTTCTGGTAAGACTAGTTTAATTCAAGCTATAGCTGGTAATCCAAAATACAAGATTTTATCTGGTAAGATATTTTTTGAGAGTGAGGATATTTCTGGGTTGAGTATGGTTGAAAGGGTGGAGAAAGGTATAGTCGCTTCTTTTCAATTTCCTCCTAAGCTTAAAGGTATAACTCTCGGTAAGTTGGCATACGAAATTTTAAAGAGAAAAGGGTATGATGATCCTTCAGATTTTATACATAAGCTGGCTTCACAGCTTAATCTAATCGAGTTCCTAGATAGGGATCTAAATATCGGGTTTAGTGGTGGGGAAATGCGTAGAGCAGAGCTATTTCTAACGCTGTTACACAAACCGAGACTCGCGCTACTTGACGAGATAGATTCTGGCGTTGATATTGAGAATATTGCTTTGATTGCTAAGGTGCTTAATAGGTATATAACACAGTTTAAGATAAATATTTTAGTAGTAACTCATACTGCATCTATAGCTAGATATGTTAAGTTTAATAGAACTTATGTTGTGGTTGATGGTGTAGTTAGAGAGGCCGGTAATCCTGAGGAAATCTTAAGGAAGATACAGGAATATGGCTTTTATGATTTTGTTGGAGTTGTAGAGTAATGCCCTCTAAAAGGGTTAATAGGAAAAAAGAAGTTATAAAAAAACGTGCTATGCAAGCATTGAATAAGCCTTCTCAGTATGGTCCAGATATAGATATCTCTAGATATCTTTCAGAGGCGGAGAAGATTGAGATGAATCTTTATGGAGAGAGCACTAGAAGAAAGATGTTATCACTTGGTATAGATGTAGAATCATTAGCTTCAGGTAGGTATTACCAAGTAGATAAGTATGTTTTAGAGATTCTTTCTAAACATCCTGGTGTTGAGGTATTAAGTTTAGAGGAAGCTTTAGATAAGCACAGGGATTGGATTTATGACTATTATTGGAATGTAGTCCCCGTTGATATGGATAAGTATACTGCTATTGCAGAGCTTTATGATAGGACTGGATACGTTGTTATAGTTAAGGATAATGTTAAAGTTCAGTATCCAATGCAAATATGCTTGTTAGTTAGAAGTAGTGGAACAATACAAGCGCCGCATAATATAATCATTGTTGGTAAGAATAGTGAGCTGAATGTAGTTACTGGGTGTGGAATAATTCGTAGTGTATCAAGTATACATGCTGGAGTTACAGAGTTCTATCTAGATGAAGGAGCAAGGGTAAATTATATTATGATTCATGGATGGAGTAGATATCAACACGTAAGACCTAGATCGGGAGCAATATTAAAAGATAAAGCTCAGTTTATAAATCATTACATAACGTTTTCACCTTCAAAAACTCTACAGTCATATCCACAAGTCCATATAGTTGGTGACGACGCTTTTGCATGTCAAACTAGTGTCTTAGTAGGTAGTAAAGATGAGAATATTGATATTGGAAATGCTGTATTCTTAAAGGGAAAGGGTAGTAGAGGAGAAATTATATCGAGATTACTTGCTAAAGGAAGCTCTAAAATAACTAGTAGAGCTAAAATTTGGGGCTATGGAGAAAATTCTAAGGGTCATATTGAATGTACTGGTATGCTATTATCAGATAAAGCTGATATTCAAACTATACCTGAACTTAGAGCATATACCCCAAATACCAGGCTAACTCATGAAGCATCAATTGGCAAGTTAGCTGAAGATGAAATTATTTATCTTATGTCAAAGGGCTTTTCGAGAGAAGAAGCTGAGGGCATATTGATAAGAGGATTTATGAGGATAAAGCCATATGGCATACCAAAGCAATTAGAAATAACGTTAGAGCAAGCTATAGAAATAGCGTCTAGAGGGATGTAAGAGTCATATGATAAATTCCTTAATATTAGTTACCCTCCTCTTAGCGATACCCTTCTTATATCCAATAACTTCACACCTTACTTTTCCACCACAGTTTACATAAAAGCTTAATGCTCTTCTATCAGCTTCACCAACCTTATATAAATTTATTACTCTAACTACAGTCATGAATTTAAAGCCGTAGCTCTTACATAGCTTTAGGCATTCGTGTAGAAGTCTAGCTCCGATTCGTCTCCTCCAAAGAGATTTAACAACGTGCACACCAAAATCTATATTACCAGTCAATTTATTGAGGTACGCAGATCCAACCGGTTCACTATTTAGAAATGCAATAATAACGTCTTGAAATTTTAGGTTTGGCGCTATATAATATCCCCAACTCTTACTCATAACCATTCTAGCATATTTTCTAAACTTATCGGGATTAACAAATACTTCTACATCGTCATTTCCACTTTTTGGAATTACAGAATTAGTATCCCACTCTATCACTACACTTCTCCTATACGGCTTATACCCTATTTCTATTAAAACGTCACCAATCCTATGATTAGATACGGAAATTGTGAGCGTAGAATTACTATCAACTAACTTATTTGAGAAATTAATTAACTCTTTCAATACACTCTTACACATATTTTGATAACAATAAAGCATGATATCTTGAAGATCAAATCTAAAGCTTCCAAGGCCATATCTATCTTTAAACTTCACCAATCTAGCAAATCCAACATGTTCTCTATCCGTTCTAGCTGTTATAAAATATTCCCTATGTATTTCATCAGCCCAGAAAATTCTAAGAATTGAAAGACCATGTATAAATTTTCTATACACCTCACAACTTTTATGAAAATTAGGATTCCTTCGGTAAATTTCATTAACCCACTCATCACAACTTACAACAGAAAAACTATAACTCATGATATCATATATATAAAAAAGGAAAGTAAAAAGGAAAAATTTGTTTACTCTTTAATCTTTACTAACTTAACAAAGAGACTTTTGGCAAGTACCCTAATTTTTGATAAGCTTTTAGGAATTATAAGCTCATCAACCTTTATGATTCTCTTAACTTTTTCATCAAAGAGCGCTTGAGTTACATCATCACCAAATTCGAGTTTCTTTACGTTTCTAATTAAAAGTACGCCTTTAACCTCTCTTAGGTCATCAGCATTTAACACTAATTCCTCTACATTACTAATTACTACTGGCTTTACCTTTTCTAATCCCTCAGCAACGGCTCCCTTAATTTCCTTAGCACCTTCTTTAAAGGTTAAGAATAAAGCCATAGCATCGTTTAATAATTCACCAATAGTTTTCCCGAGATCCCTCGCTAGTACCACCATTTCCTCGTATAATCTTCTATCGACACCTCTTATGGAAATTGGCCTTTTCTCCTCCTCACTTCTTCTTTCTTCCTCACTCATACTAAGTCACTATAGTATTATTTGTCAAACTTGTATATAAATATTACATGTATTACTGATAATACTGAGGAAGTGGAACAAAAACCCTTTTTAAGTTTCCATTTTCTAAGGGTTTTTGGTCATGTAAAGATAAATTTATTGTCCTCATTTAGGAATTGTAGTAATGATATTAGTTACTGGAGCATCTGGATTAGTTGGGTGTCAAGTGGTTAAGAGGTTAACTACTTCTGGTATTGATTTCGAAGCATTAATATCTCCAGGTAGTTTTAAGAAAAGGCCTTGGGCTATGGAAATTATTCCCCAAGATAGAGTTATATATGCCGATTTAAGAGATAAGAATCGTCTTAAGGAAGTGCTCAATAAAAAGAAATATTCTGTAGTAATTCACTTAGCAGCGAAGCTTAGTGGCTCGGATGTATATAAGGTTAATTATTATGGTACTAAAAATTTAATTGAAATTCTTAGAGATAAAATTGATAGATTTATTTTTGTTAGTAGTATTTTAGCGCTTGGTGACGCGTTAAAACAAGATTTTAATGAATATACTACTGGTATACCGAGAACTGATTATGAAAAGAGTAAGTGGGATGCTGAGAGGTTAATTATAGAAAAATCTCGTGAATATGGTTTTAGTTATGCTATAGTTAGGCCTCCGTGGATCATTGGGGAGTATACTAGAAATCCTGATATAATTTTCTTAGCTAGACTTATAAAGAGACATATCATTGTTATTCCAATAGATAAGGAGCTACCAATTCATATTATTTACTCTGGAGATTTAGCTGAAGCACTAATCCAGCTTGTTAATATAAACGTTAGTGACATATACCACATATTTGGAGAAAGATGTACAATTGGAGAATTAATATTTGAAATTAAGAAGAATCTTGTAAAATATGGCATTAATATTAGAGTGCCAAAACCACTTTTTAAACTTGTGGGAAAATGGATTCCAGCTACCAGATACTTACTATTAGCTCCTAGTAAAATAGATATGGAGAAGTGGATTAAGGAGGTTGGTTATATACCACGTGTAGGTTTAGGTGAGGCTATAGGTAGGACTATTAAGTGGTTAATTGAGAATAAAGTTATATAGTTTTTATATCAAGTTTCTTGGTTAACATATTTTTCAATAGGAGTATTGGATTAGCATCCGCTTTAACATATAGCCTGATCTCATTATCGATCCTCTTTAACCTTGGATCATTACCCACAATTAATATTGCTCCACTTAAGTCTCCTCTAGCGTCTCCTCCAGCATTATGACCTGCTTCTAAAGCATTAACTATAGCCATGATGATGTCATCTTCATACTCTATATATGCTCTCAACATCTCATTAACTACATCTTTTGATGAAAGTAAGTTACCTATACATATACAGTTTTTACTTAATGCTTCTCCATATGGTTTTGGTACATTTCTACCTGTATAATATGCTTTATCACCAGTAGGAGTTATGACAGCTAACTGTCTATATCGCCTACCTGAATCTCTCATCAACGCCTTTTCAAGAGCATCAACAGCGCTCCACCCCTTAGATAAATAATAGAGAACTATCTTTGCGAGTTCAGGATTTGTATATGCTTGAGTTGCTACTGCCCCTACACCACGTTTTATCCATGGAACTCTAGAACCAACATTATAGGATCCACTAATAACACCCACACCTAAAACTTCACCATTTATAGATCTAGCTACAATACTATAAGTCATTCCAATATAGATAGGTACGAGCTATACATTACTCTTTATACAATACTAGGTATAAACTGTATTTTGATGACTATTAATATCATTATCGATACAGATCCTGGTATTGACGATGCTGTAGCATTAATGTTAGCATTAAAATCTCCTGAGATTAATGTTGTTGGAATTACTACTGTAGCTGGTAATGTTCCTGTAGATAGAGCTACAGAGAATGTGCTGAAAATCTTAAGGTATCTAGGCATAACTGATATTCCTGTATATCAGGGGGCATATAGACCAATTTATGGTGAGTTAACAGATACTAGTGATGTTCATGGTAGCGATGGATTAGGTGATGTAGGATTAGAAGCGCCAAAAGACTATAAGATTAGTGATAAGCATGCAGTTGAATTTTTACTTAGAGCCTCCAAAGAATATAAAGATCTTATTGTAGTTACTATAGGTCCATTAACAAATATTGCCTTAGCGATACTACTTGATAAAAAGTTTAGTGAAAGAATAAAGCATTTTGTTTCCATGTGTGGAGTTTATGGCTTAACCAAGTATGGAGTTGGAGATATGACTAGTAGAGCTGAGTTTAATGTATACACAGATCCTATCGCTGCTAAAATCTACTTTTCAACACCAGCTATAAAGTATTTAATTGGACTTGATGTTACTCAAAAACCAAGTGCGATGTTAACAGCTAAAGATAGGGTAAAAATGAGGAATTATGGTGGAATCGGAAAGTTGATATTTAACATGCTAAGGAGATTTCGTGGAAGTGTACCTTTACATGACCCATTAACAATAGCATATCTTTTAGATAAAGAAGTTTTAAAGTTTAGAGAATTATATGTTGATGTAGAAGTCTCCGGCATCTATACATTTGGAGAGACTATGGCAGATTTACGTCAGGATATTCCCGATTGGCTTAGAGAAGGTTTTAAGGCATATGTAGCTTATGATATCGATGGTAAAAAGTATAAGGAGATTTTATTTACTAGGCTAATAGGAAGAAGGGATTAAAAATAAAAATTGTTTTCATGGTACAAAGAGCGCTAATACTGCTTTTTCTGTATGCATTCTATTTTCTGCTTGATCAAATACTACACTATGTGGACCTTCAATTATGGCATCCGTCATTTCTTCGCCTCTATACCCAGGTAAGCAATGCATGAATATGAAGTCCTCCTTAGCTACCTTTGTGTTTTCCTCATTTGCTTGATATCCCTGCCAATCTCTTAATCTCCTTTCTTTCTCCATTTCAGGACCTCCCATGCTATGCCAAGTATTTGCATACACAACATCTGCATCCTTGAAAGCTTCCTCTAAATCTTCAGTTAATACTATTTCGGCACCTGACTTTGGAGCATTTTCTTCTACAAACTTCATTATTCTTGGATTTGGATCATAACCCTTAGGTCTAGCTATATATAGCTTGTAACCAAATACTGAGGAAATAACCATTAATGTATGACATACATTCCAAATATCACCTACGTATGCGATCTTCAGATCTTTCCTTCTACCTTTCTTCTCCCAAATAGTCATTAAGTCAGCTAATCCCTGACATGGGTGTGTTAGATCTGTTAATGCGTTTATAACTGGTATATTCATGTACTTTGCATATTCCTCTACAATTTCCTGTCCAAATGTTCTAATGACTAACGCATCTAGGTATCTATCTAGTACTCTAGCTGTATCTTTAATCGGTTCACCTCTACTTAACTGCATAACCTGAGGAGTTAGCTGAATCGGTACTGCTCCCAGATGTGCTATTCCAGCCATAAATGAAACTCTTGTTCTTGTAGATGGTTTCTCAAACAGTAATCCTATAACTCTACCCTTAAGGTACTCATGGGGCTCCTTACTTAAGACCTTCCTCTTCAACTCCATAGCAACGTCAATTATAAATTCAATCTCCTCCCTGGTGAAGTCCATTAGAGTTAGAAAATCCTTACCCTTAAAATTGAACCTCATTATAGACACCTAAAATAGATTATTCTAGTAAATGCTTATTATTATTCGAATATTCATTTCTATACTTCATCTCTTACTAGCGGCATAGTCATACATCGAACTCCTCCGCCACCCTTCATTAACTCATCTATCTTAACCTCTATTACGTCGATGCCCTCGCTTTCTAGGAGACGTCTTGTTTTATTATTTCCAGCTGCTGCAATTACCCTTCCTGGTCTAACAGCTAAGAAGTTTGTAGCCATTTTTAGGGCTTCCTCTCTTGGAACCTCTATAAGCTTAAAGCCTCTGTTTTTAAGTTCCCAGATTAAGTTATATGGAATAGCTTCTGGATATACAACTGCAATTTCATGATCTGGAAAGTTTAATCCTACATCTAGATGTACGTATCCCATTGGGAAGTAGTTTAGGTATCCTGGAATAGGTACTGTAATAACTTCTTCATACCCTAAAACCTCAAGTACAGTAGATACTTGGTCAATACCTTCCTCATTTGTCCTTAGACCTTCACCGATCAGTACTGTACTTTTATCTAGGAACATTAGGTTTCCACCTTCAAACCAGCCATATCCATGTATTGTCCTTAGTATAGGAACCCCAATTTCGATTAACCTTTCAGCTACTAACCTCTCCTCACCACGCCTAATCTCTAAGGACATTCTACCAATAATCGCGCCCCCTCGAACAATAACCGCAGGGTCTCTCATAAAGTACAGCTTTGGTCTATCGCTTCTCTTATCTAGGTAGTATACCTTAACACCCTCCTCCTCTAAAATTCTAACAAGCTCATCATGCTCCTTAACAGCTTTTTCAAGATTAGGTATTCCATCCCACAGCCACTTAATTGGATCATCAACTAACTTTAACTCATCTCCAGGTCTATGCACTAAGACAACACGTAATCTTCCAAATTCAGAGTCAACCCACCATCTCCTTCCCCAATACTTCTCTAACTCTTCTTCAAATGCTGTATTTAGTGGATGTGGAGGTTTTGACATAATTATCACCTAGTATACATAGGGAGGTTTAATCCCATATTTCTTCATAATATCTATATAGGCTTTCCTTAGATTCATAGCATCCTCATATGCATTTTCAAGCTTATAAACCCTATAATCTAAACCAAACACGTCTTTCAACATTTCACTAGCTTCCTTTGTTAACACTATACTTCCATTGCTCTTAATTTCTTCGATTCCATCACACTTAGCTCCACCCTCATTTACTTTAATAGCTTCATCCTTAGATACATCAGCGGGAAGTGCAAGTTCAACTTTACTTCTATTGAGCCTAACTGGGTATCCACCTGGTAATCCAAGTGCACCAGGTGAATGTGTAAAGATATCTAAATCTCTTAATACAGCAAGTAGATTCTTAACGAATGAACATGTAATTGGATATTGTTCTGGAGGACCTGTCCAGCGCTTCTCAATCTTATAATGCCTAGGTATTAAATCCCTAAACTCTTTATCTCCGATACTTACCTCCTTACCCCTTATATATACTTTCAATATATATGGTGCTTTATCTGGATCTGTTAAGAAACCATGGTGCGCTATTAAATAGACATTTACTTCTTTAATTGAAGCATTCTCTCTTTCAGCTATATATCTCTTAATAATTGGAACTATTAGATCAAGGTTACCTCCTCCAATATATGGTGCTAATCCAACTTTAGCTAAAGCTGGAGAAACTACATCATTATAGCTTGTATTAACAACCCTAGTATCAACACCACTTTCTTTAACAGCTCTCATTAGGTTATATGTTAAAGCTAAGTGACAAGGCGTCCACGGTCCAACCCCACATCTAGCAACTTTAACAGCGAATTCATCTGGAAGTATATGTGGATACCACCATGAAATTAGTGTAGTAGCATTACATATTACATCTGGCGATACATTCTTAATCAATTTCTTAGTAGAATCTACGTCAGTTAAATCTACTTTTATAAACTCAATATGAGGCTTATACCCGGAAAGTACTGTTCCATTAATTATTAAGTCAACTGCTTCCTTACATCTCTCCACGTCAATATCTCCAGCATAAACCATGATATCCTCAAATTTAGCTAGCTCTCTCAATATAGACAAACCTAGAATGCCTAATCCCACTAATAGAACTTTATACAAGTTAAAATCACCCCAATAAGAAGTATACTGATTACCATTATTAACACTAGAAATCTCCATTACATAATTATTTGGTAATGCTAAAAGGAAATTTTAACCAAAAACTTATTTCTTTAACCTAAACTCTATAATATACACCTTTGTATCATCTGGCAGATTTCCATATATTGATTTTAACGCTTCAATTAGCGTATATTTATCCTTAAAACCATCTCTCCATGCATCCTCATCACTTAACTCATCCAACCTCTTTTCAATTATATTGGTGATCTTTGCTTTTCCAAAAATTCTGCCTGTAGTTTGTGATACAAGATAGACAGTATCGCCAACATCATACTTCTTCTCAAGCCTGATCGTTGACCTCTTTCTCCCTGTAAGTATTAGTGGAATGTATTCGTCCCTAAACCTAAGCTTTCTCCACATAAACAGTCAATAAATAGAAATTTAGGTTATATTTAATAAGGTAGATATAAAAGGGTACTCGATTTAAATTGAGGATTTAAAGATAACTACTCCGTCGAGAATATATTGGATACCTATAGCAAGTATGAAGAAACCAAGTATTCTTGTTAGTATTCTTACTCCTCTTTCACCGATTATCTTTCCAATTAATGTGCTGAAGTAGATGAATGGAAATACTAGTATTGCTGCTATTATTGCTCCTAATATACTTATTGGATAACCATAAACTGCACCATTGATTATTGAGAGAGAAATCGCTCCTGGACCTACAAGAAGCGGAGAACCTACTGGAACAAGCATATTACTTAATGCTTCTTCGAATCCCACCAATTCTTCTTTCCTATGCTTTGGCTTTTCTCCCGCTCTAGTCATTTCAAAACCAACTAAACCAATTAGAATACCACCAGCTATCTTTAATGCTGCAAAACTTATTCCGAAATACCTTAGTATAGCCTCACCTAGAATAGTAAATAATAACAGTAATATAGCTACAAAGACTGTTACATAAAGTGAAATTTTAAGCTGCTCTTTCCTATTTAACCCTTCAAACAACCTAATTACAACTGGAATTATACCAGGTGGATCGAGAATTATAAACAACGAAAGAACCATTTGTAGTAATAAACCTATTTCTATCACTTAAAGCACCACATGACAGGTAATCATAGAGATACTGTGTTTACGTTTATCAGTGGTAGTATATAACTTAATAAGACCGTATTCTCAAATTTTTCACTCTTTCAAAGTGCTTGATATTCCTTGTTATCAATATTAAATTGTGGTGTATAGCTGTAGCCGCTATAATTAAGTCAGCTAAGCTTATAGCTTCTCCCTTCTTCATAAGGTCTACTTCTATCTCAGCGGCTTTAGCAGCGATATCATATGTTATAGGTAAAATTTCAAATGCACTTAAATCTCTCTTTGCATCCATTAATTTTCTTTTTAACTTAGATTTATTATCCCAATAGAGATAGTAGATTCCCCGTAAATACTCTTCAACTGTAATAACGGAAATAGCAACAGTCTCATCTACAGCGTCTAACTCACGAGCCAGCCTAACAGCTCTTTCCTCACCAGCTACTAGATCAATTAAATATGTTGTATCTGCTAGATACCTCATTTTTCGATCAACCCTAGTAGATACTTTCTTCTAATTTCATCTAGTTTATCTCTTTCTCTAAATATTTCCTTAACTTTCTCCCAATCCCTTAAACTGATAGTACCGCTACCAGCAATTTCACTTAACTTAGGTTTATAACTCAGTAATCTATTTATAACGTCAGAGAAAGATTCACCAGGTTTCTTCATTCTTTTCAATCTCTCATAAACTTCATCAGATACCATAATAACTTTTCCCAAGTAGCCCACCAGTAATTTTATATATAAAATTATATATAAAATTACTATTTTCCTAGGAGTACTTCTTAGAAATTAAGGGGATCTAAAGAAAATGACTAATTTTAAAATTGTAGTAAGGAAAGTAATTACTCTTTGACATAGCGTAGTCGTAATCTTCCGATTATTTCTCTGAATTTCTCCATTGCATCTTCTCTTTCCATATTTGCCATTTCAGCAACTGTATCCCATGATCTAGCTTGTAGAGCTTTTGCGATCATCATATACTCATATTTTCTTGGTATATCTGCTCTTTTATTTGGACTTCTCATAAAGTGACATTTCACTACTGGAATTATCGCGTCATATGCTCCAGCATAATTTACAGCTCCTATTACGTATTCCTTAAGCTTCGCCTTCTGTGTATTTGTAAGTTTTGGTTTTGCATTTATTGTCCATGGATCAATTGATAACAGTTTGTATGCTACTTTTGGATCTAAGGTGAAGTGTGGATCAATTAAGCTATCTAAGAGATATCTTTTAAACTCGAACCTGACTTGTCTAAATAGGTCTGTTGCTCTTCTAGTTAGTGGTCTAATTACTACAATGCTATACTCACCTGAAACTGGGTTTTTATTTGGAGAGATGTGTACTGGAAAGAAGCTATTATTTCCCCAGAAACTTAAGAGTTCTTCTGTTACACCAAAGCTTGCTCCAACCCAATCCATACCAAGCTCTTTAGCTCTATCAATTATGAACTTTAGTGCTCTTGATCCTATTCCTCTATTCATTAAGTCTGGGTGTGTAGCTATTCTAACTATCCTAATGCCTCTATAGTTTGATACATTCCTATATGTTGGATAGTAACGTAGGATTACTGTTGGAATTAAGTGTCCAGATGGTGGTTCACCAGCTAGTGTAGCCTCTATATCTTCTCTAGTCATCATCCCCTCTCTACATAAGTGTAGGCTATTTACAACTTTACCCTCATATAATATAGCTGCAGCGCTATGGTGTGGAGCGTCACATAGAATCATTATATCATTTGGCCTGTTTCTGTAATGTGCATAAACATAGATACCAATATACTCCTTTAGTTTATCCTTTCTATTTAAAAGCCAATCTTCAAGATCAATATCTATGTATTTCAATTTTCTCTTATCAAAAAGTTTAATTTCTTCTTTTGAGAGTTCTACTGGGTCTGAATCGAGTAGTAAAGCATCGTATAGCCAGTTTTCAATTGGGTCATTAGATGCGTATCTAATTGGCTCCTCCATCCTAACTTCGCTAAGCAGACCTTTAGCTTCTCTTCTTACAAGCGGTAAAAATCTGACTTGGAAACCTCTTCCAGCACCTTCATAACCGTGAAGTGTAGATGAGAATATATGGAGCTTAAATCTACCTAGCATTCTCTCTAATAAATATACGGGAACTCCGGCAGCCTCATCAACAACTATAACATCAGCCTCAGCTTTCCAAGCTTGATAAGGATATAGGTACTGAATTTCACATTCATTAACCCTGATATGCCGCTTATCCCTGCTATACTTAGGCTTGATATTTAGCCTTGTTAAAGAGAGAATAAAGAAGTTGATTAGCTCTTTTACATTCTCGAATTCAGGAGCTGTTAAAATAATTTTACGCTCTCCACCTAATGATATAAGACCTGCTAGTGAAAGACCTATAGCTACAGATTTACCTCTACCCCTATTTGCAGTTATTACAACATATCCACCCTTAACACGCTCCTCAATAGCTCTAATGACATCAATTTGATCTTGTGTTAATGCCATTTCATAGATTAACCTCGGGAATTTCGTATTCTCGGGAATTACCTTCTCTCTTATTGGCGGCTTAATATCACTAGTTGGAATACCACTTATCTTCCCGTCCGGAGATATAAACCATATTCCTGGTGAACTTTCCATCGTAGACACGAGGTATTTTAGGAATATTGGTTTTAAATCCTCAATTGTATAGGGAGAAGTAATCATATCTAAGTGAAACCTAACAATCTGGTTTTTCCAAATTTCTCTTTTTGGAGCTAGAAATATAATTAAGCCTCCACCCTTTACAACCTCAATAAGCCTTCCTAAATCGTTAGGACGTATATCCCTCATAAAATCTACAACCAAGACATCCCAAGTTGTACCCATTACCCTCTCTAAGCTCTTAAGAGAAACATATCCCCACCTAATTTTGTCTTCATGCTCTTTGATAAAATTAACGTATGGCGTAATCCACTTAGCTTCCTCTCTATCTTCCTTTCCAGAAAATAGTACTGAATACTGGTCTTTTCTAAGTTCATTATATAACTTCATAATATCAAGTAAATATCTTACAGCATCATTCTCCAATATAATTAGTCTTCTATGATTACTTTTTATACCGCTAGTTATGATTTCTGTAAGCTTTCTTTTAGTATCCTCTGGTAACATAGTGCCACTTTAATTATTGGAATCCTAATTGATAAGTGAAAATTTTTTAATTAACTTATTTGAATACTACGGATAAAACTTAGCCTTTTAATCTCGTTGATAGCCTCTCCAGGTAATTCACCCTCCACTATAATATGTAATTTCTGTATGGGGTATAAATGAGGATCTTCAGCAATAACCTGGATAATATTAGTATTATAGCGGGCTATTATTCCCGATACTGCAGCGAGAATTCCAGGTCTATCCTCCTTAGGTATGATTGTTAAACATGTATATCCTAGGTATTCAGCAACATTTCTTAGGAATGGTCCTGCTGGTAATAGGTTCTGGAAGAAGATATTTAGCTTTGGGTCATCCATAATTGTTGATATAGTTGCTAAAACTACCCTCCTATCTACATTAGCGACTTTAGCAATAGCTGAATAAGAGATCTTTATATCCCCTAGGTATAGCTTACCATTTCTAACAGCAATTCCATGTCTTACTAAGATATTTACAACATTTCTCTGTGAAGGCTTATCCCTAAACTTCTCTTCAATATAACTCCACATCAAATTACATAATAGTGTAAAAACTAGAATAATTTTTCGATGTACAATATAAGTATATTTATCATATACTAGATATACTAGTCACGTAATACAGGGAGGTGCGTAAGTAATTGAATGTACATTTTTGTACAATAAAGTTTATAAACGTACGATTATACGTATTTTTAAGTAATGAGGAACAAAAATGATGTTTTGTTAGAGAAGGATGATATACCGAAATACTGGTATAATATTGTTCCAGATTTACCTGAGCCTTTACCACCAATTATAGACCCTAATACTAAGGAGGCTGTAAATCCTAAGAGGCTAGAGGCTATATTTCCAAAGGAGCTAATTCGTCAGGAGATATCAAGTGACCGTTTTATAGCTATACCTGAGGAGGTTAGAGAAGCATATATGATTTGGAGACCTACTCCACTTATTAGAGCTAAAAGATTAGAAGAGAAGTTAGGAACTCCAGCTAAGGTATATTATAAGTATGAGGGTGTTAGTCCACCTGGTAGTCATAAGCCTAATACTGCTGTAGCTCAAGCATATTATAATCTCAAGGAGGGTGTTGAGAGATTAACTACTGAAACTGGAGCTGGTCAATGGGGTTCTGCATTAGCATTTGCGACGTATATTTTTGGTTTGAGAGCTACGGTTTACATGGTTAAAGTTAGTTATATGCAGAAACCATTTAGAAAAGTCTTAATGCAACTTTGGGATGCAGAGGTTATTCCTAGCCCAAGTAATAGGACGCCGATTGGAAGAAAGATTTTAGAGGAAGATCCTCAGAATCCTGGTAGTTTAGGTATAGCTATTAGCGAAGCAATTTATGATGCTGTAAATTCTGAGTCTACAAAGTACTCTCTTGGTAGTGTATTAAATCATGTATTGATACATCAAACTGTTGTTGGTTTAGAAGCTAGGAAGCAGTTTGAAATTATAGATGATTATCCTGATTATGTCGTTGGGTGTGTAGGTGGAGGGAGTAACTTTAGTGGGTTATTCTGGCCATTCTATTATGATAAGGTTCATGGTAAAGCTGAGAAGAATGTTAAATTTTTAGCTGTTGAGCCAACGGCATCACCAACATTAACAAAGGGGATCTATGCGTATGATTATGGTGATACAGCCAAGCTAACACCAATGTTAAAAATGTATACATTAGGACATAACTTTATTCCACCACCAATTCATGCTGGTGGATTAAGGTATCATGGGGATGCGCCTACCCTATGCCTATTAGTAAAGCATAAGCTAGTAGATGCTATAGCTTATAATCAAGTTGAAGTATTTAAAGCTGCACATTTATTTTTCCAGTGTGAGGGAATACTCCCAGCACCAGAATCAGCTCATGCAGTTAAAGCAGCTTTAGACTTAGCGGTAAACGCAAAGAAGGAAAATAGGGAAATTACGATCTTAATAGGATTAAGTGGACATGGATTCTTCGATATGAAGGCCTATGAAGCCTACTTAGATAACCAGTTAAAACCATACATCTATCCAGAAGATAAGATCAAGGAGAATATTGAAAAACTACTAGCAAAAGGAGAGATACTTACAAACTTGTAGATCTAGGATAAGATAAAGAAAAGATTAACAAATGATTGTGTGATATAGTATCAAAAATTAAGCGTACAGGTCCTAAGGAGATTTTTTGAAAAAGTAATTTTTAGTTTTATGGAAAACTTAAGTATAATTTAATTTTGTATAGTAGCTTCTGGATATATACTGGTCTTTGGAAGTATATGGAAGATATAATAAGGGGTTTTATCCACACCTTTTTCGGTGAATTATCCATGAAGAAAATTGATAAGGTTATTGTTCTTGGTGGTGTTGGAGCTGTTGGTATTGAAGCTTCTAGGGATCTAGTTGAGTACAGTGATTTTAGCGAGATTATGATTGCCGATTTTAATATTAAGAAAGCTAAGGCTTTTAAGAGGGAAGTTAAGGATAGAAGAGTTGAGATTATGAAGATTGATGTTAATAATGAGGATGAATTAAAGAATGCTTTAAAGAATTATGATATTGTTACTAATGCTTTACCTTTTAAATATGATGATGTTGTTACTAAGTGGGCCGTTAGACTTGGTGTTCATGGTGTTGATGTTGCTGCTAGTGAATATCAGTTAAGTTTAAGTCCTAAAGCTAAGGAGAAAGGTATAACATTTGTTCCCGGAATTGGTGCTACTCCAGGTACAACTAATTTGATGGCTAAGAAGGGTGTACAGCTCCTGGATAAAGTTGAGGAAATTGAGATTTTCTGGGCTGCATTTAGATGTACAGCTCCATCTCCTGGACTGCTATATACGACGATATGGGAGTTTGAGCCAGAGCTTGAAGATAGGGTAATTTATGAAAATGGTGAGTTTAAGCAAATGCCTCCATTCGTTGGAAATAAGGAGGTCGAGTTCCACGAGTGGATTGGTAAGAGGTTAACGGTTATTGTTCCACATAGTGAGACTAGAACATTGCCGATGCTAGTTCCAGATATTAAGAGGGTAGTTGTTAGAGGTACATGGCCAGATGAAACTATGGATTTACTGAAAACACTACTATATTATGGCTTCTATGAGAATAAGCCTGTAGATTTTGACGGAGTTTCAATAAAGCCGATGAGCTTCATGTATAAATTCCTCCTTCAAAGCCCATATGCTAAGAAGACTAAGGTTTGGGCGTATGGATTGGTAGTAGATGTTTATGGAGAGAAAAATGGTAAGAAAGCAATGGTTAGACTTAAGAACTGGCATCCAAAGCCAGAGGAATGGGGTGGTGAAAGAGCATACTTTAAACCAATTGGAATACCTCTATCAATAGGTACACAGTTTATAGCTAAGGGTAGGGTATCTGGGCCAGGCGTATTACCACCAGAGCTAGCATATGATCCAGACGAATTCTTTGAAGAACTTGAGAGAAGAGAAATAAAGATAACTTGGGAACTAAAATACTTGTAAATTACTTAGTCCTAAGTCGATTCTTATTTTCTATATCTTTTTGCTTCTAATATCTAGCTTTATATTAAGCGATAGTTATTCTTGAGATTGGTGTTTAACTTGGTTACAAAAGAGGAAGTTTTAAAAGCACTATCTAAGATTTACGATCCCGAGATCCCTGTTAACATAGTTGATTTAGGATTAATTTATGATATTAAGATTAAAGATGGAGACGTTCATATTAAAATGACATTAACTGTTCCCAGCTGCCCTATGTATATGGTTTTAGAGCAATGGGTTAAAGCTGCTGTAAAGGAGATCAAAGGTGTCAATAATGTTACTGTAGAATTTGTATGGGATCCACCATGGACTCCCGATAGAATGTCACCAAAAGCTAAGGCGTTATTAGGTTTTATATAAACCTAAAATTATTTTTTAACTAACTTCCATACTGCCGGCAATATTATCAAATATACGATCCATAGTGGTGAATATGTTCTTACTCCAGCTGTTAAGCTAAGTATGTATAAAATTGCTGTTGATATTAAACCTAGAACGACGGCTAATAATAACAATATCGACTCCTTAAATGTTATAACAGATTTCTTTGTTATGATATATAGTGAAACTGCCGTTAATATAATTGCTATAAAGTATGGTACACCTAATGGTAGGAACTGTGTTATTATAATGAATACATATCTATTTAGTATGGCATCTAGCAATAATATAACCGCCATCACCAGAAATACTAATTTAAACGAAATACGTTGAGGTTCATCGATTTTTATAAGTTTAATCGAGACAGTTCCAGGTTGAAGATTAGCGCCACAATTCATACAGAATTTTGCATTTGATGGATTATCAGCACCACATGCAGGACATTTTATACTCTCTTCACTCATTCTATATCACTATTTTAATAAAATTAGTTATTTTAAGATAAATATCTATTGTTAGATTATGGATTTAATAGGCTGGTACTCTGAATATAGGAGGGAAGTTCTGGATAGGATAGCTAGAGAGTTAAATGTTAATATTACTGCTGCAAAAAGAGACCATCATTCACATAGAAGGCCTAGACCATGCGGCTTAACTGTCCATACAGGCGTGGGATGCCCATTATCATGTTTATACTGCTATATTTACGATATGGGTTTTACTCATAAAGCGTCAACTTACCCATTAAATCCAGAGTCCTTAATTTATGCAATCGCTACTAATAAGAATATTCTTCTTGGTAAAGATGGTACATTTCTAGCATTAGGATCGGTTACTGAGCCATTTTTAAATGAAACAAAAGGGTATGTAATTAAGTTAGTCAAATTAATTCGTAGTTACCTTGAGAATCCTATACAGATATCAACTAAAATGATATTATCGAGTAGGGAGGTTCTAGATTTATACAAGGCAGACTCTAAATTAAGTATTCTATGTACAATTGTTGCATTTAAAAGTGCATCAAGATTGGAGCCATTAGCTCCACCAGTAGAGGAAAGGATTAAGTTTTTAGAAAGCTTAGTTAAAGCTGGCTTTAAACCTACACTATTTATCAGACCAATTATTCCAGGCATCACAGACCGAGAAATTAATGATATACTTAAGTTGGCATTTAATGCTGGAGTAGAATCGGTGGTTTTTGGAACATTAAGAGTAACAAGAAGTATTTTAGAGAAACTACGTGTATTTCCTGATACCTATAAAGAGATTATCAGGAGATTAGGACGTAAGCCCTTAACTGGAAATAAACAAATTTCTATTAAAGGTTCAGATTTAAAGAAGAAGTTAGTTAAGTTAGCACGTGAATATGGATTTAAGATTTATCCCTCGGCATGTGCAGCAAATGTGTACATCCATGGTCTACATTGCTATATGTGCAACTTTGGTCCGTGTGGAAATATAAATAAACTACCAGAAGTTGACGCTAAAGATATAGCTGAGTTTATAAAGTGGCTTAGTCCATCAGCTAAAGTCTCAATAAGGCATGATAATTTCTCTATCCAAATCTTATTTGATAAAAATGTAAATCCGAGAGTAAAGTCAGTAGTTAAATTTGTAGTTTCATATGCGTATAAAAGGGAGGTAAAGATTTACGCTATATAAAGACATTTCTACATGCTTACATTACTTCTTCTTTATCTGAAATACGCAGTATTCGTCTCCTTTAGCTACACACCTAGTTTCTATGACCTCAACTTCAGCTCCTATAACCTCCATAGCAATTCCAGCAATTACACCTCTAATTAAGTGGCTAAAGGGCTTATCTGACTTTATACCAATACTACACTCAATTGAGTCCTTAACTGTAACTTCACCCATACCTTTCTCATAATCAATATTAATCTTAAAATCTCCTATACCTGTACTTTTAAGTGCAGCTATACAGAAATCCAGATTCTTCATATGAGCTTTATAAAATGTTCTTCCAATTCTTACACCAAGATAATATAGAAAAGCCTCCGCTGCACTACCCCATTCACTTCTCATACCCTTAACCATTTCTCTGAGAATATCCTCAATTAGAATAACACATCTTATTTTGTAAAGTAGTAGTGGAAAGTGTAGGTTATCTATAACTAACCCTGGTATAATGGGTTTAATAATCTTAACTTCAATAACTTCGTCTAAACTCTCCAACGATGATTTTAATTCATCTAAATCTACATTACTCTCTGTTAGATCACAAAAGAAGATTCCATCTGCTACTTCGGGATTTGAGGTTGCAAACAGCTTAAGGATATTGACATTGTATTCATAGAGAACCTTACTAACCTCTGCGAGAACACCAGGGTAATTTTTCATTAGTATGATAAAACCGTAAACTTTTCTATTAGGAACATATATCATTGTAGAAATATCCAATTCTCTTTTCATGAAATATTTATTATACAGCGAGGATTTAATAGATTAGTTAAATATAGTTTGTTTATGCTATATATAGAGATGTCTATAGTATAATATACCTTGTATATAATATTATATGTATATAATATCATATAGCTTCTCTCTAATTGACTCTCTTAACCTTTGACCTAAATTTTAAAGTAATTAAGAAATTGTAGTAAGGGAAAAATTAAGAAAATTTTTAGTTGATTTAATTTTTAGATAGATTTATATTTGGTGTTTTTCATGAAATGGAAGTATAATACATCTAAGGTTTTGAAAGTTATGAGTGCTATTAGGAATATTGCTAGGAATATTAATGCGGTGTTTCCACCTACTACAATTGATGATATAGTGAGGAAATTTGTGGCTTTAAGCCCTGTTAAGGAAAGGTTAAGATCTAAAGATGCTACAGCTCTTTATCCTATTGAAGTTATTAGGGGATACAGTATTTACAATAGGTTGCCGAATAGGCAGCAAGCATTTAAGGAGTTATCTGATAGTAAGTATGCTATTGCATCTATAGATAGTAGTTATCATTCTCCTGGTGCACATGGATATATTCCATTTATAGTTCATAATGTTGGTATTTGGTATGTTGATTATAATAATGAGGTTGGTGGTGAGGATAGTGAGGTATTTGCTGATATTAAGGTATCTTATGGAGATATGAGAGAGAGAATTTGGATGAAACAAAATGAAGCTAAGGTTTTAAGGAATTTAGTTAAGCTTCTTAATGGTGAGCTTAATTTTGTAATGCTTGATGAATCCTTAAGCATAGGCTATACAATTAGCTGGAGTAATACCGATAGAGAAGAGTATGCACATGTAATTGCTGATTATGTAAATTTTTTGATTGATAATAACATTATCCCTCTAGGGATTTATTACACTAGATCGATTGATATAGTTAGGGGCATGAGGGATATGGGTGTTGTAAGTGATGATGAATTTAAGAATTCTCAAATTCCAGATAAAATGATTTTAAATAAGATTTTAGGTTGTGGTGACCGTTCACCTATATTTAACGTATATTCATATGCACATATGAAAACAGGATTAGAGTTAAATGCTATCTATGTAAAAGTAGGCGATTATAATACTTTGAGAGTCGAATTTCCAGCAAAAACTCTTAAATTAGGTAAAGATGTGATTGAGGATATACATCGAGTTGTACTGCTAGAGAGCATAATTGGTGATGGATATCCATATCCGCTACAGGCAAGTCATGAAAATGCTGTTTTAACAAGTGAAGTTAGAGACGCTATTGTTGAGGTTTTTAGTGAAGTTTTGGGTATAAGGAATGAGTTATATGTATCGAGTAAGGAGATGAGTAAAAGATGGCCTCTAGCATAGACATCTGGTCTAACATTAAAAATACCGAGCCGATTGGTGAAGTGTTTTCAATAGATAGTGACTATGTAGATATTTTCATCTATCCGGAGTTTTTACAGTGGATTAGAGTTGGAGAGATACTAGCTGTGGAAACCGATTGGGGATATGCACTGTGTATAGCCTTAAGTACGTCATATAGGGCTCAGAGGTCTTTTAGGGCATTAAAGCTAGATATGGAGGTAATTAGGAAAAACATACCAGATATATATAAGTTTCATGTTTTACTTACAAGAGCTGTCTATACAAGTAGATTTGAAAATGGCTCCATTATACACATGAAGGGAGGTACACCACTGTTACATGCATTAGCTTTTAAGATTCCAGATGATGCTATAGAGAACTTTCTCAAGCCAAAGGGAAAATTAGATTTATCTTTTATTAGAAGTTATATTAAAGCCGGCGCTACTCCCGAGGATCTTAAATACTTCATTAATAGATATTATGAAATAATTTCTAAGGTTGATAGTGTAGATTTCGTGAGGGAGCTTGCTCGCATCCTTTCCTCAATTGAGAATATTGATCCACTAAGATATATTAAAGTAGTTTCTGAGTTTATGGGGTGGATATAATTGCCCTTAGGTAAAGTAGTTTCTGGGAGCCTAAAGGATGGTGTAAAGATAATTCTAGAAAGTTCTGAGGATATAGAGGACTACCCTGTAGGTGGCCTAATTACAATTAGGGGTAATCAAAAAGAGTATCTAGCTTTAGTTAGTGATGTTGGTGTAAAAGGTGATAGTGCACCAATAACAGCATTATCTGGTATTAGAGACGAGTATTATAAGGCTATAATTAGCGAGTTAAGAGGAAAATATAGTTATGGGTGGCTTGAAGCAATACTGATTGCTGAGACGTATGGCAATGAAGCTTATGAAAGTGAAACATTCCCAGGATACTCATCAATAATTCCAGATAACTACCAAGATTTGTTATACAAATTTTTTGATAAAGCTAATAACACGACTCATTGGGATATTGGAGTTCCAAAAACACCGAAGAGGGTAGATATAAAGATTCCCATTAACATATCTAGGTTAGTAGAGCTTAGTTTTGGAATATTTGGTAAGTCTGGAACTGGAAAGACATTTCTTGGAAATATTTTAGCATCATACTTCATGTTATATGATGATTATCTTGCCTCAAAGGGGTATGTAGAAGGGAAGCCAATTAGGCTGTTAATTTTTGATATGCATAGCGAGTATGGTGTTTATCTAAAGGATAACTTGGGTAATAAGATTGCTGATGGAGTTGGACAATTAGCAAAAGACAAGTTTGTTATTTATAGCCCATCTAAAGACCTATATGAAAAGTATGAGGGTATTAGACCACTGAAAATCAATTATCTAGACCTAGATGAAACTGATATCTATATGTTATCAGATGTATTTGGAGTGACAGATGCATTTAAATCTAGAATCTACGACTTCATAAAGTTAATTAGGGACAAGTTTAGGCTAAAGGAGTATTGGATAATAGGACTCTTAGCAACAAAAGAGTTACAAGAAAAATTAGCTAAAAGTAGTAGAGGATTGGAGATTTTAGATGAGATTAGAAGTCGAAGTGGAGTTAGAGACTTAGAAGGTTTGAAAGAATACATAATTGGGGAGATTAAGGATAAGTGGGGTACGGGAACGGAGATAAGTTATCGGAGTCAAATACCAAAGTTATACACATTACTTAGGTATCCATTTACATTAGAGGAGGTTGAAAGTCCGATTTCTGAAATTGTTGATTATCTAGTTAGTAGGGAAGGTGTAAGTGTAATTATTAGTATGGGTGAATATGAAAGGGAAACCCCACTTTATATGATTATTGCTAATCTAATAGCCCGTAGGTTGAGATCAAAAATTTATAGTATTGGGGAGCCAAAGACTAAGATCGTAATTTTCTTGGAAGAGGCACATAAGTTTTTAGGTAAGGATGTTTATTATCAAAGTCCGTTTGGAAATGTTGCTAGAGAAATGAGGAAGATGGGTGTTACACTTTGCGTTATTGACCAAAAACCTGGTGAACTGGATAGAGATGTTATAAGTATGCTATGGACAAATTTCATATTTACTCTAACCGACCAGAGAGATGTAGATATCTCAGTTATTGGTAGTCCAAATCCACAACTATACTCAAAGATTGTTCCTAAGTTAAGGAGGAGAACGGCTCTAATATATGGTGATGCAATTAAATTCCCGGTTGTAGTTGAGATTATCGACTATAAGATAGTTGAGAATCTACTTAAGTCGAGAAAAAAGATCGACATCGATGAGTTAATTGATGATTTGAAGGAGGTTTAGCCATATGATTAAGGTAATTCATACATCAGATTTTCATATTGGTGTACCTGTAGCTGGGATGAGGGGGAGAGACATAAGGAATTTACGTAGAAATGACATTTTCTCGGCTATTGATAGAGTATTTAAGTTTGCAGTTAATGAAAATGTAGATATAGTTATTATATCGGGTGATATATTTCACTCTCCAAATCCATCTCCACAAGACTTCCTAAAACTTGATGAACTTTTAAAATATCTTGAGGAGAATGGGGTACATGTCGTCGCTATAGCTGGAAATCATGATAAGAGGAAAATTAGGGGTGAGGAGGGTTATTTAAGCATCTATAAATCGAGAGGAGGAGAGTACATCCATTATCAGGATAAGATAAGTGACAAGCCGTTAGTCATTAGTGTTGGTGATGCCAAGATAGGATTTGTTTTAATACCATATTTAAGTGGAAAGTTTGTTAAAGCTCATACTGGAGATAGATATGTAAAGGAGTATCAGAGTGTTATAGAGAAAATTGTTACTAGACAACTTAGCAAGTTAAATGGAGTTGATTATAAGATACTTGTTGGTCACCTAACTGTTAGTGGTGCAAATTTAGGCCCTAAAATTAGTTATGTTGCTTATGACGACCCACCAATACATATTAACACTTTACATCCGGAGCAATTTGACTACATAGCTCTAGGACATATCCATGTCCCACAGAAAATCTCTCAGAATATTTATTACTCGGGAAGTATCGAGAGAATAGATTTTTCAGAGGAAAACATCGATAAATTATTCTATCTCATTACCCTTAGGGATAAATTGGAAGTTAAGAAGATACCATTAGCATCGAGGAAAATGATTACATTAGATATCTCAGTTTCCCCTCTATCGAGCCCACTCAACCAAATTATTAATGTCATATCAAGTGAAGATGTTAAGGGAGCAATGCTTAGGATTAAGTTAAGTGGAGAAACAGACGTGATTAATAGGCTATACTTAGAGATTCATAGATTAGATAACATGCTATTTAATAAGTTAGGTGTAGCTGCTTATAAAATAGAGACACGGTATTTAACTAAAGTTGTAAAAGAAAAAGTTGATTATAAAGAGATTGATTTAGCAAAAGCATTTGAAGATTATATTAAGAATAGGTTTAGAGGTAGGAGGAAAGAGGTTTTAGATAAGGCAATTGAGGTTGGGAGGAGGTTTCTCAATATATGAAGCTAATTAAGTTAACTGTTAGAAATATTGCATCCTATAGAGAAGCTGAATTAGACTTCAACTCATTTAGCTATCCAGTAGCAGTATATGGAGATAATGGTGCTGGAAAAACAACACTATTCGTTGATAGTATTACTGCAGCGTTATTTGGAGCAGCTTATGGAAGTCCAAGATTATATAAGAACTTTTGTGGTAGAACAGGTTATGGAGAAATAACTCTTGAATTTGAGGTTGATAATGTTAGGTATAAAGTTGTTAGGAGAATTTATAGGGATAGACCTACAGAGGCATATCTCTATAAGTGGGATAATGGGTTATACAAGACCTATGCAGTAGATGTTAGTAAGGTAAATGATGCTATTATGGAGATTATTGGTATGGACCATAGTGATCTACTTAATTCTATCATTATTAGGCAGGGTGAGGTTGAGAGATTTATTGACGCAAGTGATGCTGATAGAGGTAAGATCCTACTAGGTATACTTAAGCTTGATATGGAGAATATCGAGAAATCTGTATATGAAAAGATAAAGGATTTGGAGGCTCAAATTAGGGAAGTTAAAGGAGAAACTAGTATTCTTGAAGAGGAGATTAAGAGAGAAGGAGAGATTAAGAGAAGAATAAAGGAAATTAAAAGTGAAATAAACGAGTTATATAATGCCAGAGAGGAAATTAATCGAGAAATCCAAGAGTATGAGAATAGGTATAATAGCTTGGATATGGAGGTTAAAAGACTAAATAGGATTATAGGTGGTTATGAAACACTAATAACGGAGCTAAATGAAAAAAGTAGGAGGCTTGAGAGTTTAGCTGGTGAGGAGGCTAGGATAGTATCGTTATTAGCTTCTAAGGGAATACAAGAGGAGTATATTCTAGCTTTAGCTATTAATATCGATAAGCTACGCGATCTATGGATGCTTAAAGAGGAATTACGTAAGGAGACTGAGAAGGTAGATATGGCTAGGAGATACTCTCAGCAGTTACATAGATTGAAAATAGAACTAAATGACGTATCCAAAGAAATAGATAAGTATAGAGAAATTATTGATAGACTTTCTTCAGAAAAAACTAGGCTTAATCTCGAGATTAAGTCGTATCTAGAGAGAATTGATAAGCTTAAAGCGGCATTAGCGACATGTCCACTCTGTGGAGCACCGCTCACTGAAGAACATAGGCAAGCTAGGATACGTGAATTTGAGGATATAATTGGTAGGTTAAGAAGTAACTTAGCAAGTATAACTACTAAACTAAGCAAGTATGAGACGTATTTTGGAGAGTTGAGTGAAAAGAAGGGTAGTCTAGAGGGTGAAATTAAGCGGATATATGGTATGCTAGAAGCGATTGGAATTCTTGAAGATGTTAGTGCTGGAATTAGGCGATTAGAGGAGAATATAGAGGAAATTAATGAAAAAATATCAAGTTTAGAAGTAGAAATTAATCTAACTATTCAACTTGGAGAAGCTGGTCTTAAGGAAATTTTAGGGTTAAGGAAAGAACTTGAAAGATATAGGGAGATATATAATAGGAAGAAGGAGATTATAAGTGAAATTAGGGAACTAGAGAGTAAGGTTTCGAAATATGAAGATAAGTATATAGAGTACCAAGCTAAGCAGAAGGAATTAAGTAAAATTAAATCTACTCTTGAAACTAAAGTTAAGAAGTTAGAGGAGATTAATAACCGAATTGAAAGGTTATATGGTGAATTAGAAGCTTTAGAAAAAAGGTTAGAGGAGATTCATGTTAAGAGAGGTAGGTTAGAGAAAGCTAAGGAAAAGCTTAATGGGTTAGAAGTTGAGAAAGAGGCATATACAGTCTTAAAGGAGACATTTTCGTGGAGAGGATTACCACTATTTTTATTAAGGAAGTATTTAGAGATAATTAACCAGCTTACAATACATTACATTGAAGTATTTGGTCTCCCGATTACCATGAACCTTACAATTGATGTTAGGGGAGGTAAACCCACAGTAACCATGAAAACTTACCGTGATGGAATAGAAGCCCATCCCATGACACTCAGCAATGGTGAGAGAGTTCTCTTAGGATTTGCTATTAGACTAGCACTTAATGACTTAATAAGTGGTTTATATTATAAAGGTAGAAGACCGAGATTCTTTATAGTTGATGAGGGCTTTGGACCTTTAGATGCTGAGAATAGGAGGAGGGTAGCTTGGGCACTATATAATCTTCTTAGAGAAGGGAAGTATGAACAGATGATTATAATTTCTCATGCTGAAGGTTTATGGGAGGAGGAAATCTTTAAAACACGTATAGAAGTTACTAAAGAGGAAGGTATTAGTAGGATAAATATCCAGCATGCAGCTGAGGTTAAGCAAGTTGTTTAATAGCTTTCTTAAGAACTCTTAGAGGAAGTAAAAGACAGTTGATTCGAGATTTGCCAGGTTTAACTCCAATTATATTGATAAATCTATCGTCACTCAAACTGAGAATTTCATGTATACTTTTACCTCTAGCGTATTCAGATAGGATAGATGCTGAGGCAATAGATAGTATACATCCACTACCAGTAAAGCCGATATCGACAATTTTATTATGTTCTATCAATACTTGAAACTTTATTCTATCACCACATAAAATATTTTCATCCTCAAATTCTGCTGTATAGATCTTCAACACTTTTTTATTTCTAGGATTCTTATAATGATCAATTACTCGATCGATATACATAGATGACATAAATTCCACCAATAACTACTGAGAAGTATAAAAATAAAAAAATAGAAGATGTTAAGGCCAAAAATGAATTCATCAATATCTTTATGTAAAGAAAAATTTTGTAAAGGTAAAACAGTTTATACCATATCTCAACATACTTAGCCTACTTTAAACTTTCCAGCGCGCCTTTATAATAAGTTCTACAAAAGTTATTTTCCAATTCGCTAGTGCGGATAAACTTACCCCTATCATATCTCATATCTATATATATTATATAGTGATTAATGTTGTATCGCTTATCTTATACCTATGTTAAATTAACTTAGACTTAACTCCTCTTCTAGTAGGAAGTGTACTATCCTATCGTGAGCTCTGATTATATCTTCTTTTGAAATTACACCTATAAACTTCATACTCTGCTTACTCTCTACAACTGGTAGTAGGTTCTTTTTATGTCTAATCATCTCTTTAATCGTACTATATAATGACGCATCTGGATATGTAACTAATAGTCTTGAATGCATGATCTTTGATACCGGCGTTTTCTCTTGTTGCTCACTCGGAATTCTAACTAGATCCTCATACCTTAATGTACCTACTAGCTTCTCCCCATCAGTTACCATTAACTCCCTAACTTTTTCCTTCACTATTATTGCCAATGCTTCCCTAGCAGTCGAATTAACAGAAATCGTTGGATATCTTCTCCTCATAGCTTCCTTAACTTTAAGCTCAGTTAATACTACTTTATGATATTCTCCTAGGTGTGCTGGTGAGTGAGCACGATCTAAAACTTGTTCTGAATAAATTGAGTGGTTCCATGTTAATAGATAAGATATTGCGATAGACAACATTGCAGGGGCAATTAGCTCATAGCTGCCAGTCATTTCACTAATCATTATTAATACCGCAATAGGGGCTTTTGACACACCGGCAAACAACGACATCATTCCAATAACTATTGCTGAAGTTAAGAATACATCTTCATCTGGTATAACGCCTGGAAATAAGTTTATATACAATAGTCCTAGGGCAGCTCCAACCATTGCTCCAATACATAATCCCGGAGCAAATACCCCACCACTACCACCAGAGCCTATGGTTAATGCTGTCGCTAGTATTTTTAATAAGGCCATTATAAGTAGAGCGACTACAATAATCTCCCAACTCTCCCCGAAAACCCATTTATCACCAAGATAAGCGATTGGAAATTGATTATGTGCAAATAGGGTTATCCATCCATAACCCATTTCAAGTACATGAGGAAATAATATTCCTATTAACCCTGTGAATAAACAGCCTATCATTGGCTTAAAATGATTTGGAATCTTTATGTTATCAAATAATTCTTTAACTCCATAAAATGTCTTTACATATAGGATACCAATTAATGCCGTAACAACGCCAAGTAATGCGTAGAATGGTATTTCAATAGGATGATTAAATGCTACTTCTGGGATATTAAATACATGATCAAAACCATCATATAATCCAAATATAGTATATCCAATTGTAGATGCTATAAATGCTGGTAGAAGAGCTTCAACCTCAAAATCTCGTTTATATAACACTTCCATCCCAAAAATTGCGCCACCTAATGGCGCTTTGAATATTGTACCTATACCTGCACCAATACCTATAGCAGTGGCGATTCTCCTCTTGTAGGTATCGAGTTTCATTAGTGAAGCTAGGATAGACCCAACTCCAGACCCAATTTGAGCCATGGGACCCTCTCTACCAGCACTCCCTCCAGAACCTATGGTAATTGATGAGGCAATCATCTTTATTAATGGAACCCTTGCTCTACTTCTACCGGCGTGTTTATGAAATACGGCGATAGCCGCGTCTGTACCGTGCCCCTCAGCTTCAGGTGCAAATGAGTATACTAATACTCCAGAGAGAAGGCCACCTAACATCGTAACTATTGGAATAATCCAAGGTCTAAGAGGTGGATTTGATAATCCCCACTCACTACCGGGCTCCGGAACTTGAAAACCAACGATAACCTTAAGCAGAATATACATAATAAAGTTTAGAAGTTCATAAAATATTATACTAGCTACTCCAGATATAACCCCAATTACTATAGCAATGATAAATAGTTCCTTTAGATAAAGGGTCTCCAAACCCTTAGCAATCCTTCTGGCTAATTTATGTATCCATGTATCATCAGGTGACCGTAATTCCATTTTAAATAGCCTCCAAAGTGGTGACACGGCGCTGTATAAGTATTAAAGCCGTCCTCCCTATAATTTCATGATAATACATAGGTATAATTTATCTTTTCATTCCTCCACGTGTCAATTTAAACAACTCATTTATTAAAACACGGATTATATCCATTTCAGCTACAATACCCAATAACTTTCCATCCTTATCAGTTATAAATATATGGTCAGTTTCTTCTTCAGCCATCAATCTAATAACTGTTCTTATATTTTCATCCGGCGGTACAGTTACTGGTTTTCTTATAAGCTTTCCTACTTCGATATCAAGCTCCTCTAATCCTAATATATCCTCCAAGTTAACATATCCTATGAGCTTGTTCTCCTCATCCACTACTGGGTATACCCTAAATGAATAATTCCTAACTTTATTCAGAACATCAGCTACAGACTCATTATCTCTAACTGTTATTGGTTTTCTAGTCATTACTTGATAAACCTTAATTTTTCTAGGTATATTTGGATCCATTTCTATTATCCTAAGGTAGATTTCATCAAGAGCAAGTTCCTCCTCAATAATTTTATGTGGCTGCTGAAGCTCGAAGAAAGATAAATTTCCAGTTAAAATGTAACTTATTACTGCAGCTATTATTGTTGGTATTATAGTTGCTGGACCACATGTCTCAGCAACTAAGGCAACAGCGGTTAATGGTGTTTTTGACGTGGCTGAAAGTACAGCAGCCATGCCAGCGGCTATATATACAAGTGCAGGCTCAGCATGAAAAGACTGAATAAAGATTGATGATGTGAGTGCGCCAACTACAAGAGATGGAATAAATAATCCACCACTACCGCCAAAGTTTAGCGTTATACATGTAGCGAGTATTTTTAGGACAAGTAGTATTACTATGATATAAATTGGTTCATGAAAAGAGTTACTTGTTATTGATCTAATAACATCATACCCAGAGCCAAGTATTCTTACATCTATTAATGCTAATAATCCAATTAAGAAACCACCGAGAATAGGGATTATATTTGGATTCAACCTTAAATATAGAAATTTTGAAATCTTACCTAACCTAATATAGCTTTCAACAAAGAAAATTGCTACAAATGATGAAAATATACTCAATAAAATTATATATAGTATTTCTTGTGGGGATAGTTCAATAAACTCAATATTAATTGGGAAAAGCCTCTCTGGTCCATTAATCAATACAAAAATCATGTATGCTGTAACAGACGATATCACAGCTTCGATAAATGCTTCAGCCTCTATATCCCGTCTAAATGGAATCTCTAATGCAAATAAGATTCCTGTTAGTGGTGCTCTGAATACCGCTGATACACCGGCCGCAGAACCAGCAATGAAAAATCTTCGTAGCTTTGGAATACTAATATTAAATTTTCTAGCGATTATTGATGCTAATCCACCTCCTAATAACATACTTGGGCCTTCTGGTCCAGCACTTCCGCCAAGACCCATGGTTAGTATTGAAGCTCCCGTTTTTGAGAATGTATCTCTATAGTGAATAAAGCCATTATGAGTTAAGTAGGCTTCTAGGACAGCGTGAGTACCACAGCCCGTCCTTTTAACCCTTGCAAAAAACTCTACAATGACATATGAAAGAGTTATCCCTATAATTACTACAACAATTGTGAAATACTTGCTAATGGAAATTAGGAACTGCGTCAAGCTCCATAAGGATTCTAATGCGAGATAGAAAATTGATACTGCGATTCCAGTTACTATACCAATTACGATTAATGTTAAATACTCCTTTAAAAGTTCTCTCGAAATTTTTACCATTTTAATCAACCTTGGTAGTAACTATATATAATAAGACCTAAAATTCGATAATTAAATGACCTAGTGTGTACTATTAATAATTTGCCCACTTATAACTAAGGCTTAGAACTAACTATAAACTTTTGTGTAGGGATAGAAATAACAGACTTTAGCTATTCAACCATACTCTCTAAGTATGTAACCACTAGCTCATCGGCGTCTAATCGTATCATTCCACCAATTGGAACTGGAAGCTTATAATTTCCATGACAACAGGCAAAGTTTAATATTATTGGGTATTTATATTGCTTCATATGCTCTACTATAATTTCAGCTATGCTTGGCGCTGGATATCTATATTGCTCAGGCTCCGGGAATTCTCCAAAAATGATACCTCCTACATCCTTAAACTTCCCACTTAACTCTATACTTGATAAGTAATTATCTATCCTCCAAGACTCTTCAGAAATATCTTCTAAGAATAGGATATGACCAGTAGTATCTGGATCATATCTTGTTCCAATCATTAAAGTAAATAATAACATGTTTCCACCAATTACTCTTCCATCGACTCTCCCCTTATTGATATATTGAAGTATAGGGGCATCGGCTGGATTTCTAAGCTCTAATTCTTCCCCTCCACTTATAGCTCTAAATAGATACTCTACACTCTTTTCTGTATACCGTAAATCTTCAGGTTTTGCAGCAAATCTGCTAGGCATCCACCCTTGGAAAGTTATTAATCCAGTTTTTTGGTATATTGCTATCTGAATCGGTGTTATATCACTATATCCAACGAATATTTTTGGATTGTCTCTTATTATGTCGTAGTCTATTAAGTCTAATATTCTTAGTGACCCGACTCCTCCTCTGGCGCAGAATATAGCATCTACTTTATCATCTTTAAATGCACTATTTAAATCCTTAGCCCTTACATCTATGGGACCAGAATAATACCACTTTCTAGTAGCTCGCTTAATTGTATCACCAATAACAACTCTATACCCCAATTTCCTCAGATACTCTATTCCTTGCATAAGCCTCATTGAAGGGTAAACTGGATAACTTGATGGAGCTATAACTTTAATAACACCACCTTTTTTAAGTCTAGGTGGCTTTATCGTATCCATATAAGGTCAAGAAATACATAACACCATAAAGTAATAAATAGTTTATTTTGAAAAATTAATCATTGAAATTAATCTTAGCGTATGCTAAGGCTATAGCTAGAAGTACAATTAGTATACTAGTTATTAAGCCTAAAACAGAATTGTATTCGATAGGTATGTAGAAGTCATTAGGGTTAATTAGATTTATATGTGGCTTAGATTCTTCAGTAACAACTCCACAAATTTTACATCCAGCTTCTCTAGTGGATTTCGTGCTAAAACTATTTGCAGTACTTATATGTTCTTCATATACTAGTGGCATGGGCATAGCTTCCCTAACTAATGGCTGAATTATAGGGTCATAAATTATCTTTGTATTTCTATATGGCTTAAGAGAGATATATAGTTCCATACTATTTTTAGTAATAATAGCTATATTAACTACATTAACTTTTTTAATTTGACCATTAACTATATACCCAAAGCCTAGTAGATGTACTGCAAATGAATCGATATTTATTATTCCAGGAGTAGTACCTCCAGAAAAGATTATATCTTTATTTAGTGCTGGGGTAAAGCTTTCCCCAAAGCCATATACTCTACGAAAAACATTTGCTTTATAAATCTCGTAGTTTGGGTTTTCAGGATTAAATATTAACTCGATGTTGATAGTTAGTGAAAGGGACAAGTTTAAGCCGTATTCCTCGTTAATTTTCTTAATTAGGTTCTCTCCATATATCCAGTTCCAACGATCAACTATAATACCGATTTTTACAGAGTTATCCTCTAGGAATATACTAGAATCTCCAATATCTATAGCTAAGTCTTCAGGTAAGATATCTACTAATACCTCTATATCCTTAACTAACTCGCTATTTAATCCACTAGGTTTAATTACATACCTATTGACATTATATGATAGCTCTTGGCTATATACAGACCATTTTAAGTTTTTAAAACTTAGGTTGTAGGCTTTATCATCTATCCACACGCTCTGTACATATGATTCAATATGCCTAGCTCCACATTGAAAACAACTCACATACTTTAGATTCCTAATGATTCTTACTAGATTATTAAACGTGAGAACTCGGTCTTGTATCGAAGCATTCAACATATCTGAATTTATTGTTTCATAAACTCCTTTTAGAACTACAAGCACGGTTTCTCCAGTCAAGTTATTACGTATCTTAACAGATGGACAACCATCATAAAAGCAAATATCATGGCTAACTTTTTGCATGTATCCCTCGCTAGGAATATATGTCACTGAAATAAGTAGGAGTATAGTTATCAAAAATGTCATTACTCTAAGGTTTACCATGATCCTCAAATGATACACTAGCTAAATTTAAATATATAAATGCGAATTTCTAGAAACTTACAATAACCCTTCAAAAGCCTCAGAAATAACGCTTATTTTCCTCTTTTCTAAAGTAAATTTAGAGTAGAAAAGGAGAATACGGGAGCTCGCGATTTCTTGGCACCAATAACTATTTTTACGCGACTGTTAGGCTTTGTAGGATCATGTATGGAAGGTATATTGAGAACATTGTCTTTATCGGTTTTCCTGCAATCCTAATTTCTTTAAATGCCTCATAAATGTTTCCTGACACATTTAGTGGGTATAGTGGTTTTTCTATTGACCCAGACTTTATATAATATGCCTCATAGAGCACAGCATTAATTTCCCCTGTTACGTAGTTACTTGAATGAGGATTCATCGGAAAGCCCATGACAAAGATTCCTTCGTCGATTTCAGATATTAGATTATCTAGGGTCTTATTATTTCCATGGATAACTAAGTTTGTATAGCTAATTCCGACTATTCCTCTAGCTCTAAATGCATTTCCGGTACTCTCCTTTCCAACCTTCCTAGCATAGTACGTATTATATAGGAAGCTTGTTAAAACTCCATTTTTTATAACCTCTGTTCTTCTCTTTGCAACACCTTCATCATCATATTTTGATGTAGCTAGACCATCAGCTAGTGTTCCATCGTCAGTAATAGATAGCTCTTTAGAACAAACTTCCTTACCAAGCTTATCATGTAGTGGTGACCTACCCTCCTCTACATTATCAGCTCTAATTGCAGGTGTAAATACAAATTGTAGTATTTCAGCTAGTGTAAGTGGACTAAATATTATACTGGCTTTCATAGGCTTACCTAGCTTTTCAGCCTCAAATAGCGTCTTAACTCTATTAATCACATCGATTGTAATATCCACTTTATTCCTAATTACCTTTGTATCCGACCAGCCATCGTAGATCGAGACTTCTCTTTTAGCACTTTTACCCTTAGCCATAACTACAAAGTGCTCACCAGCACCTCTATCATATGCCTCTATGCCTCTTGAGTTTATAATCCACTTCTCCCATGTAACTACGCTATTATATAATTCGCATATCTTGATATCACGAGATTCTCTTTCAGCCTCTTTATAGAGTAGACGACAATCTTTCATCATATCGGCAATCTCCAAACTAGATAATTCATCACTATAAACTTCTTTAGCTATAGGTTTAGTTGGATCAGGTAGTCCATGCCAGTATTTATCTTCATCAGATACTTTAGCTATAGAAATAGCTCTATCTACCTCTTCATAAAGCTTATTTAGATTTAGAGTTGATGTAGAAACTAAACCGATTTTCTTCCCTACAGATACTCTGATAGCTAAATTATTTCCGATAATTGAAGATGGGGTTAACTTCTCGCCTTCACCCTTAATGAACTTCTCCTTATACCTCCTTAGATATACTTCAGCTTCATCAGCACCACTTTTTAATGCATAATTTAAAACTTTCTTTAAAATTTCTTCAACCAACTCTACCACCCACCCTCAGTAAATCTACAAGTAAGGTTGGACCACCTATACCAACATATACACTTTGCCCACCTTTTCCACATCCTCCAAATGGAGCAGCATCGATCAAAACTTCCTTCCCAGATCCTCTAACATGCTTAAGCATTTCAAGAATATTTCCAGTTAAGATTATATCCCTTATAGGCTCCTTAATTTCACCTTTCTCAATTATATATCCTCTCGAAGCAGAGAAGGTGAAGGTACCATCTAACTCCGCTTGCCCTCCACGTCCATCGTCAACTAAAATACCACTTTTACACTCTCTAATCATTTCTTCCTCACTCCAATCTCCTTGCTCAAAAAATGTATTTCTCATCCTTACTATTGGCATATGTCTATGGCTCTGTGCCCTACCATTACCAGTACTAGATACACCCAACTCTGCTGCTGAAATCCTACTATGTAAAAAGCCACTATCAATACCTTTATCTACTAGACGTACTGGCTGTGTAGTAACACCCTCATCATCTACTGGAAGATAAATACCATACTTATAATTAACTACTCCAGAATCAACTATAGTTACGTGTTCACTAGCAATCTCTGAACCAAGCATATCCTTTAGAGGACTTGATCCCGAAGCTACAAAATCACCTTCACTCATATGTCCAAAACTTTCATGAGCAAATAGACCAGTAACTTCTGGCCTAACGATAACTGTACCTTCATACGGCTTTGGTGGCTTAGCAATAGTTTTTTCAATAGACTTCCAAGTCGCATCGTAAACCTTACTATAAATCTCATCTAGTAGTACTTTATAGTCTATGCTACCACCAACAGTTACATAACCATCCCCAAGTATACCGTTTCTAGCTGAGACTACAGAAATAGCTATTCCGGTAACTAGTGGTTTAAAGTTGACTTCTATACCCTCACTATTCACTATATGCTTTATCCCAGAAACAGATACATACCTGATAGTGACGTTCTTAATTTTAACGTCTTTAGGACAATAATCCCTATCTTTAATAGCGGACTCTACATCAGTGGCATTCATATAAATATTACTAACTAACTTTACCTTCTCTTCCCAGGAAATTGATAATGGGTGAACCTTAATATTTGGAATAATATAACTCTTGCTATGTATCTCTCCACCTGAAAATTTAGTGATATCCTCTGTAGACTTTGCTGCTGAAATAGCCTCATTAATAGCATACTTTAGACTTTCCCTAGAAAGACCATCTGTTGCTGAAAATCCTAAGTGTCCATCAACTAGGACGCGAATTCCTATACCTACTGTTCTATTGCTACCAATCTCCTTAATTCGACCATTTACATGAACTATATATTCAGTCGTTAAATCTTCAAATCTAAGTTCAACATAGTCAGCACCCATTGATAGTCCTAAGTCTATATACTTCTTTAGATCTACCTCAGACATAGAAAACCTTCACCTTAAAACAAATAATTACTTAAAGCACTATTAAA
>CAYTHX010000015.1:0-36250 GCA_964437705.1 uncultured Nitrososphaeria archaeon
TATATTATTTGATTAAGGGTAGAAGAAGTGTTCGTGCTTATAAAAGGAAATCTGTTCCTATTAGTATTTTAAAAAGAATTTTAAACGCTGCCCGTTGGGCACCTTCTGCGCATAATGCCCAACCTTGGCGTTTTATTATAATTGAAGATGAAGATTCTAAATATATGTTAGCAAAAACAATGGCTCATGCGTGGCTTAAGGATCTAATGTCCGACGGTATACCTGAAAATAGGGCTTATGAAATCATTAGGAAAGAAGCTATTGAAAGATTTACTAAAAGTCCGGTATTAGTTTTGGTATGTTTAACTATGAAAGACATGGATAAGTATCCTGATGAACGTAGGAATAATGCTGAACGTACTATGGCTATTCAGAGTGTAGCCGCCGCTATTCAAAACTTATTATTAGCAGCCCATTATGAGGGATTAGGAGCATGCTGGGTATGTGCACCATTATTTTGTTCAAAGGAAGTTTCTAGAGCATTGAGTTTACCTGAAGATTTCGAACCTCAAGCAATTATTACATTAGGATACCCTGCTGAAAAACCTACTGCTCCACCGCGTAAGCCCTTAAATGAGATAGTATGGGTATATAGCTTAAGTGAGGGGCTTAAAAAATGGGTAGTATGATACAAGGTATTAAGGTTACAGCTCTCGCTGGAGGTGTTGGTGCTGCTAAATTCCTTAGAGGATTAATTGAGATTGTTCCACAGGAAAAGATTACTATAATAGGTAATGTTGGAGATGATTTAGAGCTTTATGGACTGTATATAAGTCCAGACCTTGATATATTAATGTATACACTGGCTGATATTGTAGATAAAGAGAAAGGATGGGGAATTCATAATGATACATTTAATTGTTTATCGATGCTTTCAAGATATGGGTTAGAGAGATGGTTTATGCTTGGAGATAAAGACCTTGCAACTCATATATACAGGACGTATTTACTTAAGAAGGGATTAACTTTATCCGAGGTGACTGAAAAGCTATGTAAGCTATTAGGACTTAAGGTTCAGTTAATTCCGGTAACTAATGATCATCTAAGAACAGTATTAGTAACTAATGAAGGTACTCTCGAGTTTCAAGACTACTTTGTTAGGAGGAAATGTAAACCTAAAGTTAGTAAAGTTTTATATATAGGGGCTGATAAGGCGAAACCTGCAAATGGCGTTATAGACGCCATTCTTAATGCGGATATCATAATAATTTGTCCAAGTAATCCTATTTTAAGTATAGCTCCAATTTTATCTATTAACCAAGTTAGGCGTACATTAATAAAGAGTAAAGCTGTAAAAGTAGGGATATCACCTCTTATTAAGGGTAAAGCTATTAAGGGACCTGCAGATAAACTAATGAAGGAGATCGGAATTGAAGCTTCAGCATACGGGGTGGCTAAGCTGTACCAGAATTTTTTAGATGTTTTTGTGATTGATACTCAAGATAAAGGTCTTAAACGTGATATTGAGAAACTGGGAATTAAAGTGCTAGTTACAAATACTTTAATGAAAACTCTTGATGATAAAATTAGGCTTGCTAGGGAAGTTTTAGAGTTTATACTCTATAAAAAGTAAGGTAGTATGACGTTTAAAGTATATTCTATAGTTCCTGTGAAGGGAACTTTATTAGGTAAATCAAGATTACTAAGTGTTTTAAGCGATAATATTAGAAGAAAATTAGTAATTCTAATGTTTAAAGACGTAATTACGAGTTTAAAGGAATCTAAGTTTTTAAGTGGAATTATCGTGGTAAGTCCTGATGATAAAATACTAAATCTTAGTAGGAAATATGGGTGCATAGCTATAAAGGAAAAACCAAAAAGCTTAGGATTAAATCGTGCTGTAAAACTTGGAGTAAATGCAGCCATAGCTAGACATGCCGATGCGGTTCTCATCGTATCGGCAGATGTCCCATTAGTAACTAGAGAGGACATAGATTATATAATCTCAATAGGCTATGATTTAAGTAAGAATCAACCATATATGATAATAGCACCTTCAAAAGATGGGGGTACGAATATCTTAATGTTAAGCTTACCATCAAGCTTCACATTTAAATATGGATTTCACAGTTGTAAAAAACACTTAGCAGAGGCTATTAAACTCGGCTTAAAAACGATAATAGTATATAATGAGAGAATTAGTCTAGATTTAGATAAAAAAGAGGATATCGAATTTATCATTAAAAGCTGCACTGATAAGGAAACCGTTAAATTCCTAAGGTCAGTATTATAGTAATTTTAGTAATATTAAAAAATGAGCTAGTTAAAATACTTTAAATATTGTTTAAACATTCCATTTAGTAGGTATAGCATTAAAACTTTAGTTAAAAGTATTAAATATTAAAGCACTATATAGATTATCAATATCTCTCAATTTCTCAAAATTTAAAGATAATTTTAGATAGGTTGAGATATCCTATGAAAATATGATGTCTTTATTATATACTATTTTATGAATTAATATTTTAGGAAAACTTTACTTCTTTTGATATATATTTTAGCTTATACTACTCTATATTTATCATATATAATGATAAATACTTTGTATTTATATTTTTAGGGTGTCTGTTGATGAGTGAAGCTGGAAGGCCTCTTGGTGTTTCTATAATAGCTATACTAATAATAATAGGTGGTATCATGATGTTCCTAGGTGGTCCGGTATTCGCTGTTTTAGGAATAATATATATAATTGTAGGTGCCAGCCTCTGGACTGGCAAGGAATGGGCTAGAAAGGCAGCTATAATTTTAAGTGTTTTAGCGATTATCACTAATGCTGTCAGCTTTAATATAGTTGGTATAATAATAAACATTATAGTAATTTATTACTTAACTAGAGAACATGTTAAAGAATATTTCTTAGGGTAAATCTCTCTAGTTTTTTATTCTCTCCTTTATCTACAATAAATGCTTCTTGAATATTAAGATATTTAAGATTCATAAAGACTTGAGGAGTAAACATCATTAGTATGAAGATAGAAGCTATTTATATTGACAAGGAATTACTTGAGGAGCTACTTGAAGGTGCGAGACTTACTCATCCTAGGGAAGTTATTCTACTCTTAAGAGGAAAGAAGGTTAGAGTGCAGGATGCTATTAAAATTTTTCTTGAAAGCTATTTGGTGCCTCCACTTCCAATTCATGGTAGAGGATTTGCATCGTATCGTTTGTCGATGCTTCCATTTTATCCTGATATTGTAGGTACATTTCATTCCCACCCAAGTGGTTGTCCAAAACCATCAATTGTAGATTTAAACAATTTTATTGGATTGTTTGTAGCTATTGCTATATATCCATATAAATCAATTAACGATATATTTGCATATGATAAGAATGCGAATCCTATCCAATTTAAGCTTAAGACCTAGATTTAAGCTTAACTATTTAGCTAATTATCTTAAATTCTTTCGATATAATCAGGTAGTATCTAGCTACGATATAAGAGCAATTTGACTTGAATGGTGTAATGAAAGTTTCTGATAGGGGTATCCGACATATTACTCTAGATATTTTTGGGAATATAATGACTAAGCTTATGATTCTTGTACTATCTTCTTAACTTTTTCCTTGAAATATGAAATTGCTTCTGCTATATACTCCTTCTTTATATATCCATGTGGAGTTTCTACCTCGAATACCCTCTTTGGAATTCTAATTTTCTCAATATCAAATCCTAGATTTACCTTTAATCTAAGCTTTTCATTATAAATTTTCTCACCTATCTTTTCTAGGTCCTCAACACTATACTCATATCCTAATGCTTTAAACGCTCTAGAAACTAGCTCTGGAGTATATATCCCTCTAGCGAAAAAGCAAACTACCAAACTTGAAAGTACTTGACGCCATTTCTCCTCCTTAATTAATATATCAACTAGTGTTTTTGGGTCGTATGCTCCCTTTTGATCAATTGAGTATCCAGCTCCATCTAAATGGCTATGACGGAGACCAATTGTATATCCGATGTGTGCGCCTGGTCCCGTATGATAACCTGGCATCTCGTTTCCTCCAAATGCTAATGCAAATTCTTTACCTCCATACTTCTCTGACGCATTCTCAACACCTTCTGAAAGGGATTTATAAAAGTCATTCGGCTGTCCAACGATATACTTAACCGCTTTAATATAATTCTCATAATCTCCAAACTCCAACTTTATTAACGTATCTTTTTCGGATATTAGCCCCTTCTTAAGAGCCTCTGTAGCCCAAGCAAGACATACACCTGTAGATATTGCATCTAAACCCATAGATTCAACACTATGAATTAGCCTTAATAATCCAACTCTATCGCCTATACCCAGCATAGTCCCTAGAGCATAAATCAATTCATAATCATATGATATCATTAATGTTCTATAAAAATATGGCTCTTCCTCATATGGTAATCTTAGCGCTGCGATATGGATACATGCTGTTGGGCAGTGACTACACGCAACTCTACGCCCCAATACGTGCTCAGCTAAAGCTTCACCACTAATTTCCTCAGCATACTCAAAACTTGGTGATGATAAATTTCTTGTCGGTAACGCCTTAATCTTATTTAAGGGCTTAATGTTAATTGAAGTTCCAATTAAATGATATTTCTTCATAACCTCGGTTTCGACGGCTTTCTTGAAAATCTCATTATATACTGACCAATAACTTTTTAAATCCTTTATAGATTTACTGCCCTTCCCAATTATAACAATAGCCTTAAGCTTTTTAGAGCCAAATACTGCTCCTAACCCTAGTCTCCCAAAGTGTCTATACGTTTCTGTAGTGACACATGCGTATCTAACAAGTCTCTCACCAGCACCTCCAATACGCATAATAGTTCTTATACCCCTACCACTTTCTCTCTCAGCAATAATTCTACCAACAATTAATGAATCCTCTATTCCCCATAATACTCCAGCATCTCTAAAATATACACGCTCATTGTCTATAACAAGATATACTGGTCTATCACTTCTACCCTCAATGATAATTGCATCATAACCTGCATTAGCAATTGTAACTGCGGATCTACCACCAGCATGTGATTCTCCTAAGTTACCTGTTAATGGACTTTTAAACATAGCTATAGTTTTTGATGCAAAAGGATATGCTGGTGTAAACGGTCCAACTGCAAATACGATAATATTATCTTCACTAAGTGGATCAACATTAGGCTTTAGCTCAGATTTTAAGATTTGTGTTGCTAGACCAACACCGCCTATCCATTCATCTAAATCTCTCTCTTCAACCTCATGTGTATAGTTAGATAAATTAATTCTTAATATTCTCTTCACACTATATTCACCTCTTCAAAAGTTAGTACTCCATGTGGACAATAACTTACGCAGTATCCACAATGTACACATACAGAAATTTTACCATTATTCCTCCTAAATATCGCTCTAATTGTACATACATCTATACAGTTTCCACATCCAATACATAAATCTTCATTATATACTACCCCACCACCCTCTCTAGGCTTAAGAGCACCTGTTGGACAAACTCTAGCACACGGCGGATCTACACATGCTCTACAGAAAATAATAGTAGCACCTCTCTCAAATCCACTTAAGCTAACAGCTAGAATCCCAGAATATTCATTTCCTATCCTCGCATTTCCAGGTCGCCTTGAGCATGCAAATACGCATAATCCACAACCAACACATTTCTCTATATCCTTAATTGCGAGACGTTTCATAAACTACACTCCTTATTAACTATAAGTATATACTATATACTTGAATGTATCGAACATAACTAAATAAAAGTTATGGATATCTATAAGTCATATTTGACTACTTAAAAGCTTTTTGTATTAAGTAATATTGCAATACAACTAAACTATCATCTTTATAGTAACTAATGTGATACTTTATTTGTGTGAGTAGAAGAGATGTTTAAGGTAGCTTCTCGATATAACGAGACAATTAAGAAGCTACGGAAATTCAAAACAATAGATATCGTGGAGAGAGTGGGTGTAATTACTGCAGATAGAATTTTTCTTGAAAATCATCCGATATCAAACCCAGTTACAGCGTTTAATCCTGGAATAGCGATACTTAATGAAAAAATTAAGCTGTATGTCAGGATTGTGCTTGGATACTTTACATATGCTAGTGCTGTTGCAGAAATTACGTTACCAATAGAAACTTTAGATAAAATTTCTAGGTTACATCATAACGCTAAAATTATAGTGTATCCTGAAAATAGGTATGATATTTGGGGCGTTGAAGACCCTAGAGTTTATGTAGTAGACAATAAATTGCTTATGACATATTGTGGAAGAACAGTAAATTACTTTAATCCTATAGTTAGGGTTGAGCGTACAGTTCCAGTAACAGCTATCTATAATGGTAGATGGCGTAAGCTTTGCGTATTTAGAGCACCAGAAAACATTAGAAAACACGTAGTTAGCGATAAAGATGCATTTCTAGTTAAACTTAGAAGTTTAATGCTGTTCCATAGGGTACATACAAATGCTGAAATGTACTGTTTGACAGTTAGTAGGATTAAGGAGGATGTTCCAAAACTTAGAGGGTTTAAGGAGATAATTGTAGAGGGAACACAAATACTTTTTGAATCTCCTAAATTTGAATATAAGATTGGTTGGGGGACACCTCCGATACAAGTCGAAAGTAATAGGTATTTATTATTTTTGCATGGTGTTGATAGAGAGTTTCAGTGCTATAGGGTATTCGCTATACTCATAAATAAGGATGCTGAAGTAACTGCTGTAACTCCATATTATATTATGGAACCTAAGGAGAACTATGAGAAATATGGTGATAGACCATTTACAATATTTCCATGTGGAGCTATAATGCTAGATGACGATATTATACTATCTTATGGGGGAGGGGACTCTGTAGTAGCTCTCGGGAAAATTGATGTTAGTGAAATCATGTCTGTACTCGATATGGGAAGGTTAGAATAGACTTTTTATTAATTGCATAAACTTCTCAGCAATTTTTCTACAACTATTTTCCTCAGCATATACTTTCATCGCATCTATAATTTTCATTCTATATTGCTCATCCTCCACCAACTTTATTATCTGACTTTTTAGCTCTGCTAAGCTATTATAGAGAATAATAGGCTTTATTCCCTTAATTTCTGGTATTGCTTCAAAATGTCTAGTATACGGAGCAATAATCGGAGTTAATGCACCTGCAATTAAATTAAATGTAGAGCTTATAACAACATTTCTGGTATTCTTCTTAGGAATTAAGCATATATCAACATCATTAAGGAGGATTTTATAAATATCCTCTACCAGTAACCTCCCTCTTCTTTGAATTAACCACGATTTCCTGTATGGTAATGGACCATTAGATCTTACAACAAGATATTCAAAGTTAACTTTAAATTCATCCTCTAGTTGAGATAATACATTAATAAAGCCTTCATATTCATCTACTGGTTGCCTTCCAAAACTGAAAAATCTAAGTACGTCTTCCATAAATACTCTGTGCTTTTTAATCACTGGTGGATAGCATGGATATGGAATAATATGTACATTTTCACTGAAACCACGTAATACTTCAGTTATATAGCGATTATCAAAAACGACTATAGCGTCAAAAATCGATAAATTACGATACCTAAGCTTATCTTTAGAACCTTCATGAATAACTAAGATAACAGGAACCTTACCCTTTATCTTACTGATAAGCTTCTCAACTGAGATCTGAGGAATAGGATAATCTGACTCAACAATTAGAACATCAAAATTCACTCCCAAAATCTTTTCTTCCTCAATATATCCTTCAGTTAATGTATCTGGATCATTTTCATAATAACATCTTATAACAAATTCTTCATCACTTCTAATCTTTTTATAATGCCACCATTTAGTGGCACTTTCGAGATAAGGAGCAAAAACTAGTAATTCATGACCCATTTTAATAAATTCTCTACCAATTAACTCCGCATGAACAGACACACCACATGTAGCATTCCATCTAGAAAAAATAGCTATCTTCATAGTCTCCAAGTAAGCTATAACATTTAGTATATATAAAGATATTTTAAATATAAATTTCCAAAATTCACATAAATACATAGGTATTTTATCAACTTTAGTAACTCGAAAAAGATTCTAATTTAATATTATCTAAATAATAGACATGAAAAAGGGCTACTTAAAACCATATAAACTAGGGAAGAAAAGAAGAAACTTCACTGGGATATGATGCTATTCAATATTTCGACAATTGAGTAATGTACTTTTTCCGGAATAGCGTCTACCGAATATGTAGCTTCACGTGTAACTCCATCTATAGCCCCTGAGTCTATAGTTGCTCTAAGTATCTTTCTCTCATGTATAGGTTTATGCATGTACCTTGGTTTTCCGGCTAAATAGGCTATACATGCTTCTATGCCGTAGCCTCCCCAATTAGACGTCGTTGAAGCGACTAAAATGTCTACCTTTGACACAGCTACTATACCACCTTTACACGGGCATCTACACTTTTTGCCGTAAGGTATAAACTCCTTAATGGTGGTGGCTATATTTCCCATCCCTACTTCATTTCCACCATCTCCGACACCAATAGTTAGTATACCATTTCTTCTTGCATACTCGATTAAAGGCTCTATTTTCATCTGATAATCAGATACATCATATCCTTCCATATTGTGGTATACACCCTTACTATTCATACCAACCTTTTCTAAGCAAAGAACTAGAGATGGACTGTACTTACCTATAACTTCTTCAGCAGCTTTATATGCAGAGTCAAAATCTTTTGGAAAAGTAGCAATAAATGCTTGTCCAGGTTTGATATCCTCAGACTCACTTAACTTAATGTTAACGCTACTCAAAGCATTAATTAGTATATCTCTTGACTCATCCTCGATAAATAAAATATTTCTCGTTCTAAGAACTTTAGCTAAAATTCTTGCTAGCACTACAATACCAGGTGGTCCATCAGACTCCTGAATAAAATTGGGAGGTACTCTAAAACCAGTTATTAAGAATACGTAATCACCCTTCTTAACATTATCAATAATAGCTTTAGCTGCCGAAAATGCTAGTGGTTTTCCTAAGAAGTTTCTAGCTACTGCATACAAATGATAAATTACACCTCTACCGTGAACATCCACAGTAATTACCCTATCTATAGTCTCACTAATTACCTCCTCTCTATTCAAAAGGACACACCTCAACTTCCATCTTAATAATAGATTAATTTAACAACTAGTTATATATTAAGAAAGAAAAGGTAATAAATAAGATAAGAAGGAAAAATAGTAGCATTAAAGTAACTTTAAGTAATTAAGCTATCTTTCATTTACTATACTTATTGCTCCATATTTTGCTAAAAATTATTATTTTAGTGTACATAGTGGGTCCTCGGATAGGAAATCACCTCGATAAACGTAAGCTCTGGCTCTACACCCGCTACATACGCTATTATACGAACACGTTTTACATCTACCCTTTAGATACTCTATATTTCTGAGCTTTTGCAAAATAGGTGAGGAAAGCCATATTTCGTGTAAAGGTTGAATCCTTATATTGCCTACGCTTATCTGGAGATATGGACATGGAAACACATCTCCCTGTGGACTAATATATAAGTAACTTATTCCAGCTACACATCCCCTAGGATATAATTTAAGAAATTCCTGAGCAAAACTTGGTTTCTGAGTACTTAGATATACCCAGTACTGTGGAGAGCACGTAGGCTTGATAATTAACCCTTTGTATTTTGGTTGGGTTTTAAGAATATATGTTAGGAGATCGTGGTATTGCTTTTGAGTGGGAGTTAAGTCTTCTATATTCTCTCCTCTTCCAGTTGGTATAAAACTAAAGATATGCATATATTTTGCTCCAATTTTATCTGCAAGCTCTATAATCTTGGGGATCTCCCTATAATTTAGCTTAGTTACCGTTACGTTTATCTGGAGATCTAACCCTACATTAATGCATTCCATGACGCCTTTTATAGCTAACTTATATGCTCCTTTAACTCCACGAATTTTATCATGTGTATCTGGATTTGCACCATCTATACCTATTGATACGCAGGAAACGCCAGCTTTTTTCAGCTTTATAGCCATCGTCCTATCTATCAGCGTACCTCCAGTAGCTAATAGAACTCTTAGTCCGATTTTAGAGCCGTATCTAATTATTTCGAATATATCTTGTCTAAGAAGTGGTTCACCACCACTTAGAACAATAGCTTTACCACCAAGTAGCTTTATACTTTCCAGTAGCTTTATAGCCTCTGTTGTTGATAATTCATTCTTAAGTTTATTACCAGCTGCCCTGTAACAGTATATACAGCTTAAGTTACACTCATTAGTTGTACCCCAAGATACTAATCTAAGACTATGACCCATCATATACATAGCACCCAGGATCAAAAGCTAAGTAAGAGCCATTATAATAGTATGCTCTTACTCTACAGCCACCGCATATATCTCTATACTCACATTTGCCACACTTACCCTTTAATAATCTTCTATCTCTTATAGGCTTAAGCAGGTCATTATCATCACTCCAGATCTCCTTTAAACTTGATTTAAGGATATTTCCAACTGGATATTCATTCATAAATTGACATGGATATACTGAGCCATCAGGTCCTATACAACATATTTTTGTACCTGCAGAGCATCCACCAGATGCTTTCAAAAGTTTATAGATAATTTTTGAGAGTTCTTCATCTCTCTCGGCAGCATATTTATATACATATACTCCATCTGCTGGATTACATACTGTTAAAATCTCGGTGGCGTCATATAATGAAGCAACTTCACATAAGAAGGCAATAAGCTTTACTCTCTCTTCATTACTGATATTTTCAGATATATATTCTTTACCCCTCCCCGTTGGTACAATATGATAGAAACATAGTCTTGATACACCAAGCCTAGTAGCTATATCGATTATCTGGGGAATTTCATTTATCGTCCTTTTGCTAATAATTGTTCTTATACCAGTTTTTATATTATATTTTAAGCAGTTTCTTATTCCATTTAATGCTCGCTCATACGCTCCCTTGACCCCTCTAATATAATCATGGGTATATCGCGATGCACCATCTAAGCTAATACCGATATATGCAACTCCAGCTTCAGCAAGTCTACGAACCATATTCCTGTTAATTAGGGTACCATTTGTACTTAGCCCTACTCTTAAGCCACATTCAGACGCAAATTTAATAATATCTAGTATATCAGGTCTGAGAAGAGGTTCACCACCACTTAAAATTAGTAGGGGGATTTTCATATCTACAAGCTCACTAATAACTTGAAAAACATCCTCAGTATGTAGTTCAACGCTATTACCTATGTTAGTTGGCACATAGCAATGTAAGCAATTTAAATTGCATCTCCATGTTATGTTCCAAATTACTACTGGCCTACTTTTCTCGGAAAATCTAATTAACTCAGGTTTTATGGATCGAGACATATAGCTACTATATTTTAATACTTCCGATATTGTACCTCTCCCCTTTAGTAGCTTAGTTATATTTATCACGTCCTAATTCACCTCGGTAGTATGGATAGATTATTAGGATAGCTGAAATTAGTGGTATAATTGAGAATATTCTTATAGCATCTGATGTTCCAAGAAATGCGGCTAAACATCCAGATATAGGTCCGCCAATGGCACTTGCGATAGTCTCAATTCCTGAATATAATCCAAATCCTCTACCTCTTTGATTATCACTAGATGCTAGTGCTACAAAGCCAGTTAATGACGGGAAGAGAAGAGCATCTCCAATACCTTGGAGAAGCATCACATAAAAGAGGAGTTCTTCAGATTTAAATGCTGGAATAAGTAGTAGTGTAAGGCTAAGTAATAAGAGACCTAATATCGATGCTAGGCTTCTACTCTTCTTATCTGCAAAAATACCTGCAAATAGAATAAGTACTATATATGTATATAGTGGAGCAGACATTAGATTCCCAGAAACTCTCCTGGCCTCTCTTACTGAAATACCCAAAAATTCAGATATGTATATTGGGAAAAGTGTTGTTATTACAGACCTTACAAATTGCCGAGCAAATACTGCTATATATATGGCTATGAAAAAGGGCATTGCTAACATTTTATATATCTCCTTAAGGCTACTTGATTTTAACGGTAGCCTCTCACGTCCTCTATAATGAGTCTCTGGAATTAGGAAGATACTTATTATAGCCATTATAAGTATTATTGCTGAAATTAATCTAAATAAGAAACTATACCCAAAAGCATGTGAAATTCTACCTCCACTTTTAATGCCGATAAGGAAGGATAATGCAAATACCAATCCAAGAACAGATAATCCACTGCTCACTCTCTTTTTAGGAACAACTTCAGAGGCTATTGTCATTAATGAAGGCATGTTAAGTCCACTGCCACAACCATGTAATATACGGACAAGTAATAGTTGAATAGGAGTTTTACATACAGAATATAGAAACATAGCTATAGCATCAATAAACATTCCAACCATAAATACCTTCTTTCTACCAATTCGGTCAGATAGAACCCCAGAGACAATGTTTAGTATGATATCTACTGGTGCATATACACCGATGATTAATCCAATTAGCGGTTTAGATGCTCCAAGCTCCATAGCATATAATGATAAAATCGGTATAATAGCAGCTGTATCAAATACCACTACGAATGCAGCTAAGTAGACTGAAAATCTACCTGCTAAATTACCTAAATTAGTACTCATTAATTACTGTCTTAGCAATAATATTTATTAAGCAATTAACAATATAGCGAAATAAAATATATATTAATTACTAGAAAGAAAGCTTAAATATATAGTTCAGTTTTTATTTCAAGTAAGCCTGTCGCTACTAATGTTTCAGTATCCAAAACACCATCTATACCCTTAACTTTATTCATAATTTTATTTACGTGATCCATATCTTTAGCATGAAATATAGCTGCAATATCATATTTACCAGTTATTTGTAGCACATGATGAGCTTCAGGCATATCCGCAACTTCTCTAAATATTTCATATAACTTCTTTGTTTTTATCCTAAGCAATACTATGAGAGTTATTTTATAACCCAGTTTATATGGGTTTAATATTGCTGTAAACCTCTTAATTACACCCATATTCAGTAATCTATTAACCTTAAATCTGACTGTTGACTGAGGAATACCAAGTTGTCTAGCTATATCAGCATAACTAGCCCTACCATCTTTTTGTAAAATTCTAAGTATTTTTAAGTCAAGCTCATCAAGACGCTCCAAAAAAATCACCTAAATAATATTCTACAAAATATTCTTAGGTATTCCTAATTATTATTCTTACCTTATTTATAATAAAATATCTTAGGACAGTGCGAACGCTTCCTCTGAAAATTAACCTTTAGATCTTAACAGTACCCAACATAATTAATGTTTCAAGATCTTGAACACTATCTAAACTTCGTATTTTGTCAATAGCTTCATTTACTTGGTATTCAACTTATTTCTCGTCTTTTTGACAAAGCCCTCTCGATGCAATAGTTTCTATAGCAAAATATACACTTGAAGTTGCGATATACGTTAATATTGAGGCACCAAAGGGTGTATATACTAAGTAGTTATAGATTATGAAACCTAATATCCAGCTTATAATTGCTGGTAACCTAATTTTTGGTGCATTAATATAGTTATCCCAGCTACTATACTTGTATTTCCTTCTTAGTAGGAAGTAGTCTGTAATTAGAATTGCAAATACTGGTATGAAGGATGCTCCTATAAGCAGGAGGAACGATTCATATTCTGCAATTGGTATTGTGTATGCAAATATTAAACTTATAATGGTTACCAATAGGGATAGTTTTTTCTGTGAGATATTTGGGAATAGGTTTTGTATCGATAATGCTGCTGAATATATATCTGCAAATGCATTATCAGTTTCATCTACAAGTATAACTAGTAGTGCTATTGTCCCGAGAATTAGTAATGCTATTGAATATACAATTGTTTCTGTTGGGTATAGGATTATTAAGGCAGCTCCAAGAATATAAAACCATGAATTAGCTAACGTATATCCTATAAATGTACCTGTAAATGCCTCGCGATCTTTAATTGAGAATCTATTATAGTCTGAGATTAGTGGCATCCATGAAATTGGCATTGCAACTACAAGGTCTAATGCTAATAATAAACTGCTTAGATCACATTTTGATGTGGAGATCCAGATTTTTGAACTTCCGAATACTTGGATGGATAGGTATATTGTTGTGATGTACACTAGCCATATAGCGAACTTCTCCATCCACTCTCTTACAACAGCTAGTGGTCCTAGAGCTGCAAGTAAATAGCACCATACAGCAATTACTGTTATCCAGAAATACTTTGTATATTCGCCTAAGAAGTTGCCGGTTAACGCTGTTGCAGCTTCACCCATTATTATAAACTCGAATGTAGTCCATCCGATAAGCTGTATAATGTTTAGGATAGTTGGTATGTATGATCCAAGTTTGCCGAATGCGGGTCTTAAGCTTACCATCGTTGGAACTCCATGTCTACTACCTATAATGCCAGCAGCTGCTAGCATTAAGCTACCAATTATTGAGCCTACTATTGCTACTGCTATAGCTGAATAGATATCTAGACCCAGAAATTCCTGTGATGTCAGAAGTGCACCGGCCTGCATAACTAGTAGTCCAACAGCTAAGCTACTCCATAAGACAAAATAGTCTATTCCACGTAGAATTTTAAGCTCTTTAGGTACAGGTTTTATTCCCCACTCAGGTGGATACCTAATTTTCTTGAATATCCCCATATTATTCACCACCTCCTAACCTAATAACATAATCAAAAAATCTCATCAACTCTTCAACACAACTTCTCTCTCTAATGTTGATTCCGGAGGATTTATCATCAAATTCCTGCCCATAATAAGCCGTTATAACTACTGTATCCCTAGACAAGATAAGCTCAATAAGCCTTTGAAGATTACCAAGGTGTAAATACAAAGTTACATCGTTGATAACTAAAATTCTTTTCTCTAGTTTCATAGCTTCTTTGAGAAGAAACTCCATAACAACCCTATTTTCCTCAGCAAGGAAAATTACGTCTATACTTCCCTTTCCCTCGTACCTAGGCATTCTTACAGCTTTTGGAGATAAATAGGTAAAGCGATCCACATCAATATATTCTGATAACTTACCACCAATACTATCTACCCTCCTTGGAGCAAAGTCTAGAACAACGATGTCCCTCTCTAATTTCATTTCATGAAACTTTTCTAGAATATTTGCTAGCAGCTTTGTCTTACCGCTACCTAGTGGTCCTACAATAAGCGTTTTCTTACCAATTAGCTTTTCATATTCGATGCTACTCACCAAATATCTCCTCCCTAGAGAGACCATAGCTGAACAATAGGTTTAGTACAAAGTATGCAAGTATACTTCCCGATATTGTACTTACACTCCACCCAATCCATAGATATAGTAGAGTGATAAGCATACCCTCAGGCTTAATTGCAATTTGAGGCTGCTCAAATATTGGCGCTATAGGGGAGATTATAAAGAGCGCTAATGGAGCGCCAATAAGAAGAGTTCCAATGGGTTCGGTTAATGCTGCTATTAATGCCCTTCTTTCACTCGTAATCTTTCTTAGAAGCTTATATACATAACCAACTACTATTCCGCCAAAAATTCCTCCTGGATAAGCGTAGATTGTACCTACCCCTAGACCTATTCTGATGGTACCAGCCATTATAGCTATGAAAGCTGCCCACCATGGACCTAGGTATATAGCGGATATAGCGTTTATAAGATGCTGTCCAGGAAAGGCTTTACTACCCATAAATGGAAACCATATAAATGGGGCTATAGCAACATCTAACGCAAGTAGTATTGATGCTAAGGCTACCCTCTTAGTTGTAACTACGCTACTCAATTTAAATCACTTCTAACAACTTAGAAATTTTGTTAACAACATCATTTGGTGTTTTACCTAATATCCTTATCATTGGCTCTTTACACATTCCACCTTCATCGTAGATTATATCGGGAATAGCTTTTGAATTCTCTATAGCAAAGCTTACACCCCAAGATAAGCTCCTACCCTCAACTTCCCTAATCTCCTTAGGTTCAAGACTTCTATCAAAGCTTGCTACTCTTAACCCAGAGCTTTTCGCCTTATCAAGCAACTCTCGACTATACCTTATATTCATCGCTGATCTAATTGTAGGATCATACTTCATAGCTGTTAATACAATTCTAGCTACATGACTAGAGCCTCCAAATCTCGGATATGATACTGTATACAGCTCTCCATTAACAACAGTAATTCTGCCCGGGAAACCGGCAACATCCCCAACATTATCTGCATCTGGAAGAGCATAAACAAAATTAGATCTACACTCTGGTACTAGCTTTTCTACACCCCTTAACTCTTTTAGTCTCTTAAATGCCGACCATAACTCCTCTAGGACACTATAACGCTCGCTCTCTCTATATAATACAGCTAGGGGATTAACCGACCCTACACCTTTACCAACAGGTAAACCATATTTAATCGCATTGTATACTAGCTCTTTAGCTCTTTTGACGGATTCAATTATATCGTATCCTAACGCTATGTAGCCAGCTATTGCTGCTGAAAAACTGCATCCAGTACCATGAGTGTTTTTAGATTCTAACCTTGGAAGAGAGAACTTCCAGATTCTACCATTGTAATATAGGACATCAGTACTCTCTGTATCCTCAATATGTCCACCTTTAATGACAATAGCTTCTGCACCTAATTTAGAAATCTCCTTAGCTGCAATTTCAGCATCAGCAAGATTACTTATCTTAATTCCTGAGATTTTTTCAGCTTCAAATCTATTTGGAGTAACAACTAACGCTCTTGAAATAATCTCATCTATTAGTGTAGTCATTGCTTCCTCTACTAATAGTGGAGCTCCACTCTTGGCAATCATTACAGGGTCAACTACAACCTTAAGGTTAAAGTCATCGATAGCTTTTGCTACTATCTTTACAATATCGCTGTCAAACAACATTCCAGTTTTTGCTGCGTCAACTCCCATATCCTTAACTACAACTTCAATTTGCTTGTAGACATGCTCTGGAGGTATCGGATGAACGGCATAAACTCCAGTTGAATTCTGTGCAGTTATGGCTGTTAATGCTACAGTACCATGTACACCTACCGTAGCAAATGTCTTTAAATCAGCTTCTATACCGGCGCCGCCTCCTGAATCACTACCAGCAATAGTCATTGCAACTGGAACTTTGCCATATCTCTTTATCCATGTCACGTTTAAGCACCAAAACATTGGTTGTCACTTGCTACTTATAAGTGACTTAATAAGTCACTTATAAAAAATATCTAGAAAAATGGATTGGCATATCTATAAAATAGTACAATTTTTCTTTTCTACTAATATCCGTGTAGGATATTAGAACGATCATTCTTATATATTTGATTTTTCAACTGTATATCCAGTTAGCAATTCATTTATCTTTATTAGCTTATTTACCATATCTTTTAGATCTTGTAGAAGCTTCTCGTCTTCACTTAAATGCTCCTCTTTTTCTAGCTTATATGATTTCATTACTTTATAGAGTTTCTCTGTATCTTTATCTTGAGAACTACTATTAATACCTTCCTTATTCTTCTCTTCTATAGATTTCTCATTAGCAGGTCTTTGTGCGATATAGCTCTCAACTAAGCTATATAATTTATCTACTTTTTCAGTTAGATTATTTATACGTGTATTTAACATCTCAATTTCACTTAAAACCCTGCTATATAATTCATTATTATTCTTAGTGAGATCTTTTGGGGGCTTTGTAGGTTTTTCAGTATTACTTGATGGAGAAAATTTGAATATTATTATGACAACAATAGTTGCGACTACTGTAGCAAATAATACTATAACTAGTGGTTTATTTATCATAAAGCTAAATGGCAGTGCTGAGTTACCTATGATAGAAATATTTATTGATATACTACTAAATATGTTAAGTCCTAGTACCGATGATATGATATAAAGTGATGAAACTACAGCCGATATTACGGATGCAATTAGTATTATCTTTCTCCTTTTATTATTAGATACCAATTTCTCTCAACCCCCTTTCAAATCCGATAAACATATTGAATATCCAGGATAATCCGTGAGAGAGTATGAGATATGTAAAGCTAGAGATTATTGAAAGTAATCCTAGGTAGTATAGGAGTGTAAATATCGAATCCCCCCTTAAGATGTATATAGCAATTGAATTCCCAAATGTTAGGATCAGCGATCCTAAGAAAAGAAATAGTACTATGAAGAGAGGATTGGGTATTGAGAGTATAGATATATATCCAGAGACTAACCGCGATATTTTATAGAAGATTGAGGTTAATGTAGCTATTAACGTGAATATTGCTGTGAAGACCCCTTGTAGAGGTAATATCATACCCTTAAGGTAGTTTGCAACACTAATTCTCCTATTTCTAATTACAATTTCCCTATTAACAGCATCGTAGATTATATTTGACATTTCAATTGCTGGTGAACCAACTTTCAATGCATTTACATAAACAGCTGTATACCTATAAATTATATTACTACCAGTCTCTATTGCAAATACTTTCCATGAAATTTCAGCTCTAATTCCAGTTTTTAACCTATTAAAGAGCCTTCTGATATATGGGTTTAACTCTTTATAGTCATTATGTATTATCCTCCTAACACCCTCCCTTAAGGATCCAGCTACCGCGGTTGCTTCACCTAGAGTCTTAATGAAAATCATATAGAGCTGATCTAAATTGTCAATTGCTTTTGCTCTTCTCATACCTATGAAGCCAATTACAAATAGCATTAACCCAGCGACTCCATATGTTACCGGTAGTACATAATTTAGTAGTATATAAAGCTGTAAGTATGACTCTGGGAGCTGACTAACAAGTTGTATAGATACTACTGTTGGAACAATTATTGTAACAGTAGCTATTACTAGTGCTGGCTTCGAGATAAAGAATAGTGTTTTTAAATGTTTTGGAATTGGTTTATTAGTGTATATGATGCTGCCTCTAGGTGGTACAGTAATTTTAAATAACAACAATATACCGACTATTGATGCTACAATAACAGTTAGTACACTTATTAAGGTTGATACCGGTTCTGCTGCCCCAAAAGTCATACCGATCATTACCGTTATAACTGCAATTAGGATATTCGCATTTAGAAGTGCAGAGTATGCATCGGAAAACACTTTTAATCTATCCATTTTATGTGAGATCTCTCTATCTTCCTGTAGAACATACTTTTGATATTCCAATTTAGCAAAATCTTTAATAGATATTCCTATACTTATTGCATAAGCAAGCCTAAATAATAACCCTCTAAGCTCTCTATGTTTTGTACTATCAGCTAGATACCTTAAAGCTTTAGTACTCTTATAACCCCATTTATTTACGAGAATGTCGAGCTTCCTAAATACCTTATATGAAGCACCAATTATTCCACCAGCTACACCCAGTAAACTAAATAACTTTTTTACGGATAATCCCGATAGCGATATGACTCTCAAATAAAGCATTAAGAATGGATAGTTAATTGTTATATCTTTATAATCAGCGAAATCTCCATGTATCCTAGATAAAACTGGTAGCTTAATCTGTCTAAGTTTGATAGCCTCAGAAGTGCCCTTTCTCCTCTTCACCTCAGCTTTAGTTTTAACTTTAGTTTCAACAACCGTCATAATAACTCACCCCTCCTCAACTTCTTCAGGCTTTTTTCCAGTCCAAGGAGTCTTACCTTCTTAATTACACGCCATATATCATAGTAATTTACTACACCCATTTCACCAAGTAGCCTTAAGATCTCTTCACGCATGAAGAGCTCTTGGTAAATAACCTTCATTTTCCTCTGTGGTATACCCTTCATCCTCGCAATCTTATTTTCAAGTAGATAGCTCATTCCCTCTCCTCTAAACTCATGCGCATCAGCGGCCGGTTCCCACGAGAAGATCTCTATAAAGTGGAACTGTTCGTCAATTGGATCATAACCTACAATTTCATTTATCGAGATTACTCTTCTTTCAAGTCTTCCAGTCTGTGGAAGTCTAACAGCACTTTGAATTACGACTGCATTTAAATTATCAATATACGTTTTTGGTATTTCTATTGGATGTCCAGTTAATCTCTGAATCAGTTTTTCAACGGATGCCGCGTGGAATGTAGCCATAACTGGGTGTCCAGTTTGCATAGCTTGGAAAGCAACCGAGCCTTCGATACCTCTAATCTCTCCAACTATAATGTAATTTGGTCTTTGCCTTAATGCTGCTTTAAGTAAATCATACATTTGAACAGATGCAGATTTATCTTCAGTTTCTCTAGTAACTTCTCTAGTCCAGTTCTCATGTGGAACTACAACTTCAGGTGTATCCTCGATACTTATAATCTTAGCATTTGGATCTATAAAGGTAGTTATAGCTTTAAGTGTAGTTGTTTTTCCAGAAGCTGTTTCTCCACATATCCATACACTCATATTATTTTCAAGTAGCATCCATAAGTAGGCAGCTTCAAGAAAACTCATAGTATTCCATAAACATAGTTGGATAACACTTAGTGGAACTGCGGAAAACTTTCTAATTGTAAAGTTACTACCTTTTTGACTAATATCCTTACCAAATACAATATTAATCCTAGAACCATCTGGTAGTACTGCATCTACAATAGGTCTTCTATATGCTACAGGTCTACCAATTCTCTCAGATAACCTAATAATATAATCATCAAGTTCATCTTCATTCTTAAATTCAACGGTAGTTTCTAGACTTTGAAAAACTTTATGCTCAACAAAAAGTGACCCGACACCATTACATGTAATATCTTCAATATAGCTATCTCTTACAAATGGTTCTAGGATTCCTAATCCAACCTTCTCCTTAATAAAATAGTATTCAAGGCAGTTATAGGTAAACTTATTGATGTATATCTTTTTATATCCAGATCTAAACTCCTTAATTCTATACTCTCCTAATTTCTCAATAGAATCGTCAATTATAACGACATTTTTTAACGCTTTCTTAATTAACTCTTCATGCTCTTCTGGAGTATTATAGTCATAACTCTCATCGATTATGTATGCAATTGCCTCTTCAGCAGCATCAATAAGCTCAAGTTTAAGATCCGGAATTTTTGGCTCTATTGGGTGATAGATTGGTCTTCTATCTTCAGATAATGAGTATATGTGGATGAAGATTGGATCTCCAACTGGATATATGATATTAGGTGTTCTAAGCTTTCTTAAATCTCGAGATAACTGAACTATATATGCTGGCTCAACACCATAATCCTCAATAAACTTTTTAACATACATGTCTAAATGTGGATTTTTCTGTCTAGCGTCTTTAAATGCTTCTTCATCACTTTTAACTTCAATTTTAGTCTCCCGATGTAGAGTCATAGTCATTATTAACACTCCCTAGGCCTTAGCATATGAGAATGGAACAACTTTAATCCCAAATGCGGGGTCAACTTCAAAGCTTATGATCGTATTTGTAGCTTTAGTCGCTCCTCTAAGCTTATTTATACATAGAAATCTAAGAACCCTATCTCTGACCTCCTTAACGTATAGGCTTATAACTGCGTCACATATAGATCTTATTCTAACAATTAGGTCGTCTGAGAGAGCATGCTGATGAAGTGTAAATAATATAGACTTTTTATGTTTATCAACAATATTTCTAGCGTCAGTAAAGAATTCTAATATAGCTTCTTCAGATGCATGTACAGCTATATAGCTAAGTGAGTCGATAACGAATATTGAAAAACCTTCTTTGAACTTAAGTATGGAAGATAATATTTTTAGGTAGACCTTCGATATAGATTCACACCAAGATATACCTCCAGCATGAAGAGTATAAATACACAATCTACCAGCTATAAAGTATCGTTTAACATTATAAGAGAGAGATTCCATTTGATGAATCAAGCTTATAGCTGTATTTTCAGTTGTGATATAGAGTACCCTATGACCACCTTTTAATGCTCCATACGTAATTTGTTGGACAATTACACTTTTACCACTATTATTACCACCTTCAATCATGAGTAGAGTTGGAATTGGAAAACCACCAATACGTCTATCAAGCTCATAATTCCCAGTGAGTATTGCTTCACCCTCCTCTTTATCCTCCCCTACCATAACCTCTTCGTTCTTAGTCATTTAACTACTCACCCCCGAGACATAGTCATAAACGCCGCATTTTAGTGATATATAGATAGCTACTGGACAAGTTGTATTAGCTGAATATTCAGGTGTTAAATAAATTACAAAAAGTAATTCTTCACCTGGATCCCATTTACCACTCGCAGGTTTAGATCCGACATAATATGGAGATGGATAAATCGGATTAACTATTTCTACATTTTTAGATCCTACCTTAACACCTTCTATACGCCAAAAAATTTCAATACCTGGATTTCCAGTAGGATTATACGGAACCCAAATTGTAATAGTCTCTCCATCACTGGTATTGTATGTTAGTATTACATCAATATATGTAAAGTCATTAACAGAAATTGACGCTGCACCAGAATTTAATACCCAAAAACATAATGTCTTATTATCCCTCCACTCAATTGTCGATGCATTAATATCAAGACTAAAGCTTTTTACCTTTAGATATATATTACCTAACGTTACTAAAGTGTCCTTATAATCGGCAATTAATATTTGATTATGATACCAAGTAATGTATGATACTGGTAGTATTATTAACGCCGCAATAGCTAATATGATAACACCACTATAGCTAGACAACACTTATCACCCCCTTAGATACTAAATGAATATTCATCGTATTCACCAGTGTATGCAACGTATCTAACGTAATAGTCTCCCTTTGATAATGGCGAATCTAAGTGTATTGTTATAAGTATAGTTTCTCCACGATCCCAACAATCATCACTATCAACATCATTCAGTATAGTAAAATTCCATGTAGGAAGAGAAGACGAATTATAAGGTATGTATGTTGATTCTCCACTTGGACCAAAAAATAAATCTCCACTCTTAATTAAGTTAAATGGAATACTTTCTAAACCAGTATTTTTGACCCATACTTTTACTATATCTTCATTCTCATAACCAACTGCATAGATAATTTTAATATCAACAGACATTTTTTCCTGAAGGGACTGTGTAACGAGAATTTGAGCATCTCTAAGTTGCTGAAGATTACCAAGAAATGTAGCTGCAAAAACAGATACTATGATTATAGCGGTGACTGTTACAAATACTTCAGAGATAATTACATGTGACATTACGCTCACCTACCACTTAAGAGACTATGTTCACCAAAGAACCTAACAATCGGTATGATCTCATAGAACCTACGCATTAAGAGTAATAGAATATAGAAAATCCAGGGATCTGAACTTTTAATTTGGTTAAGTATGTATATTGTTATTATATGATCTTCAGGTTTAATATCACGGATTATACCTTCTTGCTCATAACCATTATCATATAATTTATTAATAGAGTCTAAGACTATGAAATATGTATATTCATCAATAAGTCTTTTCTGGAGATAATCAAACAAGAAATTTTTAAGGTTATTTTTACCGAACAATTTAATAAGGAAATTAGCAGCTAGTAAACTCTTATAGTAATCATTAACCTCAACATTATGTATAGATTTAGATTGAGAATATTCATATTTAATTCTAGTATTAGGAAGAGTGAATTCTTTACTTAAATCAGAAAAATCTAAACTAAGTTTATCTTCATAATTAACTGATGTGTCTTCATGTAATTTATCAGATTTTTTAGAGGAGGTAAAATGATTAGTATCCTTTTCAGATTTAGAAATTTTAAGAGAAGATTCTTTAGATTTAGACTGTTTCTCAGATTTACTAGAATCTTCTTTTGATTCTTCAAGTTCTTTAGGTATAGAAAGGGATTCTTTAAAGATTAATTCACCAACACTACTAGAGGATGAAGCAGAAGATTTAGATAGAGATGGGATTTTAAGTATATTTTCCTCCCCCTCTTCCTCCTCTAATCGACCGGATAAATATTTAGAGATGTATTTAAATGGATTTTCTAAATCTGAGAGAACAAGTCTAACATGAAATAAAGTATCATTGATAATCTTTTTTAAACTTTCAATTTCCTTATGCAATCTCTCTTTATCATCTTCAGACTTTTCCTCTTCTTCCTCTTCAGATTTTACTTTTTCTTCCTTTACCATATTCCCACCCTAAATAAAAAGAAAAGAAAAAGAAGGGGAGAAAAAGGAAAAAATTATAAAAAATTACTGGATGCCCAATAGCTTGGAAAGCCTTCTATCTTTAACACTATTAACGAGATACACTGTTTGTTCTTTAAATTGAAGTATACTGAAAGTCAGCGCTAATATCGTTAATGACGTTATTAAATCCCTTAATATGCTCATTCCTGTTACCCAGCTTATAAAGAACGTTGCTTCTCTGAGTGTAATTAGCAATGCAACGATAATCATGTATTTAAAGCCTCTATGAAACATCCCGTCTTTGTATGATTTATATAGTATTAAACAGTAAAATATTAATAGCAGGCCAAACACCGAGTTTAATGCCTCAATGAAGAGGCTCTCTATCACCCTCCTTCACCTTACTTTATAGGTATAGTAGATCCTCGAACACAGTTATACATCCAAGGAACATTTCTTGTGTAATTTCTGGTGGTAATATCCTATGGATGGTTAATACAGCACCCATAGCTGGCTTTAACTCGATTGTAAACTCATCATTAGCTCCTAGTGATACGTTAAAGTTAGAACCGTTAAGATATATAATTACCTCATATTTTTCTCCAATTTCTAATAGATAATCGCTATCAGTAGCTCCAGATACTGGTACTATTACAGCGCCACCCTGAGATTTAACTAATGTCTCATTAGTTGAGCTATAGATGTTTACTGAATACTTACCTTCACTATGCCATGCTATAACTAATTTACCTGGTGTTAAGTCTACTGGTTTCATTCCTGGTGATAACTTAATGGTAAATCTTATAGCATCAACAACGTCGTCATCATCTGTGTCTTGTGCTACTACTGCTCCACTAAGCTCTATTGATGCTGATGCTTCTTTCATACCTTCGCTAATAACAGTCTGTGCTTGCTGTGTTGTCTGAAAACCTACATTTAGAATTGCGAATGCAAATGCCGCTGCTGTAATAATGAAAGCTATTAAGATGATAGCAGTCTCTAGACCTGTTAATCCTTTCCTTCTTCCAAACTTAGCTATATACCTCATAAATCGCACCTCAATAAGTATTTAGTAAGTAGAAATATTTAAATTTTAATTACACAATCATTATTATAGGTGGATTAAAATGAGATTTGATATTACCGATACGGAGCTGAAGATTATAGAAGGCATTGTTACGCAAAAACTCGTTTTTGGCGTTGAAACCGAACACTTGGCTAAGACACTTAGACAATTACGTGATACTATGGTAAATATGTATGGACCAACAGTAACAGCAATATTATTCTATCACTTAGGTAGAGTCGAAGCTGAAAGAGTATTTAACATAGCAAAAGATCTAAAGCTAAACGTAGATTTTGAGAAGTTACTGTGGATAAACGGTTCCATCGAAAAACTACAAATCGAGAAAGAGGGAAAACTATTAAAAATCAAGGTTATTAACAACATCGACGACACGGCAGACATGATAATTATTGAAGGTGAAGGATGTGGTGCAGGATGCTATTACATTAGAGGATATATTGAGAAACTTGTTGAGCTAATCTATAATACAAATATTGTATATATAAAGGAAATTGCTTGCAGATTTCGAGGAAAAGATTACTGCCAATATCATGTTCTAATCAGGTGATCCTCTATGAAAATAGTCTCTATTTTTTCATATAGGGGGAATGTAGGGAAAACAGTATTGGCGTCAAGCTTAGCAATAAAGCTATACGAAAGAGGATATAATGTTGGCGTACTAGATTTTGACCTTCTAACACCAGGAGGTTTAGCAATGTTATTTAACTACGTCGATATAGACGTAGGAGTCGTTGATATGCTACTTGACAATGTACCGCTAAGCAGTATAATGATTGATATATCACTAAATAATGGAGGTAATAAGCTATACCTAATTCCAGCTGTCCTAGATATACAAAAAATAATTAGAATACTAAGAGAAGGCTGTCCATTTAGAAAGCTTAAGGAAATGTTTAATGCTTTAGAAAAGGAAGTTGATATTCTCATCGTAGATACACATGCAGGTTTTGTTGAGGATACAATTACGATGCTTACATTAAGCAATTTAGTTGTATTAATTCTAAGGTATGATTTCCAAGATTTTATTGGTACAAGAATTGCGGCTTCAATTTTAAGAAAAATGGGAATGCCACTTCTAGGTATCGTCAACATGGTCCCTAAAAACTATAAAGTCAATGAGCTACTTGATTACATTAAAGGTAAAATTGGCGTTAAACCGGCAGTTGCAATACCATTTTATGAAGAATTACTGGAGTTCATGATAGGCGAGCCTATACAAAACTTTATTAATCAACATGAAAAGTTTGCAAAGGACATTGAGAAACTAGCGTCTATTGTGGAGGTGAACCTACATAATGGTTGAAAAGTTTCTATACAGAAAACTTAATGAGCTGTTAACTAGTATCGCTAAAGACCTAAATGCAAATGGTGCGATGATAATCGATATGTACGGTCTTCCAATTGCGAAATACACAGATAACAAATATGATAATGTAGATTATTTGCTAAAATTTATTACATGGACAATAATCACACTTGATAAGCTAATATTTAACTCTGTTGGTGAGCATAGAAAGGTATTAATAGTTGATATTGCTGATAACCGGGTCATAGTTAGACAAATTGAAAGTCAAAGCCTTAAATGCTATCTATCAATAGTCACACCAGTAGATATTCCGATAGGTATAGTTTTATTTGAATCAGAATTCGTCGAAAAAGAGCTTAATAAGATAATATCCAGCAATAAAAAATCAAGGCATGAGGAAATCACTACTAAGTTAGAAAGTCAAGGTGGAACAGAGTTCGATAATGAAATAAGAGCATTACTAGACAAAATTGAAAAACATCCTCTATTTAAATTATTAAGCTCAACGGGGAGAAGAAATGAGTGAGAAAGTTGCATCAAATCTATTATTTTTTAAAGATAATTCAAGTAGAGACTGGAAAATTTGTAAAATTCACGTATCCGATGATAAAATCGTTATAAATCAAGTACCTAATGCTTCAACCTTAGAAATATTCTTAAAGAACATCACTTCTATAAAACTACTTAACTTTGGAAGACATACGTCTATGATATTAATAGAGTACAAAGAGAATGCTCATCATAATGATGAGTTAGTAATAAAGTTACCTGAGTATAAGGTTAAGGAGGTAGAAAAGTTTTTATCATACAAAATAACCTTGACGAAGTAGGGTATCCTAAACTCCCCTTTTCTTTTTATTATAGTATTTTTATCTGGATATTCTATCTACCTTTTGTTTACCTCGATATTTACTTTAATATCCATTTTGTTTTTATGTTTTCTGGCAATTCTGATGTATATCTTACTAGTATTGATGGATCAATACCATGCCAGGTCAATTCTTCGGATTCTTCCTTAATTTCCTCTATAGTATAACCAGATTTTCTAATTTCATAAAATATTTTTTCAATGTCCTCTCTCGTTATATACACTATCCCTTCTTCACTTATACTACTAATAATTAACTCTATTTTTAATGTTGATTTGTCAATTCTGCTAATTGAGTAATTACTTAAATTATATTTGTCAAATAATTTTGTTAAATTTTTAATGTCATCTTCAGATATTTGGGCACTAGTGCTCTTTTTAATTGTCATTATTACCTTAGTAGCTTTTTCAACTATTTCAAATCTTCCGAAGTAAATTAAGATACCTCCTTCTACATATAATCCTTTTCTAACAACTCCAATTAACCTTACTGGTTGCCCTTCATTTAGTAGAAAGCGTCTTTTTAGCTCTGGTGGAATTGTAATAACTAAACTACCGCCACTCCTTCTAACTACGCTATCAAAGATTATGTCGTCATATTTCCACAAAGTAGTACACCTCTCTTTGCGTAAAAGATATTTTGTATTTTTCAGATACAATAATAAATATCATTTACAATAATAAATATTCCTAGATTCAGATTTAAATTGTATTTTTTAATTCTTTAAATAAGGTAGTTACAATTTAATTTTTACGTGTCACAGGGTAAAAAATTGCGAAAAATAAAAAATACCGATAATACGGAGTATATCGTATGTAAACCTGTACAGTTTAATATCAAAGATTCGATGATTGAGTGGTCATTAGGAAGCCTTGTTATTAATAAAAGGTATTTAAGTGTATATATAGGAGATACTCAGGTTGTAAAAGTTCCTTTAAATTTAATTCATAAGGTTAAACATACTAAAGAGGAAGAAGAGGTAATACATATTCATATATCATATGGCTCTAGTAAGAAGGTTAGTAACCAAAAGATCCTACTTGCTGGCCCCACAAACATAATACACAAGATTTATAGGATTTTAGTAAGTAGACTTTCTTCTAAGATTAATGCTCCAGAAATGAATCTTAGTGAAACAGAGCTTAAAATATTATATATGCTTTATTCTGGTATTAGTGTTGAGGATATACGATATCTCCTCAATTTACAAAAAGAGGAAATAGACAGTATAATTAGAAAACTTGATAATCTTAAATTACCTAAAAATTAGTTTTTAATATTATCTTTTAAAAAATATGTTATATTTACTTTTTCCCTTTTTATTTAAACATTTCACATAGGAATATTTATCCGTAATAGTATTAATATTACATAATTATTATGTAGAAGGGAAATATTTTGTATGTTGTGAAGAAACCATTTGACATAGGTCTAATAATATATCACCCAGATAGAGATGTAGCTGGTTTTCATATTGAATTTAGTCCTGAGAGTCTATATAAACCTGGAGTGTTATTTGAAGCGATTAAAGTACTCTCCGAATATAACATTTCGATTTTACATATTGCTGTTTCTAGACCTACCCAAAATAAACCGATAGATATCGTTATATTTACTGATTTAACAGGTAAGCTTGATTTAAAAGATGAGATCGCTGAGAAGTTGCATAAAATAAGGGAGGTAGAGAATGTACATGTAATTAATCAAGCTTATAAAGGGCTTGCGGGATGTATAACTTTCTTTCCGCTCATATTTTTAGGTGATAGATGTATTATTCTTAGGAAGCCAGGATATAAAGCGTTAATTAGGGCTCTAGAGAAAAGATATGGAAGTGCATTATCAACAATATTATTTGAAATGGGTTTTGAAATGGGAGGAGAGTATTTTGAGGATCATTCTAGATACTTTGGTAGGAGCTTAGACTTACTTATTAAATCTCTACACCTTTTCGCTCCAACAGTAGGCTTTGGACTTATCAAAGATGTTTACATAAATTTGGAGAAGAGGGAGATAAGTGTTCAAATATACGATAATTTTGAGTGTAAATTATTTTTAGGTTCGGGTAAACCGAGTAGTAATTTCGTGAGAGGTATATTTTCGGGTTGGTGTAGTAAGTTATTTGGCGAGAAGATAGTACTATTAGAGACAAAATGTATTGCTAAAGGAGATCCATATTGTGAGTTTATTAAGAGTAAATGAATTGTTTCCTTTTTCTAACAAAATTAATTTATTATTTAATTTAATGCTAAATTTATCTTGGGTGATCTTTTTGAGGAGATTTTTATATCCATTAAGGACTTATTTGATTGTTTCTGGGTCAGAAGAGGAATTTAATGTTATGACGGCAGATTGGGTTATACGAATTTCTAGAGATCCATATATCGTTGGAGTATCCATTGCACCAACTAGGTATACCCATAAATTGGTACTTAAGTATGGTGAATTTGTAATCGCCGTACCAACAATTCAAATCCTCCGTGAGGTTTGGATTGCAGGTACAGAGAGCGGTCCTTCAAAACTTAAGAAGTTAAAATTAACGTTTGTAAGATCTAGAACTGTTAAAACTCCAAGTATTAAGGAATGTATTGCAAATCTTGAATGTAAAGTTATTGACCATAGAAGCTATGGTGATCATACACTTTTTGTAGGTGAAGTTATAGATTATACATATAATGAGAAAGCGTTCATAAATGACATGCCTAATCTTAATGTAAAGTATATTGCTCACGTCATGGGATCTAAGTTTACAGTATTATCATCAGAAGTTTATGATGCACTAAAATGTAGTTAGGTAAAAGTTGAGTTTAATACCTTGAGAATTTATACTTTTTCTTGAGATGGGGATAAAAGAGTTTTTAGATTATATGGGTATTGTTAAGGATAAGTTTCTAGAGTATGATTCTAGGGATGTTATACTTATTTTTCATGATGATGCAGATGGCTTATCTTCAGGGGCTATAGCATATCATATGCTTACTAAACTAGGATATAATATTAGACTTGTATGTGTAGAAAAGCTGTTGGAGGATATTATTAAGTTTGTTCATAGTGAGCATAATAGAGTAATTTTTTATGTTGATATAGGCTCTCCACATGGCGATAAAATTTCTAAATATAATAATAGTAAAAATTTGACTATTATCTTAGATCATCATGATCCTACTCAAGCGTCTGATCCACTAGTATATAATGTTAATCCAGAGTTTTTTGGTTTAGAGGGGGAAAGAGATGCTTCTGGAAGTGTAGTAACATATTTTTTCGCTAAAACGGTTGATGCTGATAATGCTAGTTTAGCGCCTATAGCTCTAGTTGGTGCACAGGAAATACCTGGGGAGTTAACTGGTATGAATTTACTTGTTAAGCGTGACTATGAATCTTTAGGCATCGAGTACGATTTTAAAAAGATGTTTAGTATGTTACAGATTTTAGGTTCAGTTGGATATTATAGGAATGGTCCATACTTAGGTATTAAAGCGTGTCTAGAGGGATTATCAAGGGATATAGAGGATTTCGCTAAGAGACTTGAAGAGGAAAGGAGAAAAGCTAATCGAAGAATGTTAGCTATCTTGTATAGGGAGGGCTTTAGAAAGGGAAGATATGTTCAGTGGTTTAGTGATAAGAATGTGTTTAGGGGTATGGGTACTAAGGTAATTGGTACATTCTGCTCATACTTAAGTTATCAGAGAAAACTTGTTGATCAAGATAAGTATATTATTGGCTATATGAAAATGCCTCCTGAAATACCTGGATTAATGAAGTTAAGTAGTGAATTAATTAAAGTTTCGTGTAGAGCTCCAGAGAGATTGAGGAAATTAATTGAAGTTGGTAGGTATCCGGGAGTTAATGATGTTATTATTTATAGTGCTGAGAGGGTTAATGGAATTGGGGATGGACATAGGTATGCTGCTTCAGCTGTTATACCTAGTAAAAATATAAATCGGTTTATTTCATGTGCTGAGGAATACATAAGTAAAGAAATTAAGGAAAGAAGCTCTATTTAACATGTCTATATATTAACATTCATATATATTGTCTTTACTTAACTAGTTAATTTTGATTCAGAATGAAACATTTAAACTATTGATTAATATAACCCTTTATCCATCCTCATTTTGAGCTTCTCTTCTAGGAGGTTGTTAATTATGGGTTTTAAGGTTCTTGTTATGGGTACTGGAGCTCAGGGTAGAGTCTTAGCCTACTTATTTGATAAGGATAATGATGTTGATGAAATTCACTGGGCTGGTAGAAGGCCACATGTAGTCGAGGAGTATTGTAAGAAGTTAGAGAAAGCTAAGCCATTTAAAGCTAATGCTACTAATGTTGATGAGATGGTTGAAGCTGCTAAAGGTGTAGATGTTCTTATAAATGCTGTAGTACCTGAATTAAACTTATATGTTCTTGACGCTGCATTAAAAGCTGGTGTACACTATATTGATATGGCTTTCGGTCCTCCTTATGAGAATTTAGATAAAGAGCTTGAAAAGAGTGAAGATTTTAAGAAGAAAGATTTGGTTGCTGTTACTAGTGCAGGATTAACTCCTGGTACGACAAATATTTTAGCTGCTTATGCAGCTGATAATATGGATTCTGTTGAGTTAATTAAGATTGTTGATGCTGAGTGGGTAGATGCTGATATACCAATTTCAACTTGGTCTCCAGAGACATTTTTAGCAGATTGTTTAATGCCAGCATTTTTATATGATGGTGAGCTAAAGCAGGTACCTCCCTTTAGTGAGTTTGAAGTTATAGATTTCCCAGAGATTGGTCCACAAAATGTATGTCATCATGCACATGAGGAAGTTGTTACATTATGGAGGTTTATTGGTAAGCCTGTAAAGAGAGTTGAGTTTAAGATAGCAGGTGTTGACTTAATATACCAGCTTTATAAGCTTGGACTATTAAATAAGGAGAAGATTAAAGTTGGGGATGTCGAAGTTTCACCGCTAGATGTATATTTATCTGTTGTTCCAAGACCGCCAACACCAGAGCAATTAAAGAAATGGGTTGAAAAGGGATTACTTAGAGATGCAAAAGAAGTATGTTTAGTGAAAACTACTGGATATAAAGGTGATCAGTTCCTAGACTATACATTCTATACATTCTCACCACCATTTAAGGAGCTACTAGAAAAGTGTCCACCAGCAAATCATTCATCATATCTAGTTTCAACAAGTGCATATATTCTAGCAAAAATGATTTATAATGGAGATTTAAAGACAAAAGGTGTAGTTGTTCCAGAAGCATTAACTAGAGAAGAAAGAGAAGTATATATTAAGATGAACGGAAAATTGGATCCACCAGTAAGAATTGAGATGACATTAAAATCCGATATTAGCAAGTAAATAGCACAGTGTACTTTCAAAACTTCCTTCATATTTTTCTTTAATATTTTTATGTGGAATTATATTAGGATCAGCTCCTCTATTATTTCTATAGTATCAGCAGAAAAACCATTAGTATTGATATTAATCCTGTCATAAATATTCCATCGAATGTTCCAGCTCCTCCAATACTTACAATATATGCATAACCTTTCAATACCTTCTTTAAATTAAGTATGTCTGCGCCAATTAACGTTCCAAATGTACCAGAGACATAAGCAATTATAAATGGATTACTAATTACATAAATTCCATACAGAACTAATGTAGTTATTACCGTAACTGTCACTGGGATAAATAATGGAACTAATATTCCTAGCCCCTTTTTAACGAGAGAAAACTTATTAACAACTATAGTTACAATAACCACTCCACATAGAATCTTGATATACGTTATTATTGGATTTAATTCATAATTTGGAACTATATATAATAGGAGTATAAGGCTTACTAAAATTGGGATTATAGCTCCACCAACATTAATCGCTAGAATAACTTTATGTCTATGGATAACTTTAGGTAGTAACCACCTAAAGCCGAAGAAGGTAATTTCGTCAAAAACTACTATTGGTTCTTCAGATGTAAACTCCATAAAGCCGATATTTATCATACTACCAAATAACGAAGCTACAATAAGTAGAAAAGCAATAACAGGCGGAATTCCTAGGCAACGAATAAAGGCTGTAGCAAGTATGAAATTAAATATTGGAAAGAAAAGCATTATTAGGAAAAGAAGACCTATAAAGTGTGTGGTCACCATAGGCTGAAAAATTATCCTTAACTTCATTATATCCAGAAATACAGGAGCTAACTATATAAAATTTTTACAGAAAAGCTTTATGTAATCGCTGTAACATTAACCCATATTTGCGTCCATCTTTTATGATACTCAAACTTATGTGTTGTTATGTTATAGATCCAGAGCTCAACTATAATTCTTTTATTTATTCCTGGCTCATCAATCGACATATTAATTGGATATATCCAGCTTTGGTTATGAGGTAGAATATAGTAGAGTGTATATTTTGGTTTTAATGGACATGGATCTACAGGTGTTTTTTCATCACCAATATAAATTTTAATTTGATAAAATGCTGGATATCCGAGGTGATTACCAACATAAATATAGAATAAGAATTTTTCACCCACAAGCACTTCACGTGGGTAATCTCCAATCTTCTTATATTTACCGAGAAGACCAAGCTCTGAAAAAGGCTCAATAACTCTACCAGCCATATATGCTTGCGAAATAGCGAAAATTAGTATAACTACAACTATAGCTGCGACAACAGCTCTAACCTCACCACTAGCATAAAATGAACCAGACTTAGCTGGCGATTTACGAATAACAATCTTACTCTTCCCTCTTTTTCTAAGCCATAAGCTCCAGAACCAATCTCTAAAAAACATTATAAGTATAGCTATTACCGCTACTATTAATACTCCATAACCGACGTAGCTATATAACATCTGTGTCTTCATTCTATTAGCTTCATCAATAATGCTAGGAATTTTATTATCAATCTTAGATGCTAAGCTATTAACATAATCAATATCTATTGTTTCATTCGTATATCCAAGGGTAACATTGTTAGCAAGTACTAATGCAGAATTTAACTCACTAATAACACTAGTTACATTGCCACCATTATTGTAAACATCTAAGATCTTAAGGTAAGTCTCGATAAAAATACTCTCCATATTTTCCGTTAACTGACAATAGACATGCGCTATAAATGCCCCTAATATGAGAAGTGATAAGAGTATGCAGATGATTAGATAACCCACCTTAAATCGAGACATGAAACATCACGATATCCCATAGATTATAGTCATAGTATACCTATAAAATTCTATTTTGACTAAAGAAAAATATAAAATTGTAATAATATGGTAAAAACATTTTCCTATTCACTTATCATTATGCTAAAAATTAAGTAATTATTAACTGTGAATATTTAGGTAGTATGATAGAAATATATCCAGTTAAAATTAAGAAAATAACTCTTGGTGATAATTTTACTGAGATACTTATTGAGAAAACACGTAATATCCTTAGGGATGATGATATTATTGTTGTTTCCTCTAAACCTATTCTAATATCGAGTAATAAAGTAGTTAATGTAAATCGAATTAGGAAGATCTCGAGAACTTCCATGGAATATGCTAGTAAGTGTTGTTTAGATCCTAGGTTTGTGGAGCTAGTATTTCAGCATGCTGACTATGTATTTGGATGCACAAAAGGTTTTCTTTTAGCATCAATTAATGATATTTTATTACCTAATGCTGGTATTGATAGGAAAAATGTTCCTGGAGAATTATATGCTGTGCCAGATTTTGATTTTAGAGGTTTCGCTAGAAACTTGTATTTTAAGGTTAAGAGAGAAGTTGGTGTTAAAGTTGGTGTTATAGTTATTGATAGTACTGTTGCACCGTTACGACGTGGTACTCGTGGTGTAGCTTTAGCGGTTTATGGTTTTAAGCCTATAAAGAGTTATGTTGGTGAGAAAGATCTATTTGATAAGGAGATTATGGTTACGACTCTGTCTATTGCTGATTGTATTGCTTCAGCAGCATTATTAGCTATTGGTGAAGGTAGGGAATCTGTACCAGCAGCTGTAGTGAGAGGTGTAAACGTAGAATTTATTGAGGAGGATTTAAGTGATGAGTTATTAATTGATATTAATGATTGTCTCTATAGTGAAGCTTTAATGAAGTCTAAATACTCTCCAAAATAGCGTTTGATTAATTTACTTACTGGGTAAATAAGTATAGTAGCTATTATAGCTATTATAACTCTCTCGATAGGATATAAATATGAGGTCACTAGCCATATATATTTAAATGTTTCAACATTCAGAAAGTTAGGGTAATATATTATCTCAAATAATATAGTTCCAGATAATTGTGCTGATAGCGTAGCAAGTAATAGCTGTAAAAAGATATTAATTTTAGTCCAGAATTTTGAGGAAAGAATTAATGTAGAGAAGATAATTATGTGGAACCATATATGAGATGGATATAGGTATGCAGGTCCTACTACTGGATAGAAATAGTATATTATTAACATAATTAAATATATCATGTAGGCATATATGGGCTTATTTTCTTTAATTAACCCATAGATTAATGCTGATGTTGTTGCTGGGATAAAGTTTAGTAGGTAGAAAGGTGGCTGTACCAAATAAATTGATAGTATGATCCCTCCAATTAGCGTAGCGAGTAAGCCAATATGTAGTCTAAAGATTTCTACGTAGATAAGTGGTATAGCTTCAGAAATATGTATTGGTCTAGCACTTGATAGACCAATAATTGGGAAACCTATTGGAGCAATAGATAAAACAAAGTATACTGTAGCAAGTAATGCAGATAAAGATAAATATTTTGTGTTCATCTTACTAAGACTAACATAATCCTACAAATATATCTTAATTACCTTATGTAGGCACTTAACTTAGAATAATCC
>CAYTHX010000016.1:0-34644 GCA_964437705.1 uncultured Nitrososphaeria archaeon
AGGGCCTGGGCCCTTGTCTCAGTGCCCATCTCCGGGCTCCCCCTCCCAGGGCCCGTACCGGTTATCGGCACGGTGGGCCGTTACCCCACCGTCTACCTGATCGGACGCAGTCCCATCCTGCGGCACCCAACCACGGCATGGGTGGTTGGGCCTTTCGGGGACGGGGCAGTTCCAGCGCCCATCCCCTATCGGCCATTAGCCCCAGTTTCCCGGGGTTATGGCCGTCCGCAGGGTAGGTTGACCACGCGTTACTGAGCCGTACGCCACGCCCCCGCCATTGCCCAGGGGCGTACGACTTGCATGGCTTAGGCCCACTCCGATAGCAGTCGGGTCCGGCAGGATCAACCGGCCTCGGGAGTACGACCTGGCGGGGGGTCCCCTAAGCCGGATTGGGCGCCTCTCAAACCCAACCGTTATATTCGGTTGGGTTTTCATCATGTGTCCGTGCGTGGAGATCCCGATATCATTGGAGGCCAACGGCCTTCTCCTCGGGATACCGCCGCACGGACTTTTTAGACCATTATAATGTTAGGGGGGTGTCTTTATAAACTTTATTTAATTTTTGCTAATTTACCTTTTATACCGTTAAAGTTTAATTTTAAGGTTATATTTAAACCTTATTTGGAGATTTTTAGCCTCTGGAGGGGTGCCGTAGCCTGGTCAATCGGGCGGGACTCAAGATCCGCCTCTGGTTGGGGTATCCCGTGGCGTAGGCCTTCGTGGGTTCAAATCCCACCCCCTCCACCAGTCTTTATGGTTTATCTTGCATATGGAATCTTCCTCTATACTCTTCTCCTCCTTCGACTGTCTCTAGAATTAGCTGGCATATTCTTGTTCCTGGATAGAGAGCTAGCGGAATGGGAGAAACATTTACTATTTCTAAAACTATTTTTCCCTTTGTTCCTGGATGGACGAAGCCACTACTCAAATGTGTAAGAAGACCTACTCTTGCAAATCTTGATCTACCTTCAATTCGCCCTGCAATCCATGGCGGTAACTTAATTATTTCTAGGGTTACTCCATGTACAAGCTCTCCAGGCATTATCAGAAAATACTCCCCTTCATTAATCTCTATTAGCGTTGTTATATCTTCGTGATTTACATCATCCGTTACATGATATATACCATGAACTTTCTTGAATGTCCTAAATACATTTCCTAAATGCAAATCTATCGATCCAGGTCCTACTTGTGACGGATCAAATGGGTAGATTTTAATTACTCCGCTGTCTATTAGCTCTAGTATTTTCTTCTTACCTAATATTGTCATTTTCTTTGACCTCCTGTAGCTTGAATTATTAAATTACTTAAATATTATGCGGCTTCCCACATTTTTTCCCTCTAGAACTAGCTTTAGCTGCTCCGCCTCCGGAGCAATTACGTATGTATCAATTTTTGAACGTCTAATTATGCTTAGCGCTACCTTATCAAGAAGTGGATAGTATCCTGCAGCTTCATGTTCAGTTAAAATTTCAAACAGTCTATCAATATTTACCTCTTTAAGGAAAGTTGCGTTTGGAAATTTTTCTGGGTCTTTATCGTATATTCCTCCAGCTTTTGTCATTGTGATAAGCTTATCTGCTTTAGTTGCTTCTGCAGCTAAAGCAGATACAGCATTTGTCGACATTCCAGGTGATATACCTCCCATCGCAATTAGACTATATATATTAATATAGTCCATCACTTCATCAATTGTATATGGTATTTTTTTACACACATATTCGTCTTGAAGTAAGGATATTAGGATCTTCGCATGCATTCTTGTTATCTCAATACCAACTTGATCAAGTTGATACTCATTTACACCAATTTCTCGTAAAGCACTAATTATCGCTCTTGCATTACCTCCTCCTCCAGTTACAACTATAAATTTGGCCCTACCTTTATCTATATAGGACTTCATAACATTTATAATTGTTGCAAGTTTTTTCAAGTTGATCGGGAGGTTAAATAAGTTCCCTGTTAGTTTGACAACAAATATATCATGTTTCAATGTAAATTCGCCATAATAACTTAACTTAATTAGATAAAAAATAATTTATAATTAAACAAGGGGTAACTCAAAAATGAGTACTCATGAAGTCAGTAGTAAGTACAAATTAAAAAAGCTCATAGAGGAGATTAAGAAAAAAGAAGGTAGAGGTACAGAGTTAATTAGCTTATATATTCCGCCGAAGAAGAGAATAAGTGATGTCATAGGATATTTAAGGCAGGAGTACTCAACAGCAGAAAACATAAAGTCTGATCAAACTAGAAAACATGTTCAGGCAGCACTTGTTAAAGTTATGGAGAGACTAAAGTATTTTAGTGAAGCTCCTGAAAATGGCCTTGTAGTGTTTTGTGGAGCTATTCCTCAGAATGGTCCTGGAACGGAGAAAATGGAGATTTATGTTATTGTACCTCCCGAACCATTAAATATAAACCTATATCGATGTGATGACCATTTTCATGTTGAGTATTTGGAGGAAACATTAAAAGAGAAAGAACTATATGGCTTAGTTTCAATAGATACGAGTGAGTGTGCAATAGGTTTACTAGAAGGTGACATGCTTAAGGTACTCTCCAGACATACATCAGGAATACCCGGTAAGCATAGAGCAGGCGGTCAGTCTGCAAGACGATTTGAAAGACTTCGTGAAATGGCTGTTCATCAATATTTCGATAGAGTCGCAAAACACATAAATGAAGAATTCCTAAGCGATGATGTTTTTCCTAGACTTAAAGGGATATTAATTGGCGGACCTGGATTTACAAAAAATGATTTTGTTAAAGAGGCTGATTTAGACTATAGGCTTAGAGAAAAAATAGTTGGTATTATAGATACTAACTATGCTGGTGAGGAAGGTTTAAGAGAACTTGTTGGGAGAGCATCTAATATTTTGAAGAATGTTAGATATGTATATGAAAAAAAGATTGTTGATAAATTTATGTTTCTCGTCTCTAGGCAGCCAAATATGGTTATTTATGGATTAAAGGAAGTACTTGATAATCTAAATACAGGAATTATAGACACACTAATTGTTCTTGAGAATTTCAATTACTATGAGGTTGCATATGAGTGTGAGAATTGTGGAAATAAGTTTACGAAATTACTTACACTTGAAGATGCGAGAAAGCTAGAGGGCACTAAGTGCGAAAAATGTAATAGTGGATTTTTGAGAATTACTGACGTAAAAAGCGTTCTTGATATAGTAGAAGAGGCTAGTCATATAATATCATTTAAGCTGATTATCCTATCACCTAGAACTGAGTATGGAGCAATGTTTAAAAAGTTTGGCGGAATTGGCGCAATCCTAAAGTACCCATTATCATACTAGTTTTTAGGACACTATATATTAGAGCTATTTAGGTACTTCTAAAATTTCAACGTTTTCATCGTAAGTAATTTTTCTAATATTATGGCACATCCTGATATCACCCTCTATCGTTTCGAATTTTGGATGTAACCTTATTTTCTCGATAGGGTCTTTTAGTGTTAAGTGATTACTACTTTTATACTTCCATATTACATTATTTATTTGCATAATATCCTCAAACAAGACCTTTACATCCTTAAGACTAATCTTCTCTGGGAACTGCTCTTTAAATATACCCTCAGCGTTATATAACTTCCTCCAGATATAGTCAGTTATGAAAGGTGTTATCGGATGTAGCAGCAGTAGTATGGCTTTTAGTGTTGTGTGTAGCGTGTACCAAGCCGATTTTTGCTCAGCCTCACTAAAGTATCCAGCGGTATTATATGCACGTGCCTTTACAAACTCGATGTAATGCGATGCAAAAATATTCCAGACGAAGGATCTGATTTTATTTGCCGGCTCAAAGAAATCCATCTTCTCATATGATGCTTCACATGATACTATTAATTCATTTACCTTAGCCAGTAATGCAGCATCAGATGGATACAACTCATTAACTTCAACATATGGAAACATAGATACAAATCTAGCTATATTCCAGAGCTTAGTTAAGAATTTTCTTGCACCTCTCAATCTCTCCTCGGAAAACATATAATTACTACCTAGTTTAGCCTCTGATGCGCCCCATAACCTAATAGCATCTGCTCCATACTTCTTAATTAATGGTATAGGGTCAATAACGTTTCCTAAAGATTTGCTCATTGCTCTTCCCTTTTCATCAAGACCTAGCCCCGTTAGTCTAACTTTTTTAAAAGCCGGCTTCCCTGTTAAAAGATAGACTCTTAGTATTGTGTAATATAGCCATGTTCTTACGATGTCTATACCTTGTGGTCTCAGTGAAACTGGAAACGCATGTTTGTAGAGACGTTCATCACGCATATAGCCAGATATATATAGTGGGCTAATGCTAGAGTCCATCCACGTATCAAATGTTCTTTCGTCACCTTTGAATTCCGTGCATCCACATTTGATACACTTCTTGAATGGGGATTTATCCCTCCATGGTCTATAATACCTTCCTGGCTCTGGCACATGTGGATGCCCGCACTTCTTACAATACCAAATTGGAACTTCGGTTCCATAATACCTATGTCTTGATATAGCCCAGTCAATTGAAATCGAATTAATCCAGTTTATAAGAATTAACTTATGCTCCTCTGGATAAAACTCAATATTATCTATTAGCTTTAGTAACTCCTCTTTAAAGTTAAGCTGTTTTAGGTACAGATCCCTAGTAATTATAAATTCTATTGGGTTATGGGATCTCCAGCAAGTGGGAATACTCTGTTCAATAACCTCTACCTTCTCTAAATAACCTTTTTTTTCTAGATCCTCTACTATTTTTTGTCTAGCTTCTTCTATTGATAGACCAGCATATGGTCCAGCATTTTCATTCATTTTACCATCTGGCGTTATAAGTATTCTTGGCTTATACCCTAGTTCCCTGAATAATCGTACGTCCTCTATGTCGCCAAATGATGAAAGCATCATGATTCCAGTACCGAATTCCATCTTAACTATCGGATGCTCAATTATAGGCACAGAATAATTATAGAGTGGAATTACAGCTCTGCGTCCTAGGAGATGCTTATACCTCTCATCCTCTGGATTATACATAACGGCTACAGTTGCGCCTAATAGCTCGGGTCTGGTGGTTGCGATAATTATATACTCTTCACTTCCTTCAATCGGAAATTTTATATAATATAACTTACCACTTCTTCGAACATATTCTATCTCTGCCTCCGCTATTGTAGTGTGACATACCGGACACCAGATTGTAGGTCTATAATCTTCATATATTAACCCCCGCCGCCACAGCTCGATGAAAGTAGCTTGTGTGAGTGCTCTATACTCCTCTGAATCTGTTCTATATAAATGCTCATAATACTCGGCACCTATACCAAGACGCTTTGCAAGATCGAGCAATTCATTTTCCAACTTATCCAAGTGTTGCTTACATAAGCTGATAAACTCCTCACGATCCATCTCCCTAGCTTTTACGCCATATATCCTTTCAACCTCAACTTCCACCGGTAATCCATTTCTATCTAGCCCCATTGGGAAAAGCACATTATAGCCCTTTAGCCTAAAGTACCTTGCAACCATATCGATCTGCGTATAGTGAACAGCAGCTCCAATATGCCACCTACCAGAAACATATGGAGGGGGAGTATCAATAACGAATAGCGGTTTCTTTTCATCAAATTTAAACCGATAAATTCCCTCTTTCTCCCATAATTTCCATAAACTCTCCTCTAACTTATGATCCCAACGTTTCTCAGACAACACTGGTATGTACACAGTATATCACCAAAACTAACCAAGAATACTATAAGATAATTTACACTTTTGCTAGTTAATATTACTTTCTCTAAACTCAGTAAGTGGGAAGTTAATAGAAGGGAGTTGGCGGGCCCGGCGGGATTTGAACCCGCGACCTCCGGGTAACCCTCCTATCATCCTTACGTCAACGCTCTTAACTAATATGGTTAAGAGCCCGGCGCTCTAACCGGACTGAGCTACGGGCCCACGTCAAATATAATTTTAGCTACTATTATAGTTAAATGTATAGGATTAGATAAGTTTTAACCAAGGTTTTCTTAACTAAAAATACATATAAAGAAAAATCCTAAAATACTATATAATAGTTGGAGGAATACTTTGGGCCCGTAGCTTAGCCTGGTTAGAGCGCTCGGCTGATAACCGAGAGGTCGTGGGTTCAAATCCCACCGGGCCCACTAAACTAACTATATTCCTAACGCTAAAAATTTCGATAGAGAATTTTTTTTTCTGTTTGGTAGGCTCTTTTAGGCAGAATTGTAGTAAAGGGAAGCTCTCTGAAGATATTTTTAGTTAAAAAGCATTTAAATAGTTGTTGAATTTAGTGCGGCCGCCGGGATTTGAACCCGGGACCACCGGCTTGGGGGGCCGGCGTCCTACCAGGCTAGACTACGGCCGCGTACCTCCAATAATATCTCTTTATTTTATACTTAGCAAAAAGTTTTATACTTTCTTTACAGTGTATATTTGAAAGAGGGGTGAAATTTATGCCTCGTTGTCCGGAGTGTGCTGGCGAGATGAAATATAATAGAAATTTACGTTTATATGTATGTACAAGTTGTGGTTTAATGATGACATTAGATGAGATATTAGAGGAAGCTGATAAAAGGAGAGAGAAAGAAAAAGATGTAAGAGAGGAATATTTAGAGTGGTGGCTTTCTAGAAAGAAGTAAAAATGGTTGCTACGATATTTATAATCGGCTTAGCAGGTTCCGGAAAATCATTAATGACTTATTCTATTTGGGAATGGTTCAATAGGCAAAAACAAGATATTTCTATTTTAAATCTTGATCCTGGAGTAATAAATACTCCATATGAACCCGAATTTGATATAAGGGAATATATTAATGTTTGGGATATTATGGAGAAGAATAAAGTTGGCCCAAATACTGCTTTAATAGTATCTATGGATTTAGCAATAGCATATATTGATCAGTTAAATGCAGAAATTGGCAAGAGAAATCCGGATATATTACTAGTAGATACTCCTGGGCAGATGGAAATATTTGCTTACCGCATAATTGGAGACTATATAGTTCGTAACCTAGCTGGAGATAACAAAATGATAATTTTTGTTCTTGATGGCGTATTTTGTAAAGATCCGAAGAACTTTATTTCTAACCTACTTATTTCAGCATCAACAAGATTTCGCTTTGAACTTCCTATGATTAATATATTAAATAAAATTGATCTTTTAACAAAAGAAGAGTTAATGAGGATATATTCCTGGTATAAACATCCACAAATGCTGATGGAAGAGTTAGAAAAACATTATCAAACATATGAGACAGAAATGATGATTAAGATGTTTAAAATTATGCGTAGATATACACTAGGAGGGGACTTTATCGCAGTATCCGCAGAAACTCTCGAGAACTTTAGTATTTTAATTCAAGCATTAACTAGGGTGTTATTTAGAGGAGAGGAGAAGTTAAATATATAACTAAAATTATTCACAACATGTACTAAGACATACATTAGGTATGAACTATTTTTAGGCTACTATATGCCATTATGTATTTAAGGTAAGTGAGGGTAGATAAATTTGCGAGCTATAATGGACATACACACAACTTTTAAGTTACTAGAGAAATACAGCATCCCCTTCCCAAGATATACAGTCTTCAGAGAGCTGTCAAACATGAAAAAAGAGATCACTGAAAAGATCGGTTTTCCAGCCGTACTAAAGCTTATCGCTCCACAAATAATCCATAAAACAGATGCTGGTGCGATTAAATTGGGAATATGTTCCTGGGAAGATCTTGAGAGGGAGTACTATAGAATGGAAGAGAGATTTAAGGATATAGAGGATAGAAAATACCTTATTCAGAAACAAGTTCCAAAGGGAGTAGAACTCGTAATTGGCGGAGTTCGTGATAAAATATTTGGCCCCGTAGTGATGTTTGGCTTAGGTGGAATTTTTGTCGAAATCTATAAGGATGTTTCCTTTAGACTTGCACCAGTCACGATAAGTGACGCATATGAGATGATAGATGAAATTAGGGGAAGAAAAATTTTGGAGGGATTCCGTGGATTACCTCCAGTTAATAAACAGCTTATAGCAAATGTTATAACGTCAGTTTCGAAACTTATATACTCAAACAACGAGATTTTGGAGATTGACATCAACCCATTAATTTGTGTTGGAAATGAAGCATATGCAGTTGATGTTAGGATAATCACCGGGGATATATATGAAAAATGAAACAATAATTAATCTAGAAAAACTTAAGAAAATCTTGACACAGTTGGAAACCGTGAAGCGAGATTATATAGATGCAAGGAACAAATTAAAGAGACTTGCAAATGCTAGAAAGGAGACATCTATGAAGATAAATCAAAAAATTGAGGAGATGGTAGACTTAGATAGGAGAATTAAAGAGCTTAGGAGAAAATTAAGAAGAATTAGAGAGGAGCTGGGTCTCTTAAGAAAGGAGAAAAATGAACTTCTCGAGAATTTAAGAGAAATCAATAAAGTTATTAAGGAGAGTCCAAGATTACAGAGGCCATATGAAGAACTTAAGAGAGAACTGGAAACTTTAGAGCTAAAATATGAAACGTCTATTTTAACGAGAAAAAGAGAGAAAATTATTGTTGATAGGATAAACCAGTTGACAATACTCTTAAAAAAATATGAGAATGCAGTTAAGGCCCGGAAGAAAAAGGAAGAAATATCTGATAAACTCGATAATATCCGAGAAGAAATGACTAAAAAAATAGAGGAGATAAATCAAATAAAAGCTAAGATTGAAGAGTTATTAAGCGGGATGGAAGCTTTAAAGAGAGAAGCTACAGAGTTACAAAAAAATAAGAAAAGGCTTGATAGTGAATATAATATTTACTACCAAAGAGCAAAAGAAATCGAAATTATTATAAAAGATCTCTGTAGGGAAAGAGATGAAATATTAGAACCGTATGGTATTAAGGCAGACAATTTAACTTATGAAGAAATAGTGAAAATAATTGAAAGCCAAAGTCAAAAAGTGAAAGAAGCACTTAAAAAATTATCAAGAGGAGAGTCATTAACATTTGAAGAATTTAGTATTCTGGTTAAGCACGGGTTGATCTAATAACTCTAAAGAGAAGAATGTATACTTAATAATGTGATTCTAAAGAAATACCACCTTAACTATATGAACCAAAACATTCTCTTCATACATTAATTACTTAATATTGACGAAAGAAATTAATTCTCTTGAATCTAAGTATAAAATGTAGTAAGGATGACCGATGAAGAATAAGAAGTATACACTAATATTAAATGTTGACAGAGATGGAGATATAATTGAAAAAACATCTTTCAAAACTCCAGTGATCGGTAGAGACGAGCTTATTAAAGTTGCAAGTGAGCTGCTTTTACGCGATCCTGAGGATGCCGATGGAAATGCCTTATTCGCTACTGTTAAAGTATTTGATGAATATAAAAAGGATGAACATGAGGAAGTTGAAGTTGCAGCAATAGCAGGCTCTCCAGGTGGCGGGATTGAAGCTGATAAGAAGATGGTTAAAGAACTAGAGATGATCCTAAAGAAATTTCCAGCTGATAATATAATCTTAGTTACGGATGGTTATTCAGACTCGGAAATTCTGCCCATAATCTCGTCAAGAATACCCATATCTTCTATCCACCATGTAGTAGTTAAACATAGCAGGAGTGTTGAGGAAACATATGCTATACTTGGAAGATATCTTAAGATGATTTGGAGAGAAAGACCTTACAAGTTATACTTTCTTGGAATACCTGGTATAATATTAATAATTGTTAGTATTCTACAATTACTTAATCTAACGAGAGAAGGCATTATAGCCGGAATGGTAATAATAGGCGGAGCATTAATTATAAAAGGCTTTGGTATAGATGATTATGTAGCATCACTAACTCACGGTCCTACAGAAGAGGTAATTAGATTATTCGTATACATAGCAACTTCAATCTCCCTGCTAATTGGCTCATACATAGCATACTTATCAATAAGTGTGCTTCCAGAGTTTAATGCTATAATAAGAAACCCAAATAATATTTGGATCTATGGCGCATATATAATAGGCAACTTTTTAAGACCATTTCTAATTGCAGTTGTAGTTTCAACATTCATCTACGCGATAGGTATGTTACTTTACAGCTTTTTTGCAGTTGAGGAAAGACGTGTAATTAGATATATCTTTATGATTATCTCCTCACTAGTCGTATATTTAGTCGGTTCAGAAGCCGCTGAAATATTGATTAACCCGGGACATGGGTTAACAAAATTAATTTTATATATTGGAATAGGATTAGGAACTCTATTTACGGCGATTGCATTAACATATATATTCCTACGCGTGCGCGGAGGTAATCAATAATGTTACGCACGCTTCTTAGATTTTTAGGCATATATAGGATATATGAAAAATGGTTATATAATCAAATTAAAGGAAGGGAAAAACCTAGACATTTAGGCGTAATTTTAGATGGAAACAGAAGATGGGCTAAAAAAAGGGGGTATGCAGTATGGTTAGGGCATAAAATTGGTGCTGAAAAAGTAAAGGATCTCTTAAAATGGTGCTATGAGTTAGGTATAAAGACCGTGACCTTATATACATTCTCAACCGAAAATTTTAAGAGAAGTAGTGAGGAAAAGGAAAGATTAATGAGTCTTTTCGAAGAAAAAATTACTGAAGCCTTTAGTGATACGGAGATTATGGAAAAAAAGATTAGAATTAAGTTTATAGGTGACTGGAGTTTATTACCAAAAAATCTTGTTGAAAAAATGAAAAAGCTTGAAGATAAGACTAGAAACAATGATAAAATGATAGTTAATGTCGCAATCGCATACGGCGGAAAACATGAAATACTATCTGCCACTAGAAGGATAGCTGAGAAAGTTCAAAAAGGCGAGTTAAGCCCCACTGATATAAATTACGAAGTATTCCAGCAATTTTTGTATACTTCTCACCTAGATCATCAAGATGTTGACTTAATACTAAGGACAGGAGGTGAAATGAGACTTAGTAATTTCCTACTTTGGCAAGCTGCCTATAGCGAATTGATCTTTTTAGATGTATATTGGCCTGATTTTAGGAAAATTGACTTAATGCGTGCAATCAGAATTTACCAGAAAAGACAAAGAAGGTTTGGAGAGTGAATCTTTATATTATAGCATCAATTGTATAACTTATACATCAAATTTTAAACTACAATAAAAAGGAGAGAGTTTTATTAGTTTAGTCATGTAAAGTTTTGTATTGAGGAGTGATTTATATGCTTTCAGTAGTTGTGGACGGGTTCTTTGGAGATACTGGAAAGGGTAAGGTTGTATCATACCTCTCCTATATAGATAAAGCTAATGTGGTGGTACGTGGCGGTGTGGGGCCAAATGCTGGCCATACTGTAGTATGGAATGGAAAGGCATATAAACTAAGACAACTGCCATGCGGATTCGTATACAAAGATGCAAAGCTTCTTATTGGACCAGGGGTTCTAGTTAATCCAGAAATTTTTATAAGCGAAGTAAAGCTTACGGGAACAAAAGGTAGAGCATTTTTAGATTATCAATGTGGAATTATCGAAAAACACCATATTGAGGAAGATAGAATAAGCAAACACCTACATGGAAAGATAGGAACTACGGGCAGTGGATGTGGCCCTGCTCAGAGAGACCGAGCATTACGTACTTTGAAAGTTGCTAGAGAAATAGATGAGTTAAAACCTTACTTAACAGATGTACCTCTTGAAGTTAACTCTGCACTTGATAGGGATGAATACGTACTTCTAGAGGGTACACAGGGAACATTCTTATCTCTATATCACGGTACTTATCCTTATGTAACTTCAAAAGACGTAACTGCTTCAGCCGTTCTATCTGATGTTGGTGTTGGACCAAAAAGAGTTGACGAAATTATCCTCGTATTCAAGTCATATGTAACACGTGTAGGTGGTGGACCGCTCGAAGGAGAACTCTCTGAGGAGGAAGCGGCAAAAAGGGGCATGCTAGAAATAGCCACTGTAACGGGGAGAAAAAGAAGAGCAGCTCCATTTAACTTTAACTATGCTAAGCGTGCAGTTATGCTTAACTCTCCAACACAAATTGCAATAACGAAAATCGATATCCTATATCCAGAGGCAAAAGGTGTTAGAAAGTTTGGAAAATTACCCTCAGAAGCTAAGAAATTTATTGAAAAAATCGAAAACATGCTGAAAGTCCCAGTTACCCTAATAAGTACAAGCCCAGAAGTTGAGGATATGATAGATTTAAGAAGAGAACATGGGGTTATATAGAGGTTATTCTTCGCCAAACAAGTCTACAATACAGTCTGGGCAATAGAATTTACCATCAATTTCTTTAAGCGCGTCACTCCAGTTTCCACAGTGATCACAGAAACCGATAATTGGCTCACCTGCTCTGGGAACAGGAATTAACCCAGTTTTTATCATTACTTTTTCTGAAAGAATTTCTAATATTTCTGGTATAACTCTAAGGACATCATTCACAGAAAGAATTCCCTCAAGCTTGCCTTTATACCTCACGCCAAGTTTTCCTATCTTATGTGCCCTAAAAATTTTAAGTGCCTTCTGTATCGTATCATTTGCATTAACATATATTATAGGATAAGTCATTATCTCTTCTGCCCTTACCTTTTTTGGATCTTTATTCTCTGCAATAACTTTATATACCAAATCTCCCTTGGTAATAATTCCTATCGGCTTATCTTTATCCATAACAATGACACTGCCGATGCTATTTTCCTTTAATATACCTGCAATTTTATCAGTAGTTTCGTCTTTATCGACTGTTATAACAGGGCTATTCATAACTTCTCTAACTAAAACCTCTGTTTTGAAAGGATCTCGTGTCATATTCATAGCCTTGTCAACAAATAATAGTTAGGAGTAGTCACATAAAAATTAGTGTAGATCTACCGGGCGGTAGTTTATTTACAACTTCACTAACCATATCCTGAAAGATCTCCTTTGGAGGCTTAATTTTTAATAAGACGCAGACTTTTTCGACGATCTTCATCGCAATATTATATCTTTCTTGACTATTAGGTACTAACTTACCTATAATTTCTTTACAGTACTTAAGAACAGATTGCTCAGGGGCAATATAGACTACAGGCTTGTCATCTAAATATAATATGCCTACATAAAGATTTAGTGGAACGCCTCTCAAAAAATTCTTCTTTCCATATATCATAAAACTTCCCTTAGGTAAATACTCTCCAGAAGGTGCGGACTTTGAAACTTGACCCTTCTTTACCCAGTACACATCTAGACTTGAAAAACCAGATTTCCACCCGCTACTATATGATGCTACAAATACAGCCGCCTCATAAAGATCTTCATTATCTGGCTCTTTATCCTTTTCTCCTTTGATAACAGCAAAAGGGCTACCATAAATATCCGCATGAAGCACGATATCATCGTTACTAGCGTATTTCTTTATTAAGACCTCATTTGATACAGCATCCCTTCCAGCGATTACCAATAACCTATTTTTACTGGTAAAAAACCATAGGAATCGCTCAAACCATTTTCTCTTCCTAATTCTATATCTGAAGACCTCTTCTTCCTCCTCCCTTTCCTTTAAATGCTCTTCTTGTAACTTTCGTATCCTATTATGAAACTCAGATATTTTCTCCTCTATCTTTTTAACACCTGATTTCATTCTCTTAAGTTCTTCATAGAGCTGACCTATAGCTTCATAGGTGGAGAGAGTATATTTTAGTTTAACTGACGTATTAAGTTTCTTTAAACCAATTTTTGCAATCTTGTTTTTTGTGTCAAATTTTTCAACGACAAAATTCTCAGTTTCTATAGGCTCTAATTTTCTCCTTAGTGATGACAATATAGTATCTAGTTCGTAAATATAGAAATATAGCTGTGGTATTACTCTCTGCTCTAGTTCAGATATATTTTTAATTAGATCTTTCTTCCTAGCTTCTAGCTCCTTAATTTTTCTCTCTATATCTCGGATTTTACTTTCCAGCTTCAAATGCTTATCTTTACCTATAACTAATCTGTAGTAATTTGTTGTTGCGTCGAGGAGATTATTAAAACAACTAAGTATATTAAATAGCTCTATGTCAGGTTTAAATGGTAGAATAATATATTGCCCTCTATCCTCAATAATACAATAATCTTTAAAGTCTGAAACAAGATTTTTAAGCTCATCTATTATAGCATAAACTGCACTGTTAAGATCTTTATAGGTATCTACATTAACCTTCTTTATTACGTAATTTAGAGTATATTTATCCAATGGAAAAACTCGAAATATATCTTTTAATTTATTAATAGCTCTAACAACTTCAGATGGATTATTAAAGACGTAAGTTAAGTCTGAAAAAAGAGTTCTTTTCGGTGGAAATTTATATACCTCACCCACTTTTAGTATGCGGTCCTTTACAAATAATGAATGCTGTAAAAAAAGTATACTTAGTTTTTCGTCTGTCAAGATTATATTTCCTTCTCTAAATAGCTCAATTATCAACCTATACTTCTTCATACCTTTGAATAATTCAATATCTACGATCCTTTCAAGTTCTGGTTGGTTAATAGCTAATATCCTAGCATTTTCCAAAAACCTCTTTAAAGTATTATACTTTTTTACTACATCCTTCTCTACATCTATCACAGATTTTAATGGAACATTTACTGGGAGGAAATAGTTTTGCTTAGGTGAAAATACTATGTTAAGAGAACTATCCTCTGCTTTGATTATAAGCGCAAATTTATCTTCATCCAAAACCCTAAACTTTCTTATATATTTGACCTTTTGGCTATTTATATATTGAATTATCGCTCTTAACATTATACCAGTAATCATCAAAATAGGTGAAGCATGTTGGATAAAAAAAGTCTAATTCACTGGACAAGAGTAATTCTGGGTGCTATTACTGGTATAATATGTGGCTTAATGAAGTTTCAGCTAGAAAGCGCAGGTAAGGGAATCCTGCTAGGAAGTGTATTCTATATATTATCATACTATATAATTGTATATGTATATAAGATCCGGCCTGATGACATTAATATTAAAATGAGAGATATCTTTATTACAGGAGCGGGATCCTTCATAATCATATGGTTATACCTGTGGATACTAATATTAAATTTTCTATATTTCCCATAGAGGGTAGGCCATGATATATATCCTTTAAGAACTTAAAAAGTTAATTATTCTGTTTCACCTATATGGTACCTTAGGTAATCAATCCATGCATACATATATCCTCGATCGAATTCATTCGTGAATCTTGAACTTAGATAATATTCCATTTTTTTAATTAGATATTTTATCTCGTTTCGCTTTAAGGATTCTACTTTTAGACTGTAAGGATTATCATTTTGCTTTAGAATTATACCTTTGACACCAAAATAATATCCTTTCAGAATCTTCTTTTTATTAGCAATTCTGTATATATGCTCTAATCCTTCTCTTTTACTAAGTTTTCCATTTAAAATCGCATAAAACAATTTCTTAGCCTCTTTCATTGACCCTTTTTTCATAGATCAACTAACCCCTTATCACTGACCCTAAAATATGCAGCTGGCTTAATCTCGTTTATGTCAACTGCTCTTATTACACTATTACGCTCTTTCATTAATATAATTTCCTTATGCATAAAACTACTTAGTGTGATACCCCCATATGGTTGGTGTACTTCCCTTATTACGTTATTAGTAACTGCATATATCCTATTTGTTATAACGACAGAAAGATCCTTTTTATCCATTATCTTTGTTATTTCAAACATTAACTTTTGAATATATCTACTAATAGTCCGTGGATTTCTGTTTGGTAAATTTTGTAAAGGTATGGCTATGTTATCAATTATAATCAGCCTCACATCAGTAATGATTTTTCTAGCATGAGTAATCAATGACAACAATTTATCTGGCTCAAATGTGTATGCATAGAATATGTTTCTCAAAATACGATAAGAGTCGCACCCAAATCTGGAAGCTATTTTAATAAGCCTTTCTGTACTGAAACTCTTCTCAGTATCGATATAGATGACCTTATTAATGCACTCTCTTTCCTCATAGGATTTAAACTGACTTGTTATTGCTAGTTGAAGAGCTAACTGTGTTTTCCCAGATCCGGCTGCTCCAAAAAACTCATATGTTTGATAAGGATAGATGCCTCCGCCCAAAAGATCGTCTAAAGAATTTACACCAGTCGTTATTTTCCATGGTTTTTCATAGTAACGATTCTTATATTCGTCTCCTCTCTTTACGGAGATACCGATGTACTTTGCAATTCTAATTATACTCTCACTCATCTTTACTCTACAAAAATAGTATGATCTAATTGATAACATAATTAATCATATTCGGTGTCTTAGTACAGAGAGGTCACAGAACTATTACTTATAAGATATTATTAACTTTAGGATTACTTGATGGTTACTTTACGAGAAACAGCAAGTCACATTAAGGAAGTCAAAGAAGAAGAATGGAATGTCCTCTTCATAATTGAAAGGAATATTGATAAGTATGAAAGATATCCTGTAGAGAAATTAATTGAGAAAACGGGTTACAATTATGATTTTATAATTAATATTATAGACCACCTTCGGGAATTTGGGTGGATTGAATACTTTAAGCAGCCATATGAAAGCGTTAGGCTGCTAACGTCAGGGGTAGATGCTATTGCACTAAAAATCTTGGCAGATAAGGATATAGTTATTGGGATAGGTAGACAAATAGGGGTTGGTAAGGAGGCAGATATATATGAAGCGATGGGTCCAAAAAATGAATTATTATCGATAAAATTCTTTAGGCTAGGAAGAATCAGTTTTCGTGATATAACCAGGAAGAGAGACTACTATAATGTTTACTCCTCTAAAAGACCAGGGTGGATTTTAAGGAACTACAGTGCCGCAAAAAAAGAATTTACAACTTTAAAGTTTCTTTATGAAAATGGAGTTAAAGTTCCGAAACCAATTATTCACGTGAAACACACAATTGTTATGGAGGAATTGAAAGGTGCTTTATTGGTCAACATAAAGTCTTTATCAAATCCTGCAGAAACCTTCTGGAAAATTGTTACGGAGGTCAAGAAGGCATACGACCTCAATATAATAAATGGAGATTTAAGTCCATTTAACGTTTTTATCACATTAGATGAAGAGCCCATAATTATTGATTGGCCTCAAGCCACAAAAAGGAAAAATGAAAACATAAATCTGCTTAAGAGAGATTTGGATAACATCATTAATTTCTTCATAAAACGCTTTGAGCTAGAAGTAAATAAGAAAGATATTTATAGGATGTTTGGTATTGCGTAGATATTACTAGCTTTTCCTCCTAACCATCTATAAAAATCATTGTATTATTTATAGAACTAGAAAAGTAGGTATTGCCCATTTAAAATTTCATCTGTAAGCTTCCTTAGTCTATCTGGACTAAATTCCTCTTCAAGAATCTTTTTTACCTTATCCTCGATACTTAGCTGTTTATGCTTAGATATATACTGTATATTAACAAGCTGAGGCTCATTAATTGGATGGCCAATTGTACTTAAGATCTTTGTATATACTTCCTCCACTCCACTCACCTCTTCATGTATCCGCTTACTTATGCGGTATGCAAGAACATTATATAACTTTCCAACATGACTGACAGGATTCTTCCCTGCTACTGCTTCTAAAGACATTTGTCTACTTGGCGTTATTAATCCATTCACTCTATTACTCCTTCCAGTATTGCCATCATCGCCGGCTTCCGCTGATGTACCAGTTACCGTTAAGTATATATTCATATTTTCAGGATCATCAGCTGCATTCAACTTAAGATTAAGCTCATCGTAATCAAGATTGAATCTACTAATGAAATCCAAAATATCATTATATACCTCTTCTTTTACGGATAAATAATCCTGAACATTACTAAAGAACTTATCGACAAATGCTGAAGCAACTGTTACATTAAATTTCTTCCCTATCCTTAAAACCATAACCTTTATATCTTCACCAACATAAGGTCTAATCTTTTTATATTCACTACTATTTAGATACATTTCGAGCTTTAGTGCAAGTTCCTCAGATGTAGTAAGTGGTGCATATGCAACACCAATAGACGTGTCATTTGCTAAAGGAACTTCTACACCCTTATCAAATGTTTTAATCAGCTCTGCAGACCCTGGACGAATCTTCACATATATTCTCATATGCTTATCAGGATCTAGGAAGCGGAAATTACGTCTAATCTCCTCTTTAACTGCTTTAATAGCAATCTCGTCTACAGGGATACCCTCAGCTCTATTCTCAAGCTCAACATACTTTACAGCTCTACCTGCTACAGTAACTTCAATAGGCTCTATAACCTTACCTCCTCCAAACTCCCATTGGGCAGAACCACCGATTAATAACCCCTTATCGACATTATGATGGAGAATTTTACCATAATTCTTCATGTAATACCTTGATAGTTCTCTAGAAACAGCCTCACATGCTAAGTCTGTGATATGATCAGGATGGCCTAAGCCTTTCCGCTCAACCATCTCGACTTTTTGCATATGAACAGGAGTAGCATATAACTTTTCCACTAAGATGTTCAAACTAGCACCACCTATGTATTAAAGCACACTACAAATTTTGTTCACTTATAACTAAATTTAACTAGTTTTTATTAATAATATATTATTACCTCTGATTAGTATTTTACCATATCTTGTCGTTTTATTGCCGTATTCCTCAACAGCATCTTCTATTATTAAATTCATGTAATTATCGACTTTAGTTAATAGCCCTGTATACTTTTCCCCACTTTTTAAGTATACAGTGATAGTTTCACCCACTTGTTTGTATACTAGAGTTAATGGCTTCACTATCTGTTCACTTTTCTCAGTGTTGTAGTTTCTTCCCTTCATTACTCCATACACCATATATTGACATTACAAATTAGTCAATTCAAACATATAAATAAAAATAGTATCAATAAATAGATAAGCATGGTCAAATAATATAAACATACCTAGTTAGAGAACTTAATCTAATAGTCAAGTAAAGTTGTCCCTTTAAATCGCTTATAAAGCTTAGCTATTTTAGACAATTCTACACTCTTGTATTCTAAGTTAAGCTCATGAAGTAGTATTTGCGCTTTTGGATCGATTTTTGGTGATACTATAATACCCCTTACTCTAGGATTTGTAACTCTATACTCTGACACATATTTGTATAATTGAAGTACTTCTTTCTCACTAACACGCCCTCTTTTAACCTCTATTAAGACAGGATTCCCAAATTTATCTTCAGCAAAAATATCTACTTTGCCGCTCTCTAACTCTTTTTCCCTAGTAATTGTTCTTAAACCATCCTCAATTAGTTGAGGATGCTCAAAAAGTACTCTTTGCAGTTCCTCCTCAGATAAATACATATGGAATTCGCCTGTATCTTTCAGCTTAAGAGCCAAAAACGTTCTAACCTCGCTAATTCGTATTCGCAGATGCTCAATAGGTTTAGGCCTTACAGAGTCTATAATTAAGTAGCTATTTTCTAGCCTTACACTTGTATGAGACCCAGGTGGTTGCCAATTAACAGGTTTATATCCACTCTCCCTGTGAACAAGCAGAGACCCGTCATTCTTAATGATTATTATACGTTCACCCTCTTCTAAGAAAGAGCCGGCTCTACCCTCGTAATCAACCGTACATAAACAGATAACGATAATCGTCATTCTATTTCTGATCGCTTCTATAAACCCTTTATAAGCATCAATTAAGGCCGGGTTAGTAAGTAGGATCACTATTAACACCACACATTAGAAATACCTCATGTTTTTGGTGCGGGGGGTGGGATTTGAACCCACGAAGGCCTACGCCAGCAGGGTTCTCCCAATAATATCGTCCTGAGCCTGCCCCCGTTGACCAGGCTAGGGGAACCCCCGCATTAAACTCCATATATACACCAATATTCACTTTTAGTTTCAGAGTTTATATAATTAGACCGTAGCAATAATTATCAGCGATTTTTATCCTCTATACTCAATGCAAACATATTTCTCTGCAGTCTTTATAATCTCCTTGACTTCATCTTCACTAAAAGGGGTAGCTGTTTTTAGACCAAGCATTTCAGCAAATGTTTTTACATTCTGTATATAATATTTTTTGGCACCTTTGATGTATTTACATATTCCAATTATATCATTAACTGTATGAAACTCCTTTAGCATTGTGGTTCTAAATGCGTAATCTATATCAGAGTTCATAATAATTTTTATCGATCTCTTAATATTTTCAAAATTTTTCCTAGAAAGACATCTACCTGTTACCTCATAATACTCCTTAAAAACGAGTCTGGTTTTAATGTCCATCTCAATATAATCAACCAATCCATTCTTAATGAGATGATTTAAGACTTCAGGATTAGTACCATTAGTCTCTAAACCTATCATATATCCTATTTCCCTTATACATCTTATGAAACTGGGTAAATCTCTTTGGAGAGTTGGTTCTCCGCCAGTAACTACTACGGCATCTACTAAACCAGCTCTCTTCTCGAGATATTTAAGTACATACTCTTCTGGTATCAAGGATAAACCTTTAATTTTTTCAGGCAAAACAAGTTGTGGAACATAACAGTATGGACACCTGAAATTACAACCAACAACATATATTACAGCGGAAACCCTCCCAGGAAACTCTAAAAGACTTAGCTTTTGAAAACCGCCAATTTTTATCATTGTATCATGCGGTATATAGTAGTGCTTTATCAAACGTTTTTCTCTGTCTAAATTCTTCCTGCTTTCCAGAGTTCCATTGATCAATAGGCCTTAGATAACCAACGACTCTAGAGTATACCTCGCACGCAGTTTTTCTTCCGTTAATTTCACATTTTGGACAAGTAAAGTGTTTACCTGGTAAGTATCCATGAAATGGACATATACTGAATATAGGTGTAATCGTAAAGTAAGGAATTCTAAAGTTCATACATATTTTTCTAACTAGAGCTATTAGTGAAGCTACTGGAGGCATGCTTTCACCCAACCATATATGGAATACAGTTCCACCTGTATATTTTACTTGTAACGGTTCTTGAAGCTTTAAGGCGTCCCATAGGTCATCAGTAAAGTTAACTGGTAACTGAGTAGAGTTTGTGTAATAGGGCTCCGCTCCTCTCCTAACAGCACTTTCATTTGCGACAATAATATCAGGATAGTGCTTTTTATCAATCTTTGCCAACCTGTATGATGCTCCCTCAGCCGGTGTAGCTTCTAAGTTATATAAGTTCCCAGTTTCGTCCTGAAATTCCCGAAGCTTTTCATTCATAAAGTCCAAAACTTTCTCTGCGAATCGTAATCCTTCTTTATCTCCTATAGTACACCCTAGGAAATTTAAACAACATTCATTCATGCCTATAAGACCAATTGTACTGAAGTGATTTTTCCAGTAGCAATTAAACCTTAGTTTTATATTTCTCAGATAGAACTTTGAATATGGATATAACCCCATCTCAGTGAATTTCTCTAACCATTCTCTTTTAATTTCAAGTGCCACCTTAGCTAATTCCATTAAGTGCTCTAGTCTCTCAAAGAATTGAGTATCATCTTTAGATAAATACCCTATACGTGGCATATTAATTGTTATTACTCCTATAGATCCTGTTAATGGATAAGCTCCAAATAAGCCGCCGCCTCTTTTTCTTAGCTCTCTTTTATCAAGACGAAGATGGCAACACATCGATCTTACATCTTCTGGTTTCATGTCAGAATTAACAAAGTTTGCAAAGTAAGGAATTCCATATTTTGCTGCTATCTTAAAAATTTTCCTAACAACTTCACTATTCCAGTTAAAATCTTTTGTTATATTGATCGTAGGAATGGGAAAAGTGAAAACTCTTCCAAGGGCGTCTCCCTCCAGCATAACCTCAGCTAGGGCCATATTAAAGAGGTCCATCTCATCTTGAAAATCGCTATAGACATCATCTAAAACTTTTCCACCTATAATTACCGGTTGATCTTTCATAAATTCCGGTACTTGAATGTCTAATGTAACATTAGTAAATGGAGTTTGAAAACCTACTCTAGTTGGTATATTTATATTAAATAGAAACTCTTGAAGCGCCTGCTTCACAGCACGGTAATCCAGATCATCATATCTTATGAAAGGTGCTAAATATGTATCGAAGTTTGAGAAGGCCTGAGCACCAGCCGCCTCACCTTGAAGAGTAAAGAAGAAATTGACGATTTGTCCCAGAGCAACCCTAAAATGTTTTGCAGGTTTACTTGAAATTTTTCCATGCACACCTTTAAAGCCTGTTAGTAGCAGATCTTGAAGATCCCAACCTACACAATACGGCCCCAGTATAGCTAGATTATGTATATGAAAATCACCATTAATATGAGCATCCCTAACTTGCGGCACAGGCTTGTAGATCTTGTGAAGCCAGTAATTCGCTATTACTTGCGAAGAAATATGAAAGTTAAGTGCTTGTAAAGAATAAGTCATATTAGAATTCTCCTTAACAAGCCAAGTTCTTTGGTGTAAATATTCATCTACAAGTTCTCTTATCTGAGCATGTAGAGCACGATATAAAATATAAGCCTTAGCAACTCTATAACATCCATTCTTCATCAAAACTTGCTCGACTATATCTTGGCATTGCTCAACTGTTGGTATTTCTCCTGGTTCTAACTGCTTAATAAGTTGATTTACAACTTCATTTGCCATCTTAACTGCTAACTCTTCATTACGTTCATTCACAGCATCCATAGCCTTTAGGATAGCACTTACAATTTTATTCTTATCAAAATCAACAATTCTTCCATCGCGCTTCCTTATTTTGGAGATCATTTATTGGACACCGTGTCCAATAAACTATTTTAGCTAAGAAATGCTATATAAAGATTGTGGATGAGAAGAAAACACAAAGAACATTGAGAAAATTTGATAAATTCGATATTTTAAGGGTATTTATACTTATTGGAAGAAAAGGCATCATTAAGAGAGAGGATATTTCCAGTTACACATTAATAGGTGAGGGAAGCGTAAAAAATATCTTAAGATTTCTCTCTTCAAAAGGGCTAATACACATAACAAAGAGAGGTGAGAAATTATCAGAACTAGGAGCTTTATATTATAAACAAATTAGTGATATCCTAAGTGAGATAAAACCCATTAAACATGATATATTTAAAGATGGATTTGAAGCGTATGGAGCAATACTCAGAAAGTATGAAAAGGAAAAAATTAAGCACCTCTATAAAGCCAGAGATTATGCAATCAGATTAGGCTGTTGGTCTGCAATGGTACTGATCTGCACATCTAAAGCAATTACAATACCATTTATAAGAAAATATAACTTTAATGAACTACGAGAAGAATTTGATGTAAAAAGAGGGGACTTGATAATAGCAGTTTCCTCAGAAAATAGAAGAAAAAGTGAAAAAGGCATTTTATCAATAGCAGAATACCTAAGTGAAGACCTATCAAAAATATTCTCAGAGATCTCACAGTAGTATAGCGATTTTTAGTAGATTTATAAGGATAGAATTAGGTAGTATTGGCGCCGGGAGTGGGATTCGAACCCACGCGGGGGCGAACCCCCATCGGCTCTCTGGCCGCTAAAACCTTTGATGATCTCGAGGCCGACGCCTTGAACCACTCGGCCATCCCGGCGCCGTTTTAGATTCCCAAAATATCTAAGAAGAAATAGTTAATAAAGTGATAAAAGCTTTGAGTACTAGTAATTTATTTAGATGCAGTAATGAACAAAGATCGCTTAGAAGCAATTTGTAGTACAATAAATAGATTTGGAAAGAGACTAACGCTTGATGCTGAAGAGTACTTAGCTAAAATTTTATCCAAGCATAGTAACATAGACGACAGTAAAATACTAAGTCAAATTTTAACAAAATATAAAGACTCACTCTTTATTACTAGGGAGATACTAGAGGATATAGTTAAACAGATACTAAGCGCTATAGAAAGTACTGAGGAAAAAACCGAAGAGATGATTAAACACGATATAAAAATTATTAGAGATCCAGGAAAAAATTTAGTGAAACCAAGTGGAATAGAGGATGTCGTTGAATACCTATTAAGTAGATGTGAAATTCTCGGTAGAGAAATTGCTAGAGACTATGGATTGAGAGATTGGATAGAAATAAGCCGGATACCTGTAGTTGAGGGAGAACAATTTATCCTAGGTGTAGTTACTAATAAAAAAATCTCTCATGAAACCAGTTATTTGGAAGTAGAAGACTTAACTGGAAGAAGAAAATTTATAGTCCCAAAAAACGATGAGTACCTCAAAAAAATGGTTAACATAATACCCTTAGATACCATAATAGCTCTAAAAATTAATGCTAGGAAAAACAGAGCACCAATTATCACAGAATTCTATTTACCTAAGGTAACACCACATCAAATTAAAAATAATAGTAATATCTATGCTATCCTAACATCAGATTTACACATTGGAAGCCGCGAGTTTATGTACGATGAATTCGAAAGATTTATCGAGATCTTAAAAGGACAAATAGATGATGATAAAATTAAGAGTATAGTTAAAAGAGTATTTTATACCATAATTGCTGGCGATATTGTGGATGGTGTAGGCATATACCCATCACAAAAGAAAGATTTACTGATAGAAGACATATATGATCAATATGAAGAAGCCTATCGTTTGCTGAAAAAGCTTCCTGATAGAATAAAAGTTATCATATCTCCAGGAAACCATGATGCAACCACAAAAGCTATACCTAGACCACCAATTTTCAAGGAATACGCAGAGAAAATATATAGGGATAATAAATTTATTATGGTTGGAGATCCTGTAAACATACGTTTACAGGATGTAAATCTATTCGTGTTTCATGGTGACTTTATAAACGATGTGTTTGCAACTACCCCAGGCCTTACTCATTCAGACGTGGCAGATGCTATGGACATACTACTGTCTGTTAGACACATAGCACCTACATATGGACTACAAACACGGATAATACCACAAAAAAGAGATCCACTAATAATACCTAAAGATATTAACATTCTCCACGGCGGCCACACACATGTATTTAGCTATAAATACAGAAACGATAATCTACTGATCATTAATAGCGGTACTTGGCAAAAACAGACAGAATATCAAAAAGAAATGGGTATGCAGCCTACTCCCGGAATAATACCAATTATAAATCTAAGTACGCTGAAACTACATATTCTAGATCTCATTCAGTAACAAATCACTAATTAGTGGATCATTAGATAACGCTTTCTCTAACATATTGAGAGGTATACCAAGCTTTACAGTTGAAAAGCGGCCGCCTCTCCTACCATAATTCGTTATTTTTTTATCAACAACTCCCAATAGTGATAATTCTGTTAACAAACCATAGAACCTTCTTGATGAAAGCGGCTCATCTCCAAACTGACGAGTAATTAATACATATTTGTTATATAGATTGCTGCTTTTTATACGGGATTCTGGTGATTTTAATGAAATTAAATACAGTGCGGTTAAAATTAACTTAGAGTGTAAAGGCAATGTTCTAATAACTTCAGACACCCTTTCTCGATCTATACTCGCATATGCTTTTTTCACGTGCTCCTCGAGAACTCTATCTGAACACTCACTCTCAGCAATTTCACCAGCCACTCTAATTAAGTCTAGTGCTTTTCTTGCATCACCATTTTCAGATCCTGAGATGGCGGCCGCCAATTTCACAGCTGCTTCACTAACAACACCATCGTAAAAAGCAAGCGAAACTCTATCCCATAAAATTTGCTCTAACTCAATAGAAGTATATGGCTTAAATATGATCTCTTCCTCACTCAAGCTACTTAACACACGAGGATCAAGATACTCCTTAAACCTCAAGTCGTTAGAAATCCCGATGATCATCGACAAGATCTTCTGATCTTCATAATTCAATCTTGTAAGAATGTATAAGAGCTTATCACCATAACGCATAACTAAAGCATCAATTTCATCAAGCACAATAAGAATAGGTAAACCTTTATCCCTAACAAAATCAATAAAACGACCCATAGCTTCTTCGGTAGATAATCCTGTAAAAGGTAGATCTAATCCGATAGCCTCAGCCATTGATCTGATAACTCTATATTCAGTACCTGCTAAACGACAGTTTACGTAAGCAACATAAAAGAAGTACTCAGTACCTTTAATTTTCTCTAGAATCCTACTAATTACATATCGCGTAACAGCAGTTTTCCCTGTACCAGGTTTACCATATATGAAAAGATTAGAAGTACGCTGTCTCCTAATCAATGAAGCCAAATGTTGAGCCAGTTTTGAAATCTGCTCCTCTCGAAATAATAGTCTCTTAGGAATATAGTCATGAAACAAGACAGACTTATCTTTGAAGATCATTGGACCTTTAATAGCTCTCTCAAAGATCTTGTCAATTATGTCGTCTGACATTAGAACACTGGCACCCCAGCTAAACCAATGTTTCAAGAGAAAATAAGACCACTGTGACCAAAGCCGCACACAACAAAAGTAATTTTAAAAATGATTATGACTATATAGTGAAGTCCAGTCAGTAATAAGAAATCTAATTAAGATAAACATATCACTAAAAGCATATTCCATATTTTTCAAACATATTTACTTAATAATACAAAATACTATGCAAGCGCCATTTTCTTTTTTCATTTTTTCACTTGAAATAGGGGGGTGGGATTTTCACAGTGAATTTGCAGTGAATTCATCTCTTTCATTTTTCACTGGAATCGCTAAAAACCCCTTTGTTTCAAGTGAATCTTGTGAATCTTTTCTCTTTTCTCCTGCTTTAACTTTCTGAATTGCGGCCTAAGAACAGTTTCATTATATTTTTCACTGTGAATACATGAATTAGTGAATTATGAAAAAGATAAAAATTGAAACTATATTAAGTGATGGCTCAAAAGTTGTAGTATCGCTAAATAGTCCTATTAACAAAAAGAAGCTAGAAAATTTTCTCATGTTAATTAATCTTTTAGATTCAGGTAGTGCGAATCTAAGTGAGGGTTCATTAGTTACTAAATCCATCTATGAAAAGGTTAAATACCTTGTGGAAAAGTACTTCTCAAATAAGGTTTTCACGTTATCTGAATTTATGCGAACATACTCTGAAGTTTATGGTGGATCACTTAAGAAAAGTACATTATCAACTTATCTATCACGCTTAGTCGACGAGGGTATATTGTTAAGAGAAGGTTTTCGCGGTAATTATCACTACAGATATATAGGTTCTATAGTTAAAATTGGGGAAGGGTAATTTTTCATGTGATTTCTCTTTCCCTTAATACTTCCTCCTTTAATGTATAAACATATGGTTTGGAACTTTCATCACGATCTAGCAACCCCATCTCATATAGCTTCTTAAGTTCCCTAGCTATATGTTCTCTACTCAATTTTGTCTCGTTTTTGATTTCTTTATATGTTTTAGGGCCCTCCTTTAGTTTCTCGATTATTATTCTTTGTGTCGGTGTTAGTATAGGTGCTCGTCGTTTTATCTCCTTACTTTCTTCTTTCGCTATAGGCTTAGGGAGTTTAACTTTTTCTTTATGTGGAGTTTTAGTTTTGTGGTGCATTAAATCTAAAATTTTTCTTTCAAGATTAAGTACTCTTCTATCTAGTTCATTAATTAATCTTAAGTTTTCTCTGGTCTTTTCATCTAATTCATCGGACTTTTTACTAAGATTCTCGTATAGTGACATCATTTCATTGTGTGATGTTTCGGTATATGTTATGATGTCACGTAATTTACGTAGTAATATCTCAGTTATCACAAATAAAGCTACCGAAAATATTATTAATGTTGTTGCATGCAACACTACTAGTGTGTTGCTATCTGTTATCACGACATTATCACAATTAAGAGATTGTATGATTTAATATTTTAGCGTTTATGTATATAGAGGATATGTGATAAAGCTTCTTTAAGTGTAGCTTCATCTATTAGTCCTTCTCTTATATATCTGCTTATTGTACTGATTTTTTCTATTTCACTTGCCGATAAAACTCCAATGAGATCTAAAATGATTAGGTCAATTAATGTTTTTCTTATATTTTCTCTGAATTGCTTTAAGATCCTATACATGGACCATATACTTATCTTTTTTTTATCTATTGTTTCAATTTTATTTTCGATTTTAATATTATATTCTCTTAATTTTTGCCATAACAGATATATCTCTATTTGTCTTAAGGTTATGTGTGAGTTCTGAGCTAGCTCCTTTAGTTTATTTTTCTTAATCTCATATTTTATTTCCTTAAGCACGTCTTCCATATTGGTACAATATTGTACCAATACTCTAACAGTAAATATATTTTTAGTTATACTTATAAGAAATGATTGTATGGGGATGTTCTATGGGTAGGAGGAGAAGAAGAAAGGAGATTAGGCCACCACCTCGTAGACTACCAAAGATATATAACTGCCCTAATTGTGGTGCACAAACTGTAATAGTAAATATAGATAAGAGAAATATGTTAGCAAAGGTTGTATGTGGAACCTGCGGTATTTCCTGGGAAACTGAGATTAAGCCATATGAGGAAAAAATCGATGTTTATAATAGGTTTGTCGATAAATATATGGAAGGTGAAATACTTGAGAAGTACTCATAACTACATTATTTCAAAACTAAATCGTGATGGCGCATTACATGTTTCCCTACTAGATCCGGTAACAACCGGAATAAACGAACTAGAAGATATCCTGAAAATTATTGTTGACTCTGACTCAGATCTCATAATGGTTGGCGGATCTACATTAATAGATCAAGTGATGTTATCACAATTTGTGAGCATCATCAAGAAAAATTGTGATTTGCCTGTGATATTGTTTCCAAATAATGTTGCATCAATCACAAGTAACGCTGATGCAATCTGGTTTATGTCACTTTTCAACTCCCGTAATCCGTATTATATTGTTGGTGCTCAAATGTTGGCCGCGCCGTATATTAGGAAGTATGGTCCTGAGCCGCTGCCTATGGCATACCTAATTATTGGCGAGGGACAAACTGCTGGTTTTATAGGCGACGCTAATCCCATACCATATAATAAGCCGGAACTCGCGGCCGCATATGCTCTAACAGCTGAGATGTTTGGTTTTAAGTATGTTTATTTAGAGGCAGGATCAGGAGCTAAAAGCGGTGTACCCCCATCATTTGTCAAATTAGTTAAGGAGTGGACAGAGAACATAATTGTTGTAGTTGGTGGAGGTATTCGTGATCCTGATACAGCTTATACACTAGTGACGTCAGGAGCGGATTTAGTGGTAACAGGAACGGTTTTAGAGAAAAATGTAGAGCTATTAGGTAAAATTGTAGATGCCGTAAAAAGGGGAGGTAAGGAAAAGAAGTTATGAGTGAAATTTTCAGTAAGTTAAGAGAGCAACTAAATAACTTAGAGATCACAGATCATGTAAAGGACTACTTTTTTTCTGTAATTGATTATGTGGAACGAGCGTATAAAGTTGCGCTGGAGGCTAGGCAACGGTTACTTGATCCTGAAAATAAACCAGAATCTATTCTAGTGTGGGACATGGCTGATCGAATTGAAGCGATGGTCGGCCCAAGAGGAATATCAAGCTTTATTCGTGAGAATATCCGTTTACCACGTGAGGTCTTAGCTCTCAAAGCTATCGAAAAAATACTTGATGATTATTTGGGAATATATCCTACTGAAGAGCTGGCTAACTTATGTATTAGATTAGCACTGGCGATCTTAACTGAAGGAATGACTGTTGCACCTACAGAGGGAATTCAAAAAGTTAAAATTAAGAAAGACCCTCAGGGTCCATATCTATCCATATACTTTGCTGGACCAATTAGAGCGGCCGGTGGTACCGAGGCAGGATTAATTCTTGTGTATGCAGATTATGTCAGAAGGAGGTTAGGACTTGCAAGATATACACCCAGACGTAGACCGGGAGAAGATGAGGTTCAGAGATTTATTGAGGAGTTGAGGCTATATGAAAGGGAAGTTGGAAGGTTTCAGATGAAGTGTACAAATGCACAGATTGAATATGCATTGACAAATTTGCCAATAGAGGTTACAGGGCCAGCTACAAACGAGATTGAAGTGTTAGTTAATAGGGATCTGCCTAGGATCGAAACAAATAAGCTGAGAGGAGGAGCATTAAGGGTTATAAACGATGGGTTAATTGGCAGAGCAAGGAAGATTGCTGCAGTTGTGGAGAAACTTGGTATCGATGGCTGGGATTGGCTTCACAACTTATCGAAAATGGGTGCAGAGGTCACAGCAGAAAATGAAGAAACTATTAGTGATAAAGTTGCAGAAGATGTGATAATGGGAAGGCCTGTGATATCACTTAAATCACAATTATCATCATTTAGAGTAAGATATGGAAGAGAGTCTAACATGGGGATCTCTGCCGTTGGTGTACATCCAGCGGTATTTCCACTACTAAAGTATTTTCTAGTCATCGGCTCCCAGATAAAGATTGATTATCCTGGAAAAGGTGCAATTGTAGTACCTTCTTCATTGGCCGAGCCTCCAATTGTTGAATTAGATAATGGTGATGTAATTAGAGTTACTCACATAGAGTTAGCTGAAAAAATAGTTGATAAGATTAAGAGAATACTGTGGTTAGGTGACTTAGTGATTTCCTATGGTGATGTACTAGAGAATAACAGAGAGTTACTTCCATCTCCATATGTAATTGAGTGGTGGCTTCAAGATGTATATGACTCTTTATCCAAAAAGTCTGAGATAAGTGGCGATACAAAGGAGGGTATACTAAATGTAGTCTCTAGAATCTGTAACGATGAGTATGTATCTATTAACGATGCAATTTCTATTTCCAAAATTTTAGATATTCCTCTTTGTCCGATATTTACGATTAGGTGGAAGAGAATAAGTTTGCAGGAGTTGATAGAGCTTCTAGATAACATCGAGGTCATATGTATACATTATAATAAGAAAAGTGTAGAGATAAGATATGACCTCAAGATAAAGAGGATCCTTACAAAGTTATTAATACCACATATTGTGGCTAATGACAGAATTACTTTAGAATATCCTGCTTCAGAAATTTTGCTATATTTATCAGAGAGGTATAATGAGTTAAAACCTATAAGAAGCTCAGATGTACTGGATGTACGTGAGTTTTTAGTCAAGTTGCTTAGTGTGGAGGTTAGGGATATTGATGGAAGTAGAATTAGCGTAAGGTTAGGAAGGCCTGAGAAGGCATCTATGAGGAAGTTAAAACCCCCCGTTCATGTGCTATTTCCAGTTGGTAGTTATGGTGGCCCCTCAAGGGATATCATTAAAGTCTATAATGAGTTTCATAGAATATCAATTGAACTTTCCGTTAGAGTTTGTCCAAATTGTGGAGCTGTTACACCATATAGATATTGCAGTAAATGTGGAGTGAAAACAATACAGTATTACTACTGTAAAAGTTGCAAAAGAATCTATGAAAAGAAGGTTTGTCCAAGGTGTGGTATTAGGACAGTACCTTACAGGGAATATACAATTGATGTTAAATCTTTCTTTAACAATTACTTTGCTAGCCTCAAGCCTTTGCCGAAAAAGTTAAAGGGTGTCCGAAAATTAATGAATAAAAATAGGATTCCAGAGTATCTCCCTAAGGGAATTTTACGTTCGATTTATGGTTTATCGATATTTAAAGATGGGACTATTAGGATTGATATAACAAATGCTCCGCTTCTTGAATTTAGAATAAGAGATATATATACAGATGTAAATAAGTTACGTAAGCTTGGTTATAAAATTGAATCTAATGATCAATGGATACCGCTATATCCTCAGGATATAATAATTCCTAAAAGTGTGGCAAATGATCTTGTAAGAATAACAAAGTTTGTTGATGAATTACTGGTTAGGATATATGATTTCAAGAAGGGATTTTATAACATTAATTCAATTAATGACTTAATTGGACATTTAGTTGTTGGCTTATCTCCACATACGTCTGCTGGTGTAATTGGTAGAATAATCGGTTTCACAGATGCTCAGGTTTTATATGCACACCCGCTTTGGCACGCTGCTAAAAGAAGGGATTGCGATGGAGATCAGGATTCAATAATACTACTATTAGACGTTCTCCTGAATTTCTCGAAACATTATCTCCCATCAGGCTCTGGAGGACGGATGGATGCACCGCTCTACATTAATGTGGTTCTTCTACCTGAAGAAGTAGATACGCAGCCGCACAACATGGACGTAGTAAGTAAGTATCCAAAAATACTATACGAAAGTTCGCTGAACTATACGTCTTCTAAGGATATAAGGAGTTATGTTAAAACTATTGAAGAGTTTTTGTGGACAAAAAATAGATATGGCCCATTCCCATCAACATTCCATCCACCGATGCTCCAGTTATCGGTAAATAAATCTACATATTCAAGATTAGGATCAATGAAACGAAAGGTAGATGAGCAAATAAAGCTTATGTCGCTTCTATTTGACGATGAAATTAAAGGTAAATTAATTGAGTCAATCCTAAATAAACATATTCTTCCAGATATTCTCGGCAATTTAAGAGCATACCAAACACAGATGTATAAGTGTAAAAAGTGTGGTACTGTATATAGAAGACCACCACTTAGGGGAGTATGTGATAAATGCGGATCAGAGCTGAACGAGTCTATTCACTCAAAAAGCGTAGTAAAATACCTTCCAATAGCTCGAGATTTAATTTCTCAATTTAAAGTTGATAATTATCTTAAGAGAAGGATAGAGTTGCTGGAAAGGGAAATTGAACATTCAATCGAAATCAGAGAATTAAGATATAAAAAGTTAACATCATACTTAAGAAGAGAACAATAGTTATGTATTAACTGCAATAAAAAACTAATCCTTTTCTTTCACAATTTGAATATTTCTGATACCACTCTCTAGTAAGTTAACCAAGGTGTTTCCACTTGCTTCTCCATATAATTTGCCTAAATCCCTATAGATCTGTTTCCATGTTAGCTTTGTATTTCCACTCTTAGAATTGTATAAGATTTTACAGACATTTTTAACTCTTACAAATACAAGGTTCCTAATCCTTTCAAGTTCTTCCTTTTCTTCAGCCTCAATATGAATTCTTCCTTCCTCCGGATTTCGCTCAAAAAGAATATTCGGATCTTTTGCATATTCTCTTGGAATAAATGTTTTACATGTACTTTCAATTAGAAACTTCTTTACTTCTTCAAGAGTGCAGTATACTTCAATCTTCATACATCTATCACTTTATACTCTTACAAATAGGTGCTTGTATCCAAAAAAGCTTAAAATAATTGGGTTATTAATTCTTTTATTCTGGGCGATGATCGCTCTGGCCGTTGTAGATTGTAATTGATGATAGAGATCTTGAGTGCTGAGCCCCCTTACCATCATCAAAGAATGATTGGGACCTTCTCATAACGACCACCAGAAACTATTTTTCCTTATCGGGAGCTATATATCCTACTGACAAGGTATATATTTCACAAAACGAGGCGTCCTACCTGGAAGAAGGGTATCAGATTTCACCTCTGAGGATAGAGAGAATAGTTGAAGGACTCAGAGAAATCTACGGCATCAGCCTATCTAGAGAAAGCCTTAGACAGCCTACTGAAGGGCAAACTTATCGAGCTTCCATCTGAAACTGTGAAGGTTGAAAAAACGTTGGTTAAGATCCAGCAGCCTCTGCTAATGCTCGAGGTAAAGCTGTCAATAGGGAATAGACATAAGCAATGTATTCCATATTCATTAACTTATTAAAAGATGCGTAGCACTTGGCATCGTTTCCCTCATCATCCATCATGGATAGCCTATATTATTACCTGCCTTGCTTTAACTCTTAATCCTTAATGCTCTCGCTTAGCGGTGTTAACAAGCTCCTTGCTTGCTCATAGTTAGGGTCTATTTCAAGTGCCTTACTCAAACATTTACGGGTATCAGTATATGACTCGGGGATGCATAGTGCGACTGCTCTGTTTATATACTTTATTTATTTATTGAATTGAATCAAGCTACTTAAAGCTTTATTCAACTTATCATTTATAGGTGTCACCATGTCTTTGCCCAAGAACATTCTGAAAAAGCGTCTCAGAAACTTCCAGAGCAAATTTAGTTCACGTGGTATAGATGCTGTAATGTTGAGGACTTTATCGAGCTATGCATACTTTACTGGTATTAAGTGGCTAAGACCTGCTCTCTTCATTCCTGAGGGCGGTGAACCCATAGCTTTTATAGTTAAGGGTGAGGAGAACATTTTTAAGAAGCTGACCTGGATAGACAATATGATCACATTTACTGATGGAGCAGACTTAATGGCTAAGGTTACTAAGACTATTAGAGAGCATGGAGTAAAGAGTGTTGGAATGGAATTTGGAGTTGAAAGGGATGCATACGTATTCTTCTACGAAATGTTTAAGAAGCTTAATCCAAAAGTTGAGGTTATAGATGTAAGTGATATTATTGCTGAAATGAGGATGTTAAAAGACGATTATGAAATCGAAGCCATAAAGGAAGCTGGGAAGAAGACTTCTAGAGCTATTATCGAGATCATCGGTTCCATTAAACCTGGGCTATCTGAAACTGAAATCGCAGCTAAACTCTATTTCATACTCTATGAACTAGGTTGCGAGAATCCTCATGTATATGTTAATGCCGGTCCTCATCCAAGAATTCATTGTGAACCCCTTAGGGGTATAATTGCTAGGGAGGATAGTTTCGTCACTATAATAATCGGAGCAGACCATAATGGCTA
>CAYTHX010000017.1:0-33895 GCA_964437705.1 uncultured Nitrososphaeria archaeon
TACATGATTATTTATTAATTATGTTGTGTCCTAATTTAATTAGTTATGAGGATTTTAATTGCGGGTAAAGGTGGTACTGGTAAGACGAGTCTATCAGCAGCTTTATCACTATTACTATCAGAGATAGGATTTAAGGTTTTGGCATTAGACACTGATTCTACCCCTAATCTAGCCCAGAGTCTAGGTATAGATCCAAGCATCGCTGATGAAATTACTCCTCTAGCAATGAATGACGAATTAATTAGAGAAAGAACTGGGGTATTGCCTGGTAGTGGTTGGGGAGCAATATTTAAGTTAAATCCTAAGGTTAATGATATTATTGAGAAATTTGGTGTAAAAATTAATGATAACTTAAGCTTAGTAGTTGTTGGTAGTATAGATGCTAGTAAACAGGGCTGTTTATGTCCAGCAATCGCATTAGCAAAAAGGTTTATTAGGTATTCCCTAAGAAGATTTGACGGGTTTGTAATTGTAGATTCTGAGGCAGGAGCTGAAGTATTTGGTAGAGGATTAGCTGAAAACTTTGATATAATGTTTACTATTTGTGAACCTACTGTTAAGTCTATTAAGATTAGCCGTAATATGATTAGGCTAGCTAAACAGTTAGATATTAAGAGAAGTATAGTTGTAGTAAATAAGGTTATTGATAACGAATTAGCTATGAAATTAGCGGAGAATATAATAAGTGGTGCACCAATACATATTATTCATTACGATGATAATCTTCCGGCGATTGAGTATAATGGATATGGAATTAACAAGTTACCTAAGGAATCTAGGTTTATGATAGATACAAAACAACTTATCGATAAATATATATTAATAGAATCATAATTTGGTAAATATCAATAACTTTTTGATTATCTTCTGATGATTAACTATATTTAGTTCTTAGGGTCATTTTTATTATAGTATGTGCGAAACAAAGATTTATGTTGAGGAAGATGGCTCTCTTAAATTAATTGCTGAGGAGGTCATTTATATAAGAAAGAATGGAGATCGTATTGAGGCTTATAGGATTGATGGTGATAATGTAAAGATACAGGGTTATGAAATTAAGTATATTGACTTTATGACTAGTAAAGTTGTCTTAACGAGATTATCAAGTTCCTAGTTCTCTAGCAAGCTCTACAAGCCGTATTGTTAACGCTTCAGATAAATGTGAAACCTCCTCAGCTGAAAAGTACTCTTTTATTGATTCATCATAGAAAAGTGTAACTAAGGGTGGAAACTCTTCATCACCAAGATCAATAGCTAAATATATAGGAACTAGTGGTAGTACTCTGATCTTCAATCCAGAATCATAATCACTTATCTTAACCTCCTCAGCTCCAAGCATCTTAGCCACCTCTACCAGCATATCTATATTGCTTGAAAACTCTCGATCTAAAACTTTTAAAACGCTATTTTCGAATGGCTTGTAATATATGTCGCCTCCATAGATTTGTCTAAAAGATATTAGCTTTCCAGTTTCAGGTTTTTCTTGTTCTGCGTGAGCATACCTGTATAAAACAAAGTATATATTTGGTGCTAAGTCTGGCCTTTCCTTAAGTAGGTAGAGGTCATATAGTTTGCCGTCTTTAAGTGATAGTTTTAAGCCTATGAGTTGTAATGAATCTCCTGGTGGAAAACCAAGTCTACCACTTAATGTCCTGACTTTATCAGCTACTATATCCCATGTCCAAACACTAGCATACATTTTATCTATACACCATAATACATAATTTTAATACAGACTACTTAAAAAAGAATTATTAATCTGTGAATCTCATATTAAGGTGGATATTTACTCATGACACGTGTTATTTCCATATCTGGTAAAGGTGGGGTAGGTAAAACTACAGTTGCTGCATTACTACTAAAAGTACTTATTGATATGAATAAGTATACGATACTAGCTGTAGATGCAGATCCAGATACAAATTTACCTGATGTATTAGGTATTGAGGTTGTAAAGACCGTTGGAGATGTTGCTAATGAATTAAAGAAACGTGTAGAATCAGGTTCTATCCCATATGGAATGTCTAAAAGGGATCTTCTTGAAGGTTGGGTATACAGTACACTTATGGAAATGGATGATTTCGATCTTCTCGTTATGGGTAGGACTGAAGGTGAAGGATGCTACTGCTACGTAAATAGTGTTTTAACTGGAATTTTAGATACCATTATCTCAAATTATGATATTGTTGTTATGGATATGGAGGCCGGTCTTGAGCATATAAGTAGGAGGACAGATAAGGATGTTGATACAATGCTTATAGTTACTGATCCTTCTAAAATGGGGTTTGAAACAGCGAGAAGAATTAAGAAATTAGCGAGGGAGGTTCATATTGAGGTTAAGAATATTTACTTAATTGGTAATAGATTTTCAAGAACTTTAGAAGAAAAGTTTATTGAGATATCAAGATCTATAGGTATTAAGCCTGCAGGGATAATACCAGAAGATCCATATGTCTATGAATATAATTTAAATGGGAAATCTTTGTTAGACCTTCCAGAGGATTCTCCAGCATTAAATGCCATGAGAAAGATTGTTAGTGAGATTAATCTATTACCTTAAGTGTTTTAAATCACCATAAATACCTAGTTATATATATTATTTAGGTCTAGTTTAATTGTTAGCATATGCTAATAATTTATGGTAATAGGTAGATGTAGCGATGCCGAAAGTAAATATAACTATTCAGCCATATGGAAAGAGGATAATAGTTGATAGTGAGATTAATATTCTTGAGGCTCTTAGAGAGGCTGGAATCGTTATTAGGAGTGTATGCGGTGGTAAGGGTGAATGTGGAAAGTGTAAGGTTATTATTAAGTCTGGCGAGATCGATTTTAAGTACAATCCTGAGGATAAGTTATTAACTCCAGAGGAGCTTTCACGTGGTTATGTATTAGCGTGTCTAACAAAGTGTTTATCTGACTGTGAAGTTTATATTCCTCCAGAAACTATAATTGAAAGACCAAAGATTCAGGCTGATGTTGTTTTACCTAGTGTAGAGCCAAATCCAATGATAAAGAAGATATTAGCCTCAAGTTATCTTCCAAGTAATATACTTAAGAATCAGCTTAGTAAGGCTATTAATGCCGAAGTTACACTAGGTGACGATATATTACGTATTATCGAGGAAAAAAAGCAGAGAGGTATTAATGAGCTAACATTTGTAATATCTAGGTATAATAATCGTGTTGTAGCTATTGAAGAAGGGGATACAACAAGTAGGGCTTACGGCTTAGCTATCGATATTGGAACAACGAAAGTAGTTGCATATTTAGTTGATTTAGTTTCTGGCGAAAAGATTGGAGCTGAATCTGAGTATAATGCTCAAATTACCTATGGTGAAGATATAGTATCTAGGGTTGGCTATGCATTAGAACATAAAGATGGGCTAAGAATTCTGCAGAAAGCTGTTGTTGATACAATAAATTTATTGATACGACGGCTTAAATCTAAGCTTAATATTAATCCTAGCGAGATTTATGATGTTACTGTAGCTGGGAATACTGTTATGGAGTACTTATTTGCTGGTAAAAATCCTGAGCCACTTCTAGAGACAAAATATAAAGTTGAAATACCTAGAGAACCATTTATACTTGATGCATATAAACTTAGCTTAAATGTTAATCAAAACGCAAAAGTATATTGTTTACCTAATGCAGGTAGGTTCTTAGGTGGAGATACAATTGGTGATATCCTAGTTTCTGGAATGCATAGAAGCCCAGAAATTTCACTATTAATTGATATTGGAACTAATGTTGAAGTTGTAATTGGAAGTGAAGGTTGGTTATTATCAACAACCGCAGCTGCTGGACCTGCATTTGAAGGTTGGGGAGTTAGATTTGGAATGAGAGCAACTATAGGTGCGATTGAAAGTGTAAAGATAGATCCAGATACGTTAAAAGCGCGGTATAGAGTTATAGGAAACGTTAAGCCGAAAGGTATATGTGGCTCAGGATTAATAGACTTACTAAGCGAACTATTTAGAAATGGAATAATCGATACACTCGGAAAGTTTGATAGAAAAATAGAATCTCCTTATATTAGGGAGGGTGTAGATGGCTATGAATATGTTGTAGTTCCTAAAGAGGAAAGTGCAATAGATACAGATATCGTAATTACTGAGAAAGATATAGCTAACTTAATAGACTCTAAGTCAGCTGCATGTGCAGCAATTTCTGTATTAATGAAGAAAATGAGACTATCAGTTCATGATGTAACTAACGTCTATGTATGTGGAGCATTTGGTAGCTATATTAATCCTAATAATGCGATGGCTATAGGTCTACTGCCAGAGTTTACTAACGCTAAAATAACATATTTAGGTAATGGCTCAGTTGGTGGAGCATACCTAACACTACTCTCTGATAAATATAGGGAAGAGGCTAAGAAAGTAGCTAAGCTACTAGCATATTATGATTTATTAAAGGATGCAGATTTTATGGATGAATATTTAGCTGGATTCGTATTACCAGGTAAGAAGGAACTATTCCCTACATGGTGGGAAACCAGTAGAAAACTTAGAAAAAAGTAAGGGGAACCTTATAGGACGTCCTCCCCAAATATTTCCTTCAATACTCCAGGCTTCCACTTCTCGGATACAAACTTTCCAATATCCTTGGAATCTAGTGGTCCAACTAGAACCTTCCATCCACTTGCATCTTCTATATCGCCAGCTAGCCTAGCAGCTTTACCAGGTATAATCATCACTTTATGCTTAACCATGTCCTGAACTTTAGCTTCACTAAGTGCTTCTGCAATAGCATCTGCAGTAAACTTTCTACCTGGTACGGCAGCTTCAATACTAATACCTTCTGTATCAACAACTAGTAGGTAACAGTCTACTTTTGCACTCTGGATATCTGAAGTTACTAGTGAGAATGTTAAAGCGTAGTTTCCAGTTACTAGAACTGGAGACTTATCATCTGGATTACCAAGTACCCTAACTCCTGGAGTTACAGCTACTGGACGCCTCGGATCAGTGTATAGATTGAACCTCCACATAACTACTGGTAAGTAAACCCAACCCTCAAGTGAGTGCATTATAAGTAGATCTGCATATCTAGTCATTAGTGCTATAGCTGTAATTGTTTCCCACCACATTTTCTGCTTTGTATCGCCATTAACCATTTTCCATGCAACTAGAGGGGTAGCTACAAGTGGAAAACCTGCTAGTTTATAATCCTCATTACATGCTTTCCATCTAAGCTTTGTAAATACATTAATACTATATGCCAACCCCTTACCAACAAATGTTCCTGGGTCTAGAGCTAAATCTTCAATACCCATTTCTAAGTATGTGTTTACAAGTGTAGTTAGTGTATTAAGGTCGCCTGGACTAAATAGTACTATAGGAACCTCATACTTTCTAACTAGCTCAGCCATCTCTTTCCAGTTATCTTTAGTTGCAGCATATACTAACGGCTTAGAGTCGGATAACTCAGATAAACCAGCCTCAATAATCTTCGGATTTAATGAACATAGGACCATTGGTAACCCAGTGTTTTCTACAATAAACTTTACAGTCTCTTTAAACTTATCTGGGTCATTAGATACTGATCTTACAGCTATTAGGTCTAGGTGGAGCTTCCTACCTATATATTCGTACTCGAATTGCTCTAAAAACTCAATTCTCTTAACAATATCATCTTTAGACATTTTATCATCAACGTCGATAGCTATAGCGGTTGGGTTTATGTATGTAAGTTCATGTCTATGCATTACATACTCTCCACCTATCTTTACAGACTTCTTTAAGCCCTTTATTTCAATCTCCTTAACCATGGGGCTTAGCATACCTCTTAGCTTCTCATAATTAGTCTTATACTTTGGATCTGTTAGTAGTGGTTTACATAGATCAAGTTTAGTCTCCATATTGACAAGCTTTACTGCAAATGCCATACAGTTTTCTTCTCCACACTCCTTACAGTTAGTTCTAGGTAAAAGCTTATAAACTTCAATTGGACTTACAGCTTTCCACGGCATTTTAAATCACCTAAATCTCCCAACTAACCCAATCAATAATATCTTCAGGCTTTACAGTTTCTCCTGCAAGGAAAATATCAATTATCTCATTAAGGGTTTGCATAGTTAGTGGATGCATAGTCATCATATAGTCAACTCCAGCTAAAATGTTAACTAGCCCGGTTAATGTCTCCCAGAGTGGAGTTCTTATTTCTCTCGGACCCCAGAATGGATCCATCTTAAGCCAAGCTTCTCTAGCAGCTAATGCATTAGTTACACCTGTAGCTATTGGTTGCTGAAGCTCTGGGTCACCTTTTAATGCACCTAACCTAGCTCTCTCCATAACCGTAAATCCATAGTCTAAGCCATATCCTATACCAGCAGTATTGGTATCCATCAGAATTCTATCCTTAGGTAAGTAATCAAATAACTTTCTATTTAATTCTCTAGCTTTATCGAGGTCCATAGGCGTAAACGCTATTACTATACAATCCTTATTCTTAATATACTCACAGATATCCTCGAGCTTCATATCAAGATTTAACGAGTTCAGTACTATTTTCTCACCTTCAGCGACATCAACTACAGCTTTAAACACTTCAGGATCTTTTTCAGGATTTCCACTACCACCAACTGTAATTGGAACTTTAACAGCTTGCAATACCTCTTCAACAATCTTTGCAGCTTCACGTGGTGGTGTATCCTTTATATATGGGTCAGTACTTATTAAGTGTAGATTTATCATTTGGGCATTAAACTCCTTGACACACTTTTTCGCCCATTCGGCTGGGTCATCCATGACCTCATCTACATACTGCTTAACTGCCCTTGGTAGCGGTATCCTCATATCAAAGATATCTATTGCTATAATTGGTCTATGAGGCATAGCTTCCTCAATACCAAATAGTCTATATACTGGTGGTAATGTTTCTCCACCAACTATAAAGCTTCTATCCCTAGTTCCACCCTCACTTTTTGTAGCTCCAATCTTAACCTCATTAACCCTACCTACAAATTCAAACTTTGGCTCCTCAAATTCAGCTAATAATAATTCTTCTACAACTTTTAACTCTTCGGTGACAGGGGGTTTTGCAAGTAACTGTCTTAACATTGGTGGATGTAAAACAATTTTTAACTCTTCAGCTTCAATAACTGCATCTTCAAGTTCAATTTCAAACTCTCCATACTTCTCTAGAATTTCTGATAACCTAGAGGATATTAAACTAATTATATCTATGGATGGCTTATCCTTCTTTTCACTACTCATTTAGATTCACCTCCTCTAGCAAGTTGCTTCAAAATCGAAGGACTAATTAAGAAACTTAGCTTTTCAGCTTCAATAACAGCGTCCTCTAACACTATCTCAATCTTCTCATATTTATCGGTTAATTCAGATAATTTAGAGGATATTAATTCAGAAAGATCTATGGTGAACTTCACATCCCTCTTCTTCTCTGCCATGCAACTTACCTCCCCTTACCCCTGATAATCAGTTTCTTAGCATAAATCTTGACGTTCTTTAGCATTATTGGTAATCCAGCTAGTGCAGCTAATTCTTCTGGAGCCATAACTTCCTCTGGAGCCTTAGCCTCCTCTACGACTTCAATCTCCTTCCATCTTTCAACTACTGGGTGTCCTCTCTCCTTTAGGAACTCTCTTAACTCTTCAACATTACTAACATCTTTCTCAGTAGCAATTTTATCATATAACTCCTGTGGTATTGCATCCTTAACCCTCTCCTTCAACTCTGATGGTAACCATACAACTCTCTTCCAACCGCCATCTGCTTGTAAGAACTTCCTTGACCTCATGTATTCTATTGATAATCCGTGGAAACCATCTACCTGCCTACCACCGGCTGTTGAGTCAGCTATCTGACCAAATGTTAATCCATTTACAGTTATCCCCTTAAATCCTCTGTGAACTATTCCAAAGCCGTCAACCTCTGGTATGTAGAAGGCCGCTCCTTCGAAACATCCGCATGATGTATGTGGATATCCAAATGCCGTGTAAAGCCAGACTCTTGATACAGCGCCAAATGTTTTCTTAGCTACAGCTTCATTTGCACCACTATACTCTCCCTTTACCGGATCTAAACACTCACCCTTAGGAATCTCAAATATCGGTCCCTTTGGATCAATAGCTACAGCTGCACGTCCATCTAGCCAGCTAATTGCTCCACAGTTAGCATATCTCTCTGGAGTAATTACACAACAATGTGTGGGTGCGAATGACTGACATAATGTACAACCATAGAATACATCAACATCCTCATCTCTTAATCCTCTAACCCTAGCGTCTCTAGCTTCATAAATCTTTAAAGCCTCCTCATAGTATGGCTCTATTTTCTCAGCGTCAGTTATGAATGTTACCTGCATCTTCTCAATCATCGGGAACTCGCTCTTAAATAGCCTAATTAAAACTTTACCTAGAAATACTAATGAGTTGAAGCCTTTGTTAAATGATTTCTTACCGACTCTACACCAGATATCATATCTTTGGTTTAGGTGCATAAAGCCTTGAACATAGTTACAATACTCATGTATTCTTCTCTCCATGACACCTTCATATAGTTCTTCAAGCTTCTCTCCAGATACCTTAATTAATATGCCAAATGGGTATGATTTGCCTTCCTCCATATCCTTTAAGTCTGGACCAATAACCTCAATTTTCTCGTCCTCAACTTCCTCTGGAGGTCTTACCCTTAATAGCTCGAATTTTCTATCTACCTTTGGACCGCCTAGCTCAACATACATATCCTTTTTTCTTATCCTTTCACCTTCATATACAACTCCGACATCAACAGGAATATCAGAGAACATAGAAGAAGACATAACTTAATCACCTCCTAACCAAATCTAATACCTCTTTCATAAAACTACGCCATTTATCTAGGTCCATACTTGGAAGTGTAAATGTTGCATTTGGATGATAATATGGATCTAAGGAAATTGTTCTAAGCCATTTATATGCGAAATGTTTAAGTCCATTTAGCATTAACCACTCGTAGTAATATGGAAAACCGATAAAGACAGCCATGTTATACCTTCCCTCACCATCAAATCCACTCCATGTGTTATCTCTTAATCTATCTATAGTTTCTAATGCTGGCATTAAATAAATTTTGTTGTAATCTTTTTCCCTAAACTTTGTAATTAATGGTCCAGTAACATTAATGTGAGCATTTAAGGATTTCGCTAGATTGACAACAAAGTCAATTGCATCAAAGTCCTCTGACTCATAGTTCTTTACGTTATTACCGACTACTATTAGTAGTCTTCCAGCACCCTTTAGCATAGCAGCAACTCTTCTAGGTTCTCTTAAAACAAAGGCTTTTATTGGTCCTGGAATTTCAGCTATTTGACCAGTTAATTCATCCCTCATCATTTCTTCCTCACCAACTCCTCCAATAAGGTTGGATTTGGAACTTCACGACGTTCTTTCCAACCAACCTTCTTCAGAAACTCTATAACTTCATCCTTCATAGTAATCGGTATATCCGCCTCTCTCCTTATGAATAAGTGCAAGTCATTTGGTAATGTACCGAAAAACTTCTTATGTAGATCAATATAGTTTGATAATTTAATTGCTCTTCCCTTTGTCGTATCGCTAGCTCTCATACATAGCTTTACAGCCATAACAAGGGCTTCCTCCTTAGTTTCAGCAGCGTAGAATAAGTGTTCTGGTACTGGACCAGCCCAAACCTTCTCTCCAGTGAATGCATCATATACATACCAGTCCTCTTCTCTATCCTTTCTACCTAACAACATTCTTCTATACTTTGCTCCATGTGGACCAACAATTACTGGTACTCCTAATCTCCAGAATCCAGACGCGATAGAAGCTGCTTTCTGGGACATTGCTCCCCACGCAATTCCACATGCACCAACTCTTGTATGGATATAATCAGCAATTTCTGCATAGTTAGCTCTTAAATTCTTCTTAGCGAAGATGCTTGCGATTTTGATAGCGGCTCCAGATATATGTGAATTCGCTACACATGAACCTACATTGACTAATCCACCTGCATCAAATCTACCTGGGTATAATTCGTAGAGGGTCCTACCCTCTTCATTCTTATACATAGCGATATTCATAGCTGCACATCCAGAGACAGTTACTATATAATTCCTCTTTAATAGCTCTTCAGCCATTTCAGCTACTTCCCTACCACCATTAGCATAATTTGCACATCCGACAAATGCAATTACTCCAGGTATTTCACCTAAAACAATTGGCTGTCCAACTTCTCTAATCTCAACATCTTGGACAGGACCTCTACCCACTCTAATCTTAAACTTCTCCTCTTTAAAGATCCTCTCTGCAGCTTTTACCATAACTGTAACTACCGGTATATCTACTGGACACGCACTCTCACATCTCAAACAACCAACACATAAGTCGTGGAGCGCAGCTAGCTTACTAAAGTCGCCATTCTTCGCAGCCATCATTCCTTCCTTTATAGGTAGATTATTTGGGCATGCCCTTACACATTCACCACACTGTCTACACTTTGCTGCGATCTGCATAATCTCCTCTTTACTTGGAGGCTTCTTATATTTCATCCTCTTTGGAGCCAGCTTTATAGCGGCTTTAACTGCTACTTCACCAATTTTTTCAGCTTCCTCCTCATGAATAAATGCTCCTGGGATAGCACCAGAGATTAATAACTCAACAATTTTATCTGGATCTTCATGAGTTAAATCTGGGAAACCCTGCATATTCTTTGCACTTGTAGCTATAGTTACGGCCCCTACCTTTTTCGCCTCTTCATGTATATTTGTCCTAATACACTGCTCATCGATTACCACGACATCTGGGACGCCTGATCTAACGAACCTTACTTGCCAAGATATAGGTCCTACAATTTTACCTCTCTTTGGACTATATCTTGTTAGTTCATGTGCAGAACAACAAAGCCCACATACCTCAACTGCATCTTCTAGTCCATGTTCCTCGAGGTAATCTATTATTCCGACGCTTGGCTCTATCATATGTCCAATAACCATTATTACAGGTTTACTCGCATCTATAACGCCTAGACCGATATCTACTAGTGGCGCTTCAGGATCTGCTTTTGGAAAACCGAGCAAGGCTGTTTGAGCTATATCAGCAATCTCCATCGCTACATGATCTAACATTCCAGCGTGAAAAACTTTAGACTCAAAATCTAGGTTACTTCCCTCCATACCTACGTGACAACAGGCAAGTAATCTAGCAACTTCAGTTTCTACATAGTCAAGAGCGTCCTCTAAATCTCCGAGTGTTCTTGGTTTAATACCAGTAACTAGCCTAATATTTGGTGCTTCAAGAAAAACTTGTGTACCTAGATCTAGTGGCGCATTTCTACCATACCTCTCAATTAACCATTCAACGAGGTCTCTTGCATGCGCTAAGTGTGTAGATACACCTATACAACATGCGAGTAGAACTATTCGTGACTGTTGTGTAGCCATATCTAAACCACATGCACTACGTTTATCTCTAGATAAGTCACACTTACCAAATGTACATAAACAACATAAGTCACAGAAGGGCATATACATTGGTTTGTATCGCTGAAGCAACTTATAGTCCCACCTTCTTAGATCTGCTATTGAAGGCATTGGAGTAGGACCTTCAGGCTCCTCCCACTCTTCAACAATTTTACCAACTTGTAGCTCTACTCCCTTAAGTACACCTAGGTCCGTCTTTAACTCATCAATTTTAATCCTTAATCTTCTAGCCATTATAATTCACCTAAACTGCATTTAATGATACAAACTTTTCTTTTCAAAAACAAGAGATGTCGCTTCACTATAATTATGTAGATAGTAAAAAAAGTAATAACTATTATTGACATTGGTATATATAAAGATATATGATGGTAACACATTTTTATAGGATAGTAACACATAATTTATACATAAAAATAGTTATTTTTAGTTAAATAAGGTGAAAAGTGATTAAAGTTTAGTTAAAGATTTTAATACCTCTTTATGTTTCTAAAAACTCACTGTTAATACTTTTTGTCATAGAAAACTAGTTTTGTTGAAATTCTCTTTGATTGTTAAAGTTAACCTAAAGACGTAGTTGAGTGTAAACGCTGATCGATAAATGTTATTTAGTAATAGTGGATTTGGCAAGATAGCTTAGTCTAACCTTAATTTTTATAGGGCTCTCATTTTGTTTTTAAGGTGTAAGTATTTTGAGAAAAATTGAAATTATCCCTTTATATTATGATAAGGAGATATTACCAGGAGATGATCTTGGTAAAATTATTGTAGAGTTGGCTGAGAAGACTGGTATTTCAATTAAAAACAAGGACGTAGTTGTGGTTTCACATAAAGTTGTTTCAAAGGCAGAGGGGAGAGTTATAAGTTTAAATGCTATAAAGCCGTCTCAGAGAGCTATTGAAATAAGTATGAAAACTGGGAAGGATTCGAAGATTGTTGAGTTGATACTAAGGGAGGCGTCTGAGGTGCTAAAGGTGGGGGATGGGCATATAATTACGTTATCACGTCATGGAATTGTATGTGCAAATTCAGGTGTAGATAGGTCAAACTCTGGTGGTCCAAATAAAGTAGTTCTATTACCCGTAGATCCAGATAAATCTGCTGAGAAAATTAGGGTTAGAATTAGGGATTTAACTGGTAAGGATGTCGCCGTTGTTATTAGTGACACGTATGGAAGGCCATTTAGACTAGGGGTTATTAATTTAGCAATAGGACTTTCAGGAATTAAACCGTTTAGGGACTATATTGGTAAGCCTGATAGAAATGGATATATAATGAGGGTAACACAAGTAGCTATAGTTGATGAGATAGCTTCTGCAGCTGAGCTTGTTATGGGACAAGGTTCGGAAAGTACTCCCTTTGCGATAATTAGAAATGTTAACTATGAAGCATGTAATGAGTGTAGTTGTAAAGAGCTTATTATGGATAAGGATAAGTGGCTATTTAAATAGCTAGTATTAATTTAGATAATCTTCCTTTCTGATAATAACTTTATATATTACTTTTACAGATAGTCTAGCTAATTTCTTCATTGATATTTAGAAAATTTATGTAATGGATATATTTTGTGTCTAGCATTTTAATCTTGTATTATTCACATGTGGGGTGAATACTTTGACTGAACTATCCTTTGGTATAGAATTTCTACCAGCAAAGAAGGTAGCTAAGATTGTGGATAATTCTAAGTTAGCTGAGGAGGTTGGGGTTGAGTATATTTGGGTTACAGACCACTATAACAATAGGAATGTATATGCTACATTAGCTGCAATTGCTTACAATACATCTAAGGTTAAGATAGGTACGGGTGTAACTAATCCTTATGTTGTTAATCCTTGCTGGACAGCTGCAGCTATAGCTACGATACATGAAATTTCTGGTGGTCGAGCTATACTTGGTATTGGAGCTGGTGATAAGATAACTTTGGAGTCTATAGGTATTAAGTGGGAGAAGCCATTAACTGCTGTTAAAGAAGCTGTTGAAATTATGAAGAAACTGTTAGCTGGTGAAACCGTTAAGTATGATGGAAAATGGTTTAAGGTAGCTGGTGCTAGACTTAACTTTAAAGTTGAAGGTAAGATACCTATCTACCTTGGTGCACAAGCTCCAAAGATGCTTAGACTCGCAGGTTCAATTGGAGATGGAGTCTTAATTAATGCTTCACATCCTGTTGACTTTAAGGAGGCTATGGTACATATTAAGGAGGGGTTAGCTAAGAGAGGAGAGGAGGTTCCATTTGACGTCGTTGCATATACAGCGATGTCAATTGATAGTGATGTTAAGGCTGCAAAGGATGCTGTAAAGATAGTTGTAGCGTTTATTGTTGGTGGAGCTCCAGAAGCAATACTAGAAAGACATGAAATTAAAGTTGAGAAGGCTAAGGAGATTGGTGAAGCTATTGCGAAGGGAGATTTCGGTAAAGCTATGGCGCTCGTAGATGATAAAATGATTGAAGAGTTCTCTGTATGTGGTACTCCAGAGATGGTTATTAACAGAATCGAGGAACTTAGGAAAATGGGTATTACACAGGTTGTTGCAGGATCACCGATTGGACCTAAGGTTAAGGAAGCAATAAAGCTTTATGGCGAGGTAATTAAGTCATTTAAAGGATAAAAACTCTTAAATTTTTTTATATTCCACATATATTTCTTATTAAATTTTTCAATTTATTAAGCAAATAGAAAAACTATATTTGAGGATGACAAATAAGATTTTACTTGTTACTGGGAGGCTCGCTGAACCGATAGTTAGAGAGGCGTCTAAAAAGATTCCTCAAACATATGATTATGATATATATGTTTTACCTATTGATGTTGCAGCATTAATAAATTCCAAGCTTTTAAATAAGCATTTAGCCACCTTAGAAAATCTTATGGAGTATGACTATATAATGGTTTCAGGAGCAATTCAAGATTCTATGGAGGAGTTATCTAGAAAATTGGGTCTTAAGATTGTTAAGGGTCCAAGGCATGCTGCTGATATTCCGTATATACTGAGTCAGTGTAAACTTGATGAGTTATCACCAGATATTCCTGCAGATGAAATAGTTAAAGATAAACAAACAGAGTATGTTAAGACAATTTTAGAGAAGGCTGAGGAAAATGTTCTTAAAGAGAGGAACTTGAAAGTTGGAGATGTATATATTCCTTGTAATCCACCGCCTATTAGGATAATATCTGAGATAACTGAAGCACATAAATTGTCAGATGAAGAGATACTTAGGATTATTGAGAAACGAATAGAATCTGGAGCAGATATAATTAGTATTGGATTTGAAGCTGGAAATCCTAGGCCAAATGAAGTAAGAAGAGTAATTAAATTTGTAAAAGAAATGTTTGATATACCAGTTGCTATAGATTCATTAATACCTTCTGAAATTAAAGCGGGTCTAGATGCCGGAGCAGATATGGTTATGAGTTTAGAGGGTGGGAATATTGATAGAGTATATGATTTGGTTCGTGATGTACCCTCAGTGGTTATACCGTATAACTCTATAGATGGAATTTATCCAAAAACGTGTGGTGAGAAGCTAAGGTATTTGAGAGCCTATTTAGATAAGGCTCTGAAGTATGGTATTAAGCATTTAATTGCTGATCCTATTCTTGAGCCCATCGATACGTATAGAGGTGGATTTATCAACTCTTTACTTGCTTACATAGAGGTTAAGAAATTATATCCAGATATTCCTTTACTAATGGGTATTGGAAACGTTAGTGAATTATTTGATGTTGATTCTGTAGGTGTAAATGCATTTTTAACACATCTAGCATGTGAAATAAGAGCAAGTATAATCTTAGTTGTTGAGAAAAGTGTAAAGTGTACAGGCTCTACATACGAAGCTTCGACCGCATCTAAAATGGCTACTCTATCTTACGCTAGGAAGTCTCCCCCAAAAGATCTAGGGATAAACCTACTCATTCTAAAAGATAAAGTTAGAGTTAATGTTCCAAGACCACATGGTGAATTTAAACAAGTAGATGCATTTAACTTTAAACGTAAACATGAATTAGATAAGCTAGGAATTTTCAGCATTAGAGTGAATCACAGGGATAAATGTATTGAGGCTTATTATATTGGAAGGAAGGGTAGAGTAGTTATTCAAGGTAGAAATGCACGGGAAATTAGAGATAAAATTCTAGACTTAGGCTTAGTATCAAGCTTGTCACATGCATTCTATCTTGGAATAGAATTAGAGAAGGCGGAGATAGCATTAAGACTAGGTAAGAATTATGTGCAGGAAGAAGAGGTATTTAAATCGTCGATATTTTAATGAAACGGTAAGTAATATTTATTTGTGAGTAAAGTATGGATGTAGAATATATTGAGAAACTTCTTGGTGAAATAAGAAAATCTATTGAAACGGCTAAGGTAGTAGTTAACCTTGATATAAACAATTTTATTAGTGATTTTAGAAATAGGTACACCTTAAGAATGTTAATAATAGAGATTATTGAGGCATCTGCAAACATAGGAATTCATATATTAAGAGAGGACTTTAATATTCAAACTTTAGATAGTTACTCTGAGATATTTAGGAAACTTGTTGAAAATAGAGTTTTATCTCATGAAATTGGTATGGGGATAGAGAAGTTGTGTAGGTTGAGAAATTTAATTATACATCGGTATTGGGATGTTGATGATTTGCGGATTTACAGTGAAGCTAAGGGAAATGGATTAGGGATAATTGAGGGATTCGTTAGGGAGGTTGAGGAGTATGCCTCTAGATTTAGAAAGACGTGAAAGATTTAGGTTTTATCATTTAAATAGTGATGAGAGGGAGAAATTGATTCACTTAATCAAGAATTTTTTAGATAAGCGTTCAGAGATTATCTTATCGATTATTTATGGCTCCATTCTTCATAGTAGCTATTTTAGGGATATTGATATTGCCATCTATATTTCTGACAAAGTTGATTATTTGAATTATAAGTTTGAGTTAGAACGAGCTATTAGTGACGAAATTGGTTATCCAGTTGATGTTAAGGTTTTAAATTATGCGCCACCATGGTTTATTAAAAGGGTTATTGAAAAGGGTAGAGTAGTTATAGAGAAGAAACCTTTATTCTTAGTTAAGCTATATAAAAAGGCTTTAGACGAATATTCATATTTTCGAGGTTTAGAGAATTATAATTATTGAAGTTTAATTATTGTTTCTTGATAAGGTAGTTTTTGATTATGAAGCTTTTAGTTGTTTCCCCATCTAGACTTCATCTTGGCTTTTATAGTATTTTTAGTGATGACTTAGTTTATGGAAGTATCGGTGTAGCAATTGATAATCCAAATACTAGAATTATGATTTCAAAAAGTAAGGAGTTAAAGTTAATCAATAAATCTAGTACTGGAATTGAAGAATTAGTCAAATTTGTCCTTGATAAATTAGGTATATATAATTTATCTATTGAGGTTTTAGAGGTTATTCCCAGGCATATTGGTTTAGGTTCAACTACACAATTTACCTTAAGCTTAGGTTATGGTATCTCTAAACTTCTAGATTTAGGTTATAGCATTAGGAAGTTAGCTTTTAAGTTAGAACGTGGATGGGTTTCTGGAATTGGAATTGCAGCATTTGAAGGTGGAGGTTTTATACTAGATAGTGGTAGAGAAGTTGTTGATGGGAAGGTTAAAGGGATAGGGTCTATTGATGATTTACCTAGAGTTTTATATCGAAAAAAGATACCGAGAAGCTGGACATTTATTGTTGCTACACCAACTGGGATTAAGGGACTAGATGAGAGAGAGGAGAGGAAGTATTTAGAAACTCCAGAGCCAAACCCTGAGATCGAGAAGAAACTTCATAAGACTGTTTTAACTGAAATGCTACCTGCATTAGCACGAAATGATATAGTTAAGTTTGGTTTAGCGATGACCAAAGTTCAGCTACTAACCGGTGAATACTTCTCTAAGTTCCAGGGGGGAGTCTTCTGCTGTGAAGAAACTGAGTTTATGATAAACAAGTTTTTAGAGTATGGAGCTTATGGTGCTGGGCAGAGTAGCTGGGGACCAACATGCTATGCTCTAGTAGATAGTACCTATAAGGCTAGGAAAATCTTAGAAAAACTAAAGAGAGATACTTTTCATAAAGGTATTGATATGAAGGTATATATATCAAAAGTATGTAATAGAGGTATAAAGACTGCTAATGTCTAAGTTGATTGATACTATTCATATTTAAGATAATGATTGATTTAATTTTAGCTTACTTAGTTTTATACTCAATAGCACCCAATTTACAAGACTCTCTACACCTATTACACATATAGCACTCCATTTTTAAATCACTCTTACCAGCTTCATTCGTCGGACAAACTTTCTCGCACTTTTACAGTCCACGCAATTATCATTTCTCCGTAGCTTAAGTATACTCTTAGCTGAAGCTAAAGACAACAAGCTATAAGGACAAAAGAATCTACAAAACGGTCTATAGATAAATATGGATACTATCAATAGCGCTAAAAATACATAGAAAGAAAGTGATGCAATATTTAAATGAAAGAAATCACGAAACCCGAGATAGTTTAAAATTCCTATTGAAAAAATAAAACCGGAAATTAAAAATATACCAAAGAAAAGAAAATGCATCGTAATGGGCACTGTTCTATTTGAAATCTTCAATTTTTTGCTAGGCATGTAATAAGCTAATTCTTGTATTGATCCTATAGGACAAAGGTATCCACAGAAAATCCTACCAAATACAAAAGTTAAAATAATAAAAAGCAAAAGACCTACAACTATAAATTCACTTCCTTTCTTGCCAAGAATAAGTAATTGGAATTGATTTGGAAACATTGGTGCAAAAATAAGAAACCCCATAGAAGTTGATATCACTAGAAAAATGTATCCGATTTTTCTGTTAAATTTATCCTTACGAAACATATAAACCAAGATAAAAAATCAATATATCGCATCTCATCTTCTTAGACTTCTGCGAAATTCTTGAAATGATTAGAAAATACTTTTATATTCGAGTATTTACTATTTATTCGGTGTATCTGAATGATCATTATTAGTCGAGTGGGTTCGAAGGGAGAGCTTTTTATCCCTAAAAAGATTCGGGATAAAATAGGTATTAAGCCTCATATGAAGGTGATCTATAGGGTTGAGGATAGAAAACTTATAGTAGAACCGATACCAAGTCTTGAGGAAGTTTTAGAGGAACCACCGGAAATTGAGATAACATTAGAAGAATTTTATGAATTTAGAAAGAAACTTTCTGGAGAAATTGAGACATGATTCTATTATTAGATACTACTTATCTTTTACCGGTTATAGGTATTTCTATTAAGGATATCCCTAGAGATATTGTCATTAAATTGATTAAAAGAGATTATAAAGTTTCAATAAGTGAAATTTCTATCTTTGAACTTTCAGCTAAAGGTGCTAAGTACATCGCTCATGAATCACTTGATGCGGAGAGGGTGGTTAGAGGTATAAAAGCTCTACTTTATGATGATAGGATTGATAAGATTCCTATATATGACCTCTCTATACTATCATTGGCATTTAAATTAAGAAGAATATTAGATGACTTTATAGATTGTCTTATTTTATCATCTGCTATTAATCAAGCTGACATTTTAATAACTGAAGATAACAATATACATATTCTATCTAACATGAGGGAATTCATAGATCTTGTTAGAGAGATAAATCCTGGATTTAAAATTATGAGACTTAAAGATATATTGTAGGATACTTAAGTTGTATCCTGGCTAGCGATAGATTTTACTTATTACCATTATAATGAATTATAACATAGTTTCTACTACCTTCATACAGCTTTACTTTTACTGGGAGATTCAACTTTTCATAAATTTTTTTGGCGATATCGAGGGCTATGTATTCGGTAGTAGCTTCTGGATAATCTATAACTTTATATTCATAATTAAACGGTCCTTCAACTCGTATCTTCTCAAAATCCTTCTTTGGGATAATAAACTTGTGATCATACTCTGAAATAACTTTTTTAATAATATCTTTAAGTACTAGGAAATCTACTACCATACCAGTTTCTGGATTTATTTCTCCCTCGACTTCAACAGATAACTTAAATGTATGTCCATGTATATTCATACATTTTGAGGTTATTCCCTTAGTATAGTGTGCTGAGTCAAATGTAAATCCTTCAACACCCACCACTACTTTCTTCATAATTCTCACGTCAAGAATTATACAAATTGTTTTATAATAAATATAGTTATATTGTTAAATATTTCTGCTTAGTATTGTCTCTATAGTATATTATGATTGTATTTGGTTGATTGTTATGGTTAAGGTATATATAAGAGATGTGCAGAATGAGAAGCCAGAGATTCCATTAGTTATTGAGCGTGTTGGTGTTAAGGGGGTTAAGAGGAGGATAAGGATATACTCACCAACTGAAACACTATCATATGATATTAAGTTGGATGCTTATGTAGATTTACCTAAGGATCAACGTGGAATTCATATGTCTAGGAATATTGAGGTTATACTTGAAGCTATTGATGAAGCTAGTAGTGGTAAATTTTCAACTTTAGAGGAGCTTTTAGAGGCTATATGCCATAGGCTATTAGATAAGCATTCCTACGCTAGTAAAGCTGAGGTTCATGGAGAAACTACATATTTCTATAAAGCTGAGGTTTTTGATAATGAAATTTATGAAGCAGCTGATGTAAGACTAAGAGTTTCTGTTGATAAATCTGGTGGTATTAAGTGGTGTACTGGCGTTACAATTGAGGGAATGACCGTCTGTCCATGTGCACAAGCTATGTACTCTGACTTAGAAGGTACTGAATTATTTAGAAGCCCTAGTCATACTCAAAGAGCTAAGTTGTTTGTAGGTGTAGAGACTACTGGTAGAGTAGCTAGAATTGAATGGCTAATTAACTCAGCTATAAACGCATTTTCCGCACCAACAATTAGCCTATTAAAGAGAGAAGATGAGTATAAATTAATCAAGCGAGCATTTGAAAATGCGAGATTTATTGAGGATGTTGTTAGAAACGCTTTATATAATATTGCAGTTAAGTTAATAAAGGAGAAATTCCCAGAGGAAACCAAAATTATAGTTAAAGGAGAAAGTTTTGAAAGTATACATCCCTTTAACGCATATGCATATAGAAAAGCATATTTAAAAGACATAAACTTAGAATAATAACACATTCTTAAGTATATAGATACTTGATTTACAGCTGTTTTTATCTTTGAAAAAATTAATTTTTTTAGTTACGGTTATTAGGAAATAATATTAAGTATTAAAAAATTTGATGGTGAGTTTAGTCGAATGTTGTAACTACTCTCTCTATATTAGTGTATCTCACTATGTACATTGATATTAGGATTATTATTGAGGAAGCTATAATTATAAACATTGTTTTTAGGGTTAACTCTACTAATGATTGAGTTCTTAGTATCATGAATAGTATTATGAAGAGTGTAAAGAAGACTATATAGTTTACTGCTTGTATTTGCTTCATTCCTAAGTAGAAGTATATGAGACATAGTAGTCCTAATGCTGAAGTGATGAAGATCGGTACTACAACTATGAGGTATAGTATGTAGAGATTTGTAATGGAGGCTTCAATTAATAGAGAAATTATTAGTGATATTATTATTGTGGTTAATGATGAAATAATTGATATACTTAGGGTTTTTGCCAGCCATATTTCCCATATTCTAAGTGGTGTGCATAAAAGAGATTCTATAACACCTTGAGCCTTCTCCCTAACTAATCTACCACTTAATCCATAACCTACTGTTAGACCTATCACTAACGGTAGGTATGGTGTAAATACCTTAGCTATTACTGCTAGATTCTTTATTGAGGAGAATAGTAGGAGCCCTATGAATATAACTACACTAGATAAGCTTGTAAGAAAACCTTTATCTCTAATTATCTCCTTTAGCTCCATCTTGATAATAGCACTTACCATACTCATAATCCTTCACCCCACAACCTTCATATAAACATCCTCTAACGAAACCTCACTCGACTCTCTACTCATGAATTGCCTTTTTAATTCGTCAACTGATCCCCTAGCTACAATTCTACCGTTAACTAAAATTACTATTGATGAACATACCTTCTCTATATCATTTAGATCATGTGATATGATAAACATTGTTGTATTCTCTTTATGTGCTAACTCTAAAATCAAATCTCCAATTAATACTCTTGTTTTTGGATCTAAATTTGATGTAGGCTCATCCATAAATACAATTTCAGGATGATGTAAGATTGCCCTTACAATTGCTAATTTTCTCTTCATACCTCTCGATAAAAAACCGACTTTATCATTCCTCCTCTCATATAACCCTATAAACTCTAGTAACTCAATTATCCTCCTTCTCCTCTCTAGACTATTAGATAATCCATACAAGCGTGCATAAAGATCTAGATTTTCATATACTGTAAGTGAGTTGTATAATCCATGATCCTCTAGAAGAACACCAATCTTCATTCTTAATTTACTGTTATTTAAGGGGTTCTCACCAAGTACAAATACTTCTCCAGATGTTGGTTTAATTAATCCAAGGAGAATTCTTAGTGTAGTTGTTTTTCCAGCACCATTAGGACCTAAATAACCAAAAACCTCACCTCTATATACATTAAATGAGATGCTATCTAGCACCCTATAACCATCAAACTCTTTCATCAGGTTATGAACTTCAATAGCAGTATTCAAATTCCATCGCCCCCTTATATCCTTTTGAATATTTTTCTCTTCACTATTGACCAGTAGCTATAGAAAGCTATCCATGCGGTTGATATTGGGAGGACTGTTATCATCCATAGGGAAGGATATTTAAGAGCAGAAAATGCATTAATAATTACATATATTATAATATTTAGTATGTAAGCTCTTCTCTGCCATCCATACTTTCTAATAGTAATCACAGCCTGTAATGCTGAATAGCCATCTTTAGTTAATGTATACCTTCCATCTTCATCTAGAATTACCAGTCCCTTAAGCTTCTTAAGATGAAAATCTAGTTTACCACTGCTTTCAATACCAAGCTCCCTCTTTAACTCTGAAAAACCCATAGCTCTCTTAGATAGTAATTCTAGGATTTTGATTCTAAGTGGATGTGAAATTGCTTCAAACTTCTCATCTTCCTCCATGCTACCCACCACAATTCTGAGGTGTAAGGGCTCCATTTAATTCTAACGCCATTGACAATTTAGTCAAGAAATGTTGACTTAGGAGAAAGATTCTTAAAAATATTTCATCAACTCATCTTCAGTGATTGTCTTTGTAATCTTTATATATTATTATTTTGATACTTCTTCCTATTCTTACGTATTGATATTATCATAGGCACTTTCTTCATGTAATCTCAAAATTTATCCCTCTAGATTCTAAAAATTTCTAAAGATTTATGATTTTCAATAAAACACCTATAATGCTATGGTACATCTACTGACTTACTCTATATACTATGAATAAGGTATTTTAAGTTTACTTTCGACGATTTTGAAGATTATCGTCGCTATTCCTGTGAGTATGAGATATATCAGTGCGAGTGTGAGAAATATTTCAGTGGACTTAAAATATAGTGAGTTAAATGTTTTTGCTACTGAAAATATTTCTTGAACACCAACTATAAATGCTAGAGATGAATATTTGATCATGTATACTATTTCATTTGATATTGCTGGTAACGCTCTTCTAACCGCTTGTGGAAGAATTATGTAGATTAATTCTTGAAATTTCGTCATCCCAATTGATTGAGCTGCTAGAGATTGCCCTTCCTCAATTGAGTATATAGCTGTTCTAACATACTCTGATATGTAGGATCCACCACATAAGATGAAACCTATTGTAGCTGCCCAAAATGGAGATAAATATATCTTGAGGTCTGCTAAGCCAAAAAATAATATTATAAGAGTTACAATTAATGGGAGACCTCTAAATGTATTTGCTACTGCCGATGAAAGTGTGGATGTTACTTTACCTCCATATACTCTAAGGGAACCTAGGATAATACCTAGTATTATGCTTGCTGGTATAGATATTGATAATATTTCAAGAGTTACTATGAGACCTCTAGCTAATACTACTATGAACTCACTCCAAAAGTTCATTTACCCCCCAGCTCCGTAGAGCCTATTTATCTCCTTAAAGAACCTCTTTGTAGCTTCATACTTGGGTCTAGCTAAAATTTGTGTAGGCGGCCCCTTCTCTAAAATTCTACCTCTATACATGAATAGTATTTCATCTGCAACTTCACGGGCAAAACCCATTTCATGCGTTACAATAAGGCTTGTAAGTCCATTTCTAGATAACATCTTTATAATCTCTAGAATTTCCCCTACAAATTGTGGATCGAGTGCAGAAGTCGGCTCATCATACAGCATTATTATTGGGTCCATAGCTAATGCTCTAGCAATAGCTACACGCTGCTTTTGGCCACCTGATATCTGAGCTGGATACCTCTTCCATAGGCTTCTCTCAACACCAACAAGCTCTAGAACTTCTTGAGCTCTCTTAAATGCTTCTTCTTTAGAAAGCTTCTTAACTTTTGTAAGCCCTATCATAACGTTATCTAACACTATTAAATGATTAAATAAGTTGAATTCTTGAAATACAAATCCGATTTTCTGCCTAATTTTACAGATATCTGTCTTAGAATTTGTAATTTCAACGTCCTCAAGCCATATACGCCCTTTATCAGGCTTAATTAGTAAATTAAGACATTTTAGTAGTGTGCTTTTACCAGCTCCATTAGGTCCAACTATAACCTTAGTCTCACCTCTCGTAACTTCTAGAGAGACACCATCTATAGCTTTAACCGTACCATAACTTTTATATAGATCCACAGCCCTCAAAACAATATCTGAATTTTTCAAGGTAAGCTAACCCCCAATCCAGGAATTTTAACTCTACTATAGATTCTATCGAGTACTTTAACGCCAAAATATGTTAGTATCATTAAGCTTACACCAGCAATTAGATAGGGTATTAATGCTACTCCAGTTGTTATAACAACATATCTAGCTCTAGTTAAGATCTCCGCAACACCTAGTGTAAAGCATATTGCTGAGTCTTTAAGGATTATCGCATACTCATTAGACCAAGCTGGAATAGCAATTCTAAGAATTTGTGGAATAACTATGTATAGTATAGCTTGTAGTCTATTCATACCTAGAGCTTCTGCAGCTAATATCTGTCCTTCACCAATTGCTTGTATGGCTGATCTAAATATTTCAGATTGGTAAGCACCACTTCTAAGTCCTAGCACTATTATACTTGTGGATAATGGCGCTAGCTTAAGTCCTAAGGATGGAAACACACCCCAGTAGAATAAAAATAAAAGAACAAGTAGAGGAACACCTCTAAAAAACCATATGTAGCATTTGACAAGAGTTCTTGTATACTCTCCACCATATACCTCCGCTAATGCTAGTGGTAATCCAATTGTAAACCCTAATAGTAGCCCTCCCGAAACTAGCGTAAATGTCCATATAAGCCCTTCAAGCATATATGGGATATATTGCAGTAAAGTTGCTAGGCTAGTCATGGCTTTACTTTAAGTCCCATTTCTCAAGAAGCTTATCCCATTCAGGGCTATTCATAAGCTCCTCTAAAGCCTTGTTAATCATGTCTCTAAGCCATTTATCCTCTGGTCTAGTAGCTATTCCATATGTATATGTAGGTCCAATTGTAGTTAGAACTTTTAGCTTTCCGGCAATATCAGGGTTCTTCTTAAAGTATGGATAGATAAATGCCGAATCACTAATTGCAGCTATAGCTTTACCATCTAGTACAGCTTCTAAAGCCTCTACATAGCTATTTAGACCAAGCTTCTGGAATTTATAGCCAGCTGCTAATAATCTCTCAGCCCATTCATCAGCTGTTGAACCTACTTGAACAGCTATATACTCGCCTGAATTAAGTATTTCATTAACGGATCGTGTATCATCAGCTCTAACAACAAGTACGTGTACAAATGTAAAGTATGGTATTGAAAACCATATCTTTTCAGATCTCTCGGAGTTGATAGTCATTCCAGAGGCAATTATATCTATATCTCCCCTTATTAGTGCATCGACTATTGTACTCCAGTCCCAAGGCTTATATACTACTTTCCATCCGTACGTCTTAGCAATCCAGTTTATAACATCTACATCAAATCCAACTACGCTTCCATTTGGAAGAACTTGCGTAAATGGTGGGTAGGCAGCATCAAAGCCATATATTATGGTAATTTCTTCACCAGCTGGAGGGGCCTCTGTAAATTTGCCCTTTGGATAAGCATAGTCTACACTTTTAGCTCCGTCAAATTGATAACCCACGATCCCTCCCAGTAGCAATCCTATTATAACCCCTATTACAACATATTGTATTGCCTTATTCATATTGACCCACCATTATCCCACATTTCCCACAAATATAGGTAGAATAAACCCAAAACATATTTATAAACTTTTAGAAAAATTAGGTGTAAAATTTTAGTCGAAATTAACTATATTTAATTGTGAGAAGATGCCTCATCAAATATATGAGTTTGCAGTAATAGATTCTAAAGGTAGGATTGTTATACCAGCTACAATTAGAAAAGCATTAAATATCAGTGATGGAATGAGAATTATTCTTATTGCAGATCTTGATAATAGAGAAATTAGAATTATACCGCTAGCTGATGTCTATGCAGAAGTTTATCAGCTTAGGATAATGATGGATGATAAACCAGGTGTATTAGCTAAGGTAGCATCAATACTATCTGAAAATAGAGTAGACCTTTTACTAACAGAATCAAGAACAATTAAACGTGGTTTATCTGCAGAATGGAATATAATTGCAGACTTTACAGAGTGTAAAATTGGGGCGGATAAATTAATAGATAGTATTAAGAAACTTGATTTCGTAAGAGAAGTTGAGGTAAAGAAAATTACTCCAAGGTGAATTCGTTTAGGTAATTACTCATATACCAAATCTAATTCGAACGCTTTACCTTTCTATTATTATACTTCTAAATCTTGCTTTTAGGAGGGTTAAGAATATGGTTAGGGCTTTAGGGATCGATCCAGGAACTAGGAGCTTCGACTTAGCGTTAATTGATGGAAATAAGGTTGTTTGGGAGAAGAGTATTGATACTGTTGAGGTTGCTGAGAATCCTGAGGTTCTTGTTAGGGCTGTTGAAGAGACTGGTGATGTTAATATTATTGCTGGACCATCTGGGTATGGTGTACCATTAACCTTTAATGAAGATATCGTTGATCCTAGAAGGTTTGCTTTAGAGGTTATACTTTTAACTCGTGAAGAGGATCTTAGGGAGGGTATTGCTAGTGGTGAGTTAGGTATTAAGGTTTATGAAGCGATTACTAAGGTTGTTGTTGAGTTTTGGGAGAAGAGACTTCCAGTATGTTATATTCCTTCATCGATATTATTGCCTACAATTCCGTCGTATAGGAAAGTGAATAAGCTTGATATGGGTACTGCAGATAAGATGGCTATTGCTGTATTAGGTGTTTATGATCAATCAAGAAGGTTAGGTATAGGATATAATGAAGTGAGTTTTATTCTTCTAGAGATGGGTTTTGGATATAATGCTGTGCTTGGCGTAAAGAATGGTAGAATTGTTGATGGATTAGGTGGTACTCTTATTTCAACTGGATTTTTAACTGTAGGACCACTAGATGCTGAAATCGCTGTTATGAGTAAGAGATGGGTTAGAAGTGACGTATTTCATGGTGGAATTGCAGATATATGTAAAACACTAGATTTTGATGAGGTTATTAAGGGATATAAAGCTGGTGAAGAACCATATAAGACGGCTTTAGAGGCATTTTTAGATGGTATACGTAAGGGTGTAGCTGCAGTATCAGCAAGCGTAGGTGAAGTTAAGGAAATATTAGTTTCAGGTAGGAATTCTAGAAATCAAGAACTAATGAAACTGATTACCGAGTTTATCGGGGATATCGCTCCAGTTAGGAATATAAGTTTATTAGAGGGGGCAAAGATTTCTAAAGAAGCTGCTCAGGGATATGCTATGGTTGCTGAGGGAATTTCTGGTGGAATATTTTCAGACTTAATTGAGCATATGCGTATTAAGGAGGCTAAGGGAACGGTTTTAGATTACGTTTATCATCCAAGACTGATAGAAGCTAAGGAATGGTTAAGAAATGCATATATAAGTAGTGTGAAAAATCCAAAGTTAAACCCTTAGAAACTCTATGATTCTTTTTTCTAAATCTAAAAGATTATCTACTACAGTTATTCCTTCCAGCGATCTAAGTTTTTCCACATTCTTTAGGTCTATTTTACTTGGCGTATAATAGGTCTTCTCCCAACACCTAATTGCACTTACGCTACAAGCTTCTTTACACGCCTCGCATCCTCTACAAAGCCTATAGTTAATCCTTGGGTACTTCTCATCTACATAGATAGCGTTATTTGGACATGCATCTACACATTTATAACATAAATTACATTTCTCTTCATCAATATAGCATGGAAGATGTGTTAATGCTCTCTCTTCATAATCAGATGGAAATATTATTGCTGGCACGTTGGATTTTAATGCTTGATTAACAACCAAGGTAGGCGGGGTATCAGCGATCCCACAAACAATTTTTGCTACAGTATTTGTTGATGCTGGAGCAACAACTACTAACTTGTATCTCCTTAAACTAACTCTACCTCCAAGCGGAACACCATCGCTAGTAATCCCACTTTCAGACACATTACTATAAATTCCATCGTATCTACCGCCAGTCGCTATATTCCCTAGCTTATCAAGAATTCCATATATTCTAGCTACCTCGACCCCAGCCTTAGATAAAACAATACCAATCTCTAAATCATATTTCTCCTTTATGCTTTGAAATAATCTATAAATTCCCCGTAAGAAGCTCCCAGAGCCGGTAATACACCATAATATCCTTTTAGTGATACTCATTCTTAACAACCAATATAAATAAAGAAATTTCCATGCTAATTTCTCCTTAAATATACCCTAGTGCTTTAAACAACTATTTCCTTAATTTGCATAGATGATATTTTTATGACACCCTTAGGAGTTATCTCTGATAATGTGTATATTTTTGGCGTATTTTTCTTTGTTGCTAACCATGAAATCAATTCATAGGCGAAGTTTAACTTCTTCCTTTTAACATCTGAAGCTTTTTCATCACTAAGGAGATATGGTTTTGAGTATTTACCTACAATCTCTCCAAAATCCATTCCCACCATAATAATATTTTTCGCTTTAAAATGTGATGCTAGAAATACTGCTCTATCACCATCTGTAAAGCCACCAAAATTTTTAACTGGAGGTATAGGTTCTACTTGTGTTGTTCCTAGAACATATCTATTTAGAGATAATATTTTGTTCATGTATCTATTTAGCTTATCTATATTATCACCATGCCCATGTATAGCTGGAATAGCCCCTCCTCCTATCGATTTAAGAATAGCATCCATGTCCCCATCCAAATCGGTAACGATAATATCAGGATTTAACCCCTTTTCAATTAATGCTTTCGTAGCACCATCTGCAGCTATAAGGACACAATCACTATAGACCCTACTTCTCAAAATCTCGTTAATACCCTTAGAGAGACTTGGCCCAGCACCAAAAACAAGAACATTTCTATTCCTAATCATTAGGTCAAGAATTCTACATGGATCTATGACATTACCCTTAATTAAGTACTCAGCTAGGATCCTAGTCGCCTTCTGATCCTCCTCAACACTATAACCCATCACTTTGACGATCCTTCTGTACCATTTTAGCCACTCTTCAATATCCAAGAAGAGACACCAAGAATAACAAAATTATTTCACTCTTAAGAATCTAATATTTTTTAATGATAAGCTATAACGAGCTAGTTAAGTTAGGTTTTTCTAGTGATACATATAGCGAGATATTACTAACAGTAAGACTAGGCAGTGATATAAACGTTGCTCCTATTGGTGTTTTAATGAAAAATCAAGAACTTATAATTCGCGTATTTAAAGGCAGTAAGACATATAGCATGTTGCTAAGTGGAGCAAAGGAATGTGTTATTAACGTTACTAGGAACCCAAAGTACTTCTATCATGCGATATTTCGTAAGGATAAGATAATGCTCACTGATGCTGTGAAGGTATCCGTTAAGAGAGTTGCTGACTGTAATGCATACATTGAGTGTATTATTAGTAACATAGAATTAAAAGATGGTTACTTAACAGCATATCTTAAGCCGATATTCGTGGAGATATCTTCTTACTATCCTTTAACATTTAATAGAGCAGAGCCAGCAATCATAGAAGCACTTGTTCACTATACTAAAATCCCATATTACAGGTCACTTAATATTAGCGCTAATGAGATTATAAGAAAGATAAGCTTTTTAAGAGAAATCGTTTATCGCAGCTCAAAGAATATAGAGCTTAGAAGAATAATTGATGATATAATTGATAGAACTCGAAAATTATTGGAAGAGAAATAAAAGTAAGTAAAACCATTATTATTTTTCGACATATCAGGTAATCAACTAGAATCTTTTATGACTAGACTCTCTGATTTATGAATAATTGATGTTTGAGTTTATAGATTTCTCTGGAATTATAATTAGTTTGTCACTCTCCTTAATTACTTTAGCTTTAACATCATATACTTCCCTAATTAAATCTGGAGTTAGGATTTTCGACGGCTCACCTATCGAAATAACTTTTCCATCTTTAAGTAATATTAGTTTATTACAGAACCTAGATGCGATATTCAGGTCATGAAATGTTGCTAGAACAGTTACATTTGATCTAGAAATCTCCTTAAGCAACTCACTAACCTCTAACTGATATTTTAAATCTAAATTTGAAATCAGTTCATCTGCAAGAATAATTTTAGGTTCTTGAACAAGTGCTTTAGCAATTAAAACTATCCTTTTCTGTCCACTACTTAAAGTATAAAATAGCCTATTAAGTAAATTCTGAAGTCTAAGCTTTCTAATTACTTCATCAGCCTTCAATAAGTCTTTTTTACTCTCCCACCATCTAACTGATCCATCCATATATGGGTATCTACCTGTCAAAATAATATCTGCAACTGTTAGATTGAACTCGATAGGAATCTCCGCTGGAACTGAGGATATAATTCTAGCTAATTTCTTATAACTAAACTCTTCTACATTTTTTCCATCAATATATATTGCGCCCGAAGATGGTTTTACTGCTTTATATATACATCTTAGGAGAGTAGTTTTCCCTGCACCATTAGGACCAAGAATACCAACAAACTCACCGGTATTTACGTGAAAGCTGACATTATTTAGAGCTCTAATCGAATCAAACTGCACAGCAACATCTACAATTTTAATCTTGATTTTATTAGAGGGCATATCTTCCCCTCACCTTAATAAGTAGGTATATGAAGTAGGGAGCACCAATCATTGAGATTAAAGCTCCAAGGGGAAGCTCTGTGGGTGAACTAGGCATAATCAACATATATGCACTTTTAGCTACTAAATCAGCTAATAACAACATATTTGCTCCAACTACTATTGAAGCTGGAAGTAAAAGGCGATGATCACTACCAACAATTAACCTACATATATGTGGAGACATTAGACCTATAAAGCCAATAATCCCTGAATATGCTGTTGGAATGCTGGCTAGTAACGCAACTAAAGTATAAACCTCATACTTTAATTTTTCAATATTTATGCCTAACTGCATAGCTTGTTCATCGCCAAGTAGAATTACATTAAGCTCCTTAGCTCTTAACAAAACATATACTAGCAATATAGTTATTACTGGAAATGCTACATTAAAATCACTCCATCTAATAGTTGATAAACTCCCAGTAAGCCATAAAACAATATAATGAGATTTTTCCTCACTACAAAAGTATATTAATAATGTTAATAGTGATGAAAATAGTGTACCAATAGCTATTCCTGATAAAACTACGCTAATAGTCGTACCACCAGCTAATCTAGATAAGAATATTGTAATTATAAATGCGATCATTCCACTAATGAAAGCTGCAGCTGGAAGAATTAACATAGAAAATCCAAGTAGAAGAAAAAGTGCTGCACCAAACGCTGCACCTGATGAAACTCCAAGTATATACGGATCAACTAATGGATTTCTAAGGGTAGCTTGAGCAAGAGCTCCTGCAACTGATAATGCCGCTCCAAATATGACTGCACATAATGCTCTTGGCAGCCTAATATTTAACACTATATTCCTCAAGTTACCATAATCTTGTTTATTATCAACATTTAGTAATATACTGATTGTTTTAGTAAGACTTACATATGCTGGCCCTATACACAATGCTGATAATATAAATAAAAATATTAGGAAAGTGCCTAGAGTAACTGTTATAAAAAGCTTAACTTTTTTCTGCTTTAATACATCTATTATATGACTCATTAAGTTAATTCCATTCCTCTATAACTATATAAGTACATTGAGGTATAATCGGCTGTATAATGAAACCTATCTCTGAAATTATATGATCTACTTCACCAAATATCTCTGGATGTATAATTTTCGCGAGTACCTCAATTGCTGAAGCTATCCTAGGCCCTGGTCTTACAAGGGCATTTTCAGCATTACCAGTCAAGAAGTATACTCTATCATTAGTAACTGCAGATATATTTTCCCATCCAGGAATTGTTTCCTTTAAATATTCTAGCATTTCTTCTGGTGATTGACCAGGTGCAGCGTGACCAGTAATTATAATTATATCTGGATTTAGCTTTAATAGTGTTTCAGCATCTATAGACTTCCACCCTTCTCCAGAATATGCATTAATACCACCAGCAAAACTTATTAAATCATCCATATATGTTTTCTTACCAGCCACCCACAGTGGCTTTAACCATACAATAATTAGTACACTAGGTTTCGTAGCATCCTTAACCTTATCCCATACATTTCTAATACTACTCTTCAAGCTATTTACTAAATTTAATGCTTTATCTTCAACACCACAAGCTTTTCCAATTAATAAAATTGATTTATATACATCATCAACAGATTCATCTCCGACAATTAATACATTTACCCCCAGTGACTCTAGTAATGGAATAAACTTCTCATGAATCTTACAGCCAATTACAAGGTCTGGATTTAGAGCTACAATTTTTTCTACAGAGGGAGTTGTAAAGCCGCCGATAACCTGAATTTTACCTTCATTAACAAGCTCTAAAACCTTATCTGGATAATCACAGTATTCAGTTACACCAACAACTTTATCATCTAACCCTAATGCAAATAGTACTTCAGTTACTGATGGTGCCATGCTAACTATACGCATAGGCTCCTCCTCAACAATAACAGTTCTTCCTAATGCATCTACTACGGTAAGTGGGAATTTAGGTGGATTCTTAAGTTTATTAATCTCCTCAGTGAGATTCTCAACTTTACTACCTATACTCTCAACACTACTAGATGCTTCCTCAAGAAGATTAGTCAGATTACTTACTTCACCTCTAAGGCTGGATACCTCACCACTAATACCAACTAAGAGATATATAGCAACTCCTGATAAGATTAATGCAAGAACCGCTACTATGCTAATAACTATTGTAGTAGCTTTATTCATGTTTATAGGATAGGATATCCTATCCTAAAACCTTTTAGTATATACTAACCATATATTAATAGCATTTAAAAACTACTCTATTCCTAGTTTTATGAAGAAATGATTATTAAAAATAAGCAAGAGATTCTTTCTCACGGGAATATAGAGGGAAGAAAAATCGCATTAGATTTAATTGAAAGTGGTATTAACTCTATTAATACTTACAATATTGCTAGAAAAACAATTAGAGTTAAGAACAATATATTGTATATTAAGAAATTGAGGTTTAACTTAACTCCTATTAAAAGGATATTTGTATTTGGTGGTGGAAAAGCCGCTTTTCCTATAGCTAAAGTATTAGAGGAGGTACTTAATGATAAAATTACATGTGGAGTTATTGTTGTTAAGAGGGGGGAGAAGCGTAGATTAAAGCATATAAAGGTTATAGAGGCGTCACACCCAATTCCTGATGAAAATGGATTGAGAGGAGCTATTGAAATTTTAAATATGGCTAGTGAAGTAAGAAAGAATGATTTAGTATTTTTTATATTGACTGGTGGATCTTCAGCTTTAATTTCCCTTCCAGCTAATGGTATAACTCTAGATAATAAGAGACAAGTAATTGAGATGCTTCTTAAATGTGGAGCTACAGTAGATGAGATACATACTGTTAGGAGACATATTTCAGCTATAAAAGGTGGAAGATTAGCTATGCGTATTCACCAAGCTGAGATAGTTAACTTATTTATAATGGATGAGGTTTCTGGCGAACCATGGGGACCAACAGTACCTGATAAAACAACATTTAGGGATGCTATATACGTTCTTAAGAAGTATAATGTATGGCGTAAAATTCCAGGTAATATAAGGAATTACTTAAGGAGAGGGTTAATCGATACTAAACTAGAAACTCCTAAGCCAAAAGATTTTAGGAATTTAAGAGTTC
>CAYTHX010000018.1:0-33537 GCA_964437705.1 uncultured Nitrososphaeria archaeon
ACTCCATGGTGGCAAGTTGATTATCGGCATTATGTTGAAGCTGCTATTTGGGTTGCTGGATGTAATTTAAGATGTCCACAGTGTCAAAATTATCATGTAACTTATGATAATACGTCTAAGCCTATGACGCCATATCAAGCTGCTAGGTTAGTTACTAAGTATAGAATTATCTATGGAACTCAAGGGGTAGCTATTAGTGGTGGAGAACCTACGTTAAACAGAAAATGGTTAATAGAGTATTTTAAAGAGTTAAGTAGGTTAAATCCACCAGATATTAGGCTTCATCTAGATAGTAATGGTACATTACTAACTAGAGATTATATTGATAAGCTTGTAGAAGTTGGATGTAATAATATCGGTGTAGAGCCAAAAACATATAGTTTAGAGTCGTATATGAAGGTTACCGGTGTGAAGGATAGAGATTTAGCTAAAAAATATCATGAAACGTCATGGAGCGCTATTAAGTATCTTGTCGACAACTATATGGATAAGGTATATATTGGTGTAGGTTTGATTTATAATTCTGCACTTGTATCTCTAGATGAGATTTATAGAGCTGGATTAAGAATTGCAAAAATAAATCCAGACGTTCAGGTAACGGTATTAGATTATTTCCCGACATTTAGGAGGAGAGATATAAAGAGACCATCTCCTAAAGAGATGATTGAAGTTAAGAAAATTTTGGAGGAAGCTGGGTTAAAAACTGTTATTGTACAGACGTCTATTGGACATATAGGACCTGGAAACAGAAACATTAACTTAGTTAAGTAGATTACTTCTTAATTTCTAACTTAGATTAAAGTTTGGATAAAATAGAAATTAATCATATACTCCAGGTATTACCTCAATATTACCATCCTTAAATATAGCGATCGTGAAGGGCTTAATTACTTTACTACCTTTAATACAATCACTTACTTCAGAAGTGATCTTATTATATACCTTTATGAAATTTACTCTTAACTTAATTCCGAGATTATCACCAGTTCTTACAATTATTCCAGGTATATCCATAAGATGTGTATTGGGTTTAATTTTTATTCTCGCTATAGACATAAGAAGCTTATATGCTAAAAGAGTTTCTTTTGCTAACTGTATATTCCTCTTAGCCCTTTTTTCTATTATGGCAACGTTTTCCCTCGTAGTATTCAGAATTTTAGCAACTTCACTCTGTGATAAATTCTCCTTAAGTCTCAACTGTAAAACTTTAAACTGTAATTCTGTTAGGAAGCCATATTTCCTAGCCATTATCCTCCTTACCACTATTATGATTTAACTTCTAGTAAATAAAATTGTTTACAAATACTTATTAATGTAAATAAAACTTATAAAGTTTAGAGGGTTATAAAATGTCTACAAAATATAGCAATTTCTCCAGGGTAAAACTAAAAACTACTACTGTTATTATTATTTGCATACTTATAATAAGTGGTTTAATATATGTACTATACTCTACTTATATATTCCCCATAAAAGCTGTTGAAATGGGTATGGCTGTTGAATTTAATGATCACGCCGCTGCTGCTTGGATCGCCCTAGATAAAGGCTGGTTTAGGGAAGAGAGTATCAATATTTCAACACTACTTACCTTTAAAACTGGATTGGAGTTGGCCGCTGCTCTAGCTAGGGGGGATGTAAATGTAGCATGGGTTTGTTTAGGTCCCGCAGTTATGGCATATTCGAGGGGAGTACCACTTGTAATAGTATGTATGACACACTTACATGGATATGCTATTGTAAGTAGACCTGAATATAAAGACATTAATGAGTTAAATAATAAGGTTGTGGTATGTCCAGGACCGGGGTCACCTTGTTGGCTTCTCCTTAAGGTTGTAATGGATAAATATAATTTAAACGTACAAGTCAAAAAAATGGCTCCATATATTGCATTGAATGCTTTAATATCAGGGCAAATTGATGCTGTAGTTCTTCCAGAGCATTATGTAACTTTAGCTAAGCTTAAGGGGATGAATGTACTACTTAGAAGTCAAGATATATGGCCGAATATGCCTGGGAGTGTTCTTGTTGTTAAAAGGGAATATTTAGAGAGTCACCCCGATATCGTATATAAACTAGTGAAGATTACTGTAAGAGCGTTAAATTACATAGAGAATAACCCTGAAGATTCAGCGAGAATAGTAGCTAAGAAGTTGGGCATAGCATATGAAGCTGCTTTAGAGAGCATGAAACACTTAGAATATACATATGAAATAGATGAGCAGCAAATTCAAACATACATTAATTTGCTTGTAAAATATGGAGCTCTTGAGAAAGGTTTTAAAGCTTCACAAATTATTTATAAAGATTTTTTAATAAGTGTAGAAGAGTATGAAGCCTCCAAAATTTAATTCAATATTATTAATCTTGTTTATAGCATGTATATGGGAGGCTATAACTCAGCTAAATATAGTTAACTCACCCTTGTTTCCACCATTATCGACAGTTATATCTACACTCTTCCATCTATTAATTAGTAGAGAATTTATTATTGCGTACTTCACTACATTTAAGAGAGTAATAATAGGTTTCTCTCTAGGAGTATTTATTGGAATTATTCTAGGGATTCTCCTCTCCTACTTTAAAACTTTAAGAGAAGCCTTTTATCCAATACTAGCATTCATAGCTGTAATTCCTGTATTAGCACTATTACCATTATTAATGGTATGGATAGGTATTAATGAATTACTTCCTATATTCATGGTTTTTCTCTGTTCATCTATACCCGTTATTTTCAATACTTTATCAGGATTAAAGAGTATTGATCCGGAGCTGGTGAAGATAGCTAAAGTATTGGGGGCAAGTGATTTAGAGGTGACATATACGATATTATTACCTCTCTCTCTACCTTCGATATTATCCGCTTTAAAAATTGAAGCAGCTATGTCTTGGAAGACATGTTTCATTACTGAGATGTTAGCATTATCTTCTGGATTAGGATATTATATGTTAGTAGCAGAAACTACATTAAGAGTAGATATATTATTAGCATCAATATTAATATTAGCATTATCATGCTACATATTTTATCTTATCTTTGAGTCAATTGAAAACCGGGTATTAAAGATATGGGGGTACATTTAGATTGACAAGTATAGAGCTGAGACATATAAGCAATTACATTTTGAATGATATAAACTTAAGGGTTGATAGTAAAGAGCTTATGGTGATTTTAGGTCCGAATGGAGCTGGTAAAACAACCCTACTAAACGTGATTGCAGGATTAACTAAGTATAATGGCAACGTTATTTTAGATGGTAAGGTAGCTGATAACCTTCCTCCATATAAAAGAAATATCGGCTATGTACCACAATCTTTAGCTCTATTTCCACACATGAATGTGTATAATAATGTAGCATATGGATTGAAAATAAGAGGTTTTTCTAAAGCAGTTGTAGAGGAGAAGGTAAAGGAAACTATGAAAATGTTAGGAATATGGAAATTGAGGGATAAGTATCCGAAGAAGTTAAGTGGTGGTGAACAGCAAAGAGTAGCTATTGCACGTGCATTAGTCACCGAACCTAATATATTACTATTAGATGAACCCTTCAATAATCTACAGATAAGTCTTAGAAAAGCTTTGAGGCTTGAGGTTAAGGAAATTCAAAGGAAGCTAGGTTTAACAACGATATTTGTTACTCATGATATCGATGAAGCTGAAGAGGTTGGCGATAGAATAGCGGTTATTGATAGAGGTAGACTATTAAGTGTAGGGTCATATATAGATGTGTTACCCGCAATTTCATCAGCAATATATAAGCTTAATATCTTCAAGGGGAGGATTGTCGAAGTATTAAGCTCTGGACTTGCTAAAGTATTATGTGGAGATTTACAACTTCTTGTTCCAGTAGATGATTACCATAGTAACGTGGATGTTACTGTTACGATTTCTCCTTATCATATCTTAATATCGAATGTTAAGCCTAATATAGAATTTAATACATTTAAAGGTAAGATATATGAAGTTAAAGATAAAGGACATTACTATGAAATTATAATCAAAGTTAAGAATACCATATTATCAGCATATATAAATCATGAAAACTTCGAAAATATAAACTTAGATTCCCAAAATGAGATTTATGTAAAAATCCCAATTCGTTATATTAAGGCTTCGGTGAATCACCATGATAATAAAAACTCTCTTTAAAAAATTATATGATTTATCTAAGCAACATAAGCTTTTAGACGAGAAAGTGGTTGTTAAATCACTGTTACCTAGAGAAGCTATTGGAGTTGTTCCTGTAATCGAATATCCAGAAACTGAATATGCGATAATAAGAGGAAAGGAGGTTATGATTGAAGCTATATTTAAGGGATACAGGGGACAAGCTTTTACGAGTGCACCTATGTCATACAATGGTACAATCAATGAAGTTTTAAACTTAGATATTAATAAGTTATGGAATAGAGCCATATTTATTGCAGTTCTTAATGCTGTAGCAGCGTATCTTAATATAGCTGATAAAACCGTTCACTGTAAAGATGAAACCCCAGAAATTTGTGGTGATAAGCTAGCTAAGCATTTACAATTACTAGGTGATATTAAGAAAGTAGGATTAATAGGATATCAACCTGCATTTCTAAAAGCATTAGCTAAAGCTAATTTTAAAGTTAGAGTTGCAGATGCAGATCCAGACAATATAGGTAAAGTCATGTTTGGTGTAACCATAGAACCTGCCGAGCTAGATGAAGAAATAATCGATTGGAGTGATATAGCATTAATCACCGGAAGTGTATTCGCAAATGGAACACTAGACAATATCCTACCAAAATATAAGGAGAAATGCTTAATATTTGGGGTCACTGGAGCAGCCCCATCTATATTACTAAACTTCAATAGATGGTGTATAACCAGCGAAAGAATCACCATATAAAGTAGCGATAGGATTCTTTCTTTCAATAAAGTATTCTTATAACCCTACTATTATTAAGATTAACAACTTTAATCAACACGTTAAGTGTAAGGCGGCAGATACCCTCTTACCGCCGGAAATATATTCATTAAACTTTTTTACAGCCTTTTCGGTAACATACACTTCAGTTTTAATGCCTAGCCTATTTAATTCCTCAATAACGTCATTTGGTACTTTCATAGCACCATATGCTCCTGTGCCAATTACTAAAATTTCAGGTTTATACTTAATTACTTCATCTAAATCCTTAATATGAAGCTTATGTCCCTCGATTCTCCACCAATTTGACAACACTCTATCTGGAAATACAATTACATCACTTGTATATACCTTACCTGAAATCTTTATTCTACCAAAACTATAATCCTCAATTTTCATCAAAAAGAGATTGTTGCTCTGATGATATTAATCCTAACTCAAAAAACACTTAATATGATGTTTTAGAGAAGTCGAAGTTTAATATTAATCGTCTTTTTCTTTCTACATACTCCAAATAAAAGTCAAAACTGTATTTTTAGGGGTTCTTAGCATCATTACTTACTGTATTAGTTATTCCTTCCTTTAACTTATCACTTATCCTGCTACACTCCTTAATACACTCCTCAAATAACTTTTTATATTCACGTACCGCTTTCTTAAAAGCATCATTCATCATGATTTTTCCATTCTCTATATCTTTCATGAGAGCTTCGACATATCTCCTTGTGTCGGGTGTAACTAACTTTTTATCAACAACTTCTAATGCTTCAATAAATTTCTTACCTAATGCTGTTGGTACAAATTTCCCTTTCTTTTTAATAGCATATTTTCTATCGAGAATTATTTTTGGAAATGTTGCCCTCGTTGCATCAGTTCCTATACCATGCTTAGCTAGTAAGCTTAGTAAATCTGCTTCACTATACCTTTTTGGTGGCTGGGTTTTTCCCTTTCTCATCTTAATGCTTATCACCTCTATTCTTGTTCCCTCTGGAAGATATGGAAGTGGATTTTCCTTGGGCTTAAAATATGGAAATACTCTATAAAATCCTTCTTGTTCAAATCTCATCCCTGATGCTTTAAATTCAATTTCCCCTATTAGTGCTGTAATTCCTTGATGTACAATTTTAGCATCCCTAGAATATGCATTCGCCACAAATCTTCTAGCAATATATTCCCAGATAACCCATTTATGACCATTATCTATAGGATATGGCCTTATAGGATATATTGGTGGATGTGCTTTATCATCATGTCTACCATTTCTTGGATTTGGTGTAGAAATTAAATACCTACGTACATCTCCAATAGCGGAATTTAAAACTGCTTGAAGAGGTGTCGAGAAATTGAAATCAGGACTATATTTATCAGTTTCTGTTCTCGGATATGAAATATAACCTTCACTATATAATTCCTCAGCTAAGTTAAGAATACGTGAAGCAGATAACTTTGTAATTTTAACTAAATCAACAAGTAAGTAGTCAGTCATAATTGGCAGTGGACGTTTAACTATCCCTACATTCTCGATGTAGTCTCTAATAACTCCATATTTAACACTCTTAAGCTTCTCATATAGCTCATTAGCCTTCTTCTCATCCCAAATTCGTTCAGATCTCAAAGTAAACATATATAAGCCTACTCTAACTTCAGCTTGAAAATACCAGTATGGCTTAGGTATAAAGCTCTCAATCTCCCTCTCTCTTTCTACAACAAAATATAGTGTTGGTGTTTGACAACTACCCCAAGATACTAATCTAACCCTACTATGTTTTCTAGCTAACTCAGTTAATAATCTAGTAAATGCCGCGCCAGTAACTAAGTCGAAATTTTGTCTAAACATTGCTTTAAATACCCATCTCCAATTTAAATCATTTTCTAAATTATTCCACGCTCTCCAAAGTTCGTTTGGATCTACACTATTAAACCTCATTCTTTTAAATGGAGCGTTGCCTCTAATACTTTGGTAAATCCTTAAAATTTCATAACCAATTAATTCACCCTCAGAATCATTATCTGTAGCTATAACAAGAATTCCAGGTGTAGATCTAAATACCCTTTTCAATTCATTATATGTTTTCCTATCTCTAATAACCATGTCCAGTTTCTCGAGAGAAAAGATTTTTAGTGGGTCTATACGGCCCCACTCAAAACCTTTTGGTAATTCAGAATCCATAATATGACCTCTTGTTGAAGTAACAACTGCATTAATACCTTTACTTCTTAATACCTCTCTAATTTTTCTAGCTACACTAGGCTTCTCAGTAACTACGATAAACTTTCCATACTTCATTAGCTACTAATGAATAACAATCCTATAGTATAATAAAGTCTCTTTATACCATCTGTCAAATGATAAGTTGGAAATTACTATAGCCTTTACTTATCCCTTGCTCTTAATACCCATAACATAAATATACTTTAATTCAACACCTAACTTTTCATTAATTAACTTATTAATTACTTGTTTTAGTTTCTCATCTTTCGTATTCTCCAATTTCGTTTTCCACGCTTTCTTAGCAATTTCGGTAATGTCGTCAATAACTATATTTCTAAATCCAGAGTTCTCCATTATTCTCTTAAAATCCTCAAGTTTAAGTTTATGGTAATATTTAATCCCTATAGATTTATAAAATTCTTCATCACCGAATAAAAGAACATCTGTTAAGATGAAGTATCCGCCATTCCTTAATACCCTAGATATATTGACTTGAGCTATATCTACAGGGTTTGGAGAGGGATACACTATGGATTCATATATAACTGCATCAAAATACTCATTTGGATATAATATTCTACTTGGATCCCCACATTTAAACTCAATTCTACCCCTGAAAATTAGGTTTCTAAGCTTATCCTCAGCAATCTTTACTAAATCCTCATCTAACTCTAAGCCTATAATCTCATAACCTAATAACCCTCGAGCCTCTAATCTTCTAGCAATTTCAAATACAGATTCACCACTAGCGCTACATAGAACTAAAACACGATTAATCCTAGCTTTTAGAATATCATCAATAATTTTATTATAAATATCATCAATAATACTTCTAATTTCCCTAGATTTCCATGGATATATTCTATGCATAAAAATAACCACCCAAAACAAATTATTGCTATATAATAAACAAAACTATTACCATATACATTAAAACATAGTACTTAATTATTCTCCTTTATCAGCAGATATCGACTGTAGCAACTTTTATAAAGTAAGTTTCATTGCGAGTCTACTGGATTAAGATATAAAGTTACTGCTAGCTTTGTATTTAACCCTAACTATTCTGGTTATCATTTATATAATCTTTTTGCAACTGAAATGAATGTTTATCATAATAAATATATTTTTCTTTCCTAAAGAGAGAAATACTTATATTTAAGGGGGGGTATTATTAAATAGCTACCTATAATTGGAGATTAGAGAGTATGTGTAGAGATGAAGGCGATAAAAGGTATTCATATAATAGTTGATTTGTATGGCTGTGACACTAAAATACTAGATGATGCTATATACCTAAACCGGCTCGTTGCAAAGGCGGTGTCTGAAAGCGGGCTTAAATCATTCGGAACGTTATACCATAAATTTACTCCTATGGGGTATACATCAGTTACACTACTAGCTGCTAGTCACATTTCTATTCATACATGGCCAGAATATAATTACGTAGCTATTGATGTATTTGCATGTGATGAGTATGAGAAAGCATTAAAAGCTACCGATATAATTATATCAGCATTAAAGCCCAAACGTGTAAGGAAAATAGTTAGACAGAGAGGCTTTATATTTAAGAAGGAAGAAGTAATGGAGAAATGAATGATAAATATCACTTAGAACCTGCACACATAATAAGCGGTAATATTATTTATCTCTCATACCCAATAAAGAAAATTCTATATAGAGGGAAGAGTAAGTATCAAGAAATTTGTGTAGCTGAAACACCATTCGGAAAAACACTAATTCTAGATGGAGTACTTCAATTTACAGTATATGACGAGGAAATATACCATACAGGGCTTATTCATCCTGTAGTTAAGCATTACTACCGTAGGATTTTAGTATTAGGTGGTGGCGATGGCGGGGCTGCTAGAGAAATAAGAAAAGTTCTTCCAAGTGCTAACATAAAAGTTGTGGATATCGACCCTGAAGTAACTAATATAGTACAAGAATATATCCCTGAAGTTCCTGCAGGAATATTTGATGATAAGTATGTTGAGCTTATCAATATGGATGCACATAAATATATAGCAAATACTCAAGAGAGATTTGATTTAATAGTTGGAGATCTAACTGATATCCGGGATGAAGCATTAAAAGGCAGTGAAGTAAACATTCTGTACACTAGAGAGTTTCTAAGTTTACTAAAGGATAAGTTAAAACGTGGTGGTAGAGTAGTCTATCATGTCGGTGGACTAAATTTAGATCCAGATCTCATTCACACATTTTGGGAGTGCGCAAAGTCTGTATTTAAATATACAGTTGGATATGGGATTTACATACCAAGTTTCCTAGATATATGGTGCTATATTGTAATGAGTGAATACAAAATTAAGCTTAATCCGATTAAATATCGTTATATAAAATTAAAGTACTGTGAACAGATTCATAAACATACTCCAATATGCTTTTTAAGATAAAAATTACCTAAAAGATCCCTTTTAGCCATGAAATTATTTTAGGATAAAAATCTGTAATCGAGCATGGTTTCCAACTAATATTTTTGTTGAAACTGTAGAAAGCTTTGTCAGAATGTTTACCTCCCCACATACCATGGTCACTTACAATTAGAAGTAAAGTTTCATCTGGAATTACTTCATGAATTGTTTTGACAAAGTTATCCACAAGATAATAGGATTTTATAAATTCTCTCGTGCCCCACATGACATGACCAATATAATCAGTGATATAGAGGTGTGTCATAGCTAAATCCCAATCTCTCAATGTAAGCAAATCTAAGAAATTGTTCATCAGTTTTTTAGTTAATTCAAACCACTTTAAAACGGCAACCCTACGTAAATATTTCTTTTCCAACACTTTTGTAATACTGAAGTTATATCTTAATTTAAATTGCTCTTCTTCCTCATTGTATGAAAAAACATTATATGGTAATGGCTTCTTGGCGTAATCAAATATAGTCTTAAACTTGCCTCTAACAGTTGGTGGCTTAATCGGAAAAACCTTATATCCAATTTTTGATCTCGTAAATCTCCTAGCTAAACCTAGTAGCTTAAGTGATTCAATAAGTTTCTTAAGTTTATGTATTCCCCATCGTCTTTCAACGAACATTTTTATTCCATGTTCTTCTGGTTGTAGACCTGTAATGAAGGATGCCCATAAGCTAGGGGTATTGTACCTATCAGCAGCAACCGGATATGTACCATAAGAGTTTTGCATTAAGTTTTTTAAATTAAGATTTTCTACGATTCGATATTCTAATCCATCGACAGCAACTATACAAACCCTCATTTTCTTTATACAGAATTAAAATTTAACGAATAAGTTTAAAACTTCCAAATAATACACTCTACCTATTTATTAAACTTAATATTATATTATAAAAGTCGGTTATTTCTCTTGGAGTTTGAGTAATATCCATATTGAAACTCCAAAATGCATAATCACTATGTTTACCAAATATACTACCTCTTTCATACGTCATTCCATGATCACTAACTATCAAGAAAAATGTATCGTTTGGGATCATCCGTTTTACCTCATTCACAAGTTTATCAAGCTTTCTATACGCGATATAAAGTTTGTATCTCTTTTTTGATATGTAGATATGTCCAAGTAAATCAGCTAAATCATAATATGCCATGAATAAACTCCAGTTTTTAACTCTCTTAAGTTGCCTAATCATCTCCAGATACCTAACTCTATGTACTCTCCATATACATCTTTCATATTCCTTAATACCTTTTTTCATAGCTTTTCTTAAAGCCCAATATAGATTATCACATGGATTATATGATGGAACCCAAATAGCTACAGAGTCTTCTATAATATCAAAAATTGTTTCAGTACCTAAATCATCCTTATTTGCAATATGCATGTATAACCATGGTGGAAAACCAAGTTTTTCTAATAAATCCCGCTTGCCCTTAATATTTCTAATTACTGGTAACTGTCTTAGGAAATTTACAAAACCCATATCTGTTGAAAGTAGTAACCTAGATTTATGCTCATGTGGCGGTTTTCCAGTTATAAATGAGCCCCAAACAATAGGAGTATACGGCATAGTTTCACCAGGCATATAATACTCTCGATCTAACGTGATATAGCCATATTTTACTTGCATTAAATTTCTTAAGGACCACTTGGTAACCAGCTTATAATCTAGACCATCTAAGGCTAATATAAATACACGCATTCTAAAAATAATGAATACTTAGGAGGATAAATATAGAGTCTAAGAAATCCTAGTGGAAACTATCTTTAATAGTTCATCTAGCTGTCTTTCTGCGTGCTCAATAAGTTTTTTGCGTAAAGCACTAATTGACTGGACTAACTCATCATACTTTCTATATGCTGTAACTATTGACCTAGTAATATGATCAGTAGAATGTGTTTTTATAAATGCCCATACCGGAAGAGTAGAATATATCTTTCTTAAGGTTCTTGTGTAGCTAAGTATAAATGGTGTATTGCTACATAGCGCCTCCCAAGCTGCTCTTAGAAATGAAAATTCTCTACTAGAGAGGGCAATAAGCAGTTTGCAGTTACTAACAAGCTCTAAGTATTTGTCTAGTGGTAGAAAGCCAGTAAATATAATGCTAATTTTTCCTAACTTCATTTTTCTCGGTTTGTGAGGACCTGTTATATAAACTCTATCGAAAACACCAGCTTTTTCTATGGACCTAATAACTATATCTATAGGTTCATCGGAGTGACCACTAGATGGAATTATAATATAATCACCGAAGCCACGCCACTTAAAGTAGTTGATTGGTGGGTCATAAAGCACGTGTACTTTATCCCTCAGTTCTGAACTAATAAAGTTAACAATATCATAATTATGAACTATTATCAAGTCAACGAATCTCAGTAAAGATTTAAACTGTAAATTTAAAACCTTAAGCTTATAACTATCTGGTAATAGGAATCCAGTATGTACATCAGCAACTAAGAAATAGTCATAAATCTTCTTAAGCATAATTCCATCAAATAGTAATAATCCTTGAGGAATTTGTAGAAAAACGATTTTCGCGTTGCTCAAAATATCAAGTGGCAATTTTAAAGTTTCATAGATATACGGTGGAAAACCTCTAAGAAAAATTAGCTTTAACCCTAATCTTCGAGATAAATCGCGAGTTCTGGACGCAATTTTTCTCCAAGCAATAAATACTCCTTCCTTTATCGTCTCTCTCATCTTCAACTACACTGAAATTAGTTACAATAGTCTTTTCCTGCCGGGACTCATATAAGGCTGAATTCATCATCCCAATTTATGGTCAGGCCCGGGTAGTTAAATCATCGTCATAATATTAATGTATTGCAATAGCTATTAAGGTTTTTCTGTAATGTATAATAGCTTATTATTATTTATTATTATGTCTAATAGATATAATATTATATAATATGTTGAAAGATATTTATAGTATAATACATTCTTACGTATATGGTGAGTATAATGGAGGCAAGAACCGGATACGTAAGAGTTAGTGGTTATGCGATTAAGCTACGTAGAGTTATTAACGCAACACTCAGCGATTACTATAAAAAAGGTGAGCTAGACTCTGGGAAGGTTAATGAAAAGATTTCAAACATAAATTCTGAGTTATTTAAAGTTATAGTTGATGAACTAAAGATTCCAAAGGAGGCAATAGTAAACATTACACTTAGCTTTGAACCAGATAAGGAGGAAGGATTAAAGATCAACGGGGTTTCTGTACACGTTTTTAAGGAGGATAAGGAATTATCCGATAAGGCTACAGAGGCTGCAAAGAAAGTTCTACTATAAATTTTTTAATCTATCTTTCTCTACCTCCATTAAAATACAAGTATCGTAATAGAAAAGAAGTTTCCAATTATTACTCTATTAACTTTTTAATTATTGTAGCGATTATCTTACTTATAATTTCATCTAGGTTTTCCTTATAGGTATCAACCTTAACTTCAGGATTTAATGGTTCTTCATATGGCACCTGTAGTCCTGGAAGCGTTGTTATTTTCCCCTCCATTGCTAACTTATATAGACCCTTCTTATCCCTTTCAATACAAATATCTATAGGACAAAATACATATACCTCAATGAACTTCTCAATTAATTCCCTAGCATAATCCCTATATCTCCTTTTATGTGCTGTAGCGTCGAAAATTACGTTTATTCCATTATCTATTAAGTATTTTCCTATTACAGCAAGTGCTCTATAAAAATAGTCCCTTTCTCTCTCATCATATCTAGGACTAGGAGTCAATAGTTTCCTAACTTCATCAGATTCTAAGATCTGAACTTTAAATCCAAATTCCTCAAGTTTTTTAGACAACGTTCTAGCTATAGTCGATTTTCCTGAGGACGGTAATCCAGTAAGCCAGACAGCAAACGGTTTTGGCACGACATTTTTCACCTCAGATAAGTATCTACATTCTTATAGTCAAAGATCTCAGCATCAAGAATATTGTTTATAAAGTTGAATAGGCTTCTCCTAATTTTATACTCCAAGTTTGGATACCATATTGGACTAGCAACAACTAATCCTCTCCATGCATAAAATGGTTGTATAACCTTAAGTAATTCTTCATCTCCCGTCTTATTAAGATAGTTCTCGATAAATATGTTCCACAGCTTACGGAATGGTTTTTTAAATTCACCATAGTATATTAATGAGAAGAATAGGTAGTTTATTGTTAATGCGGATACATCATCTGCAGCTTCACCCCATTCTCCTCTACTTCTATCTAAAACTGAAAAGTCAACTCCTTCTCTAAACTTTATATTCCATGGGTGGAAATCTCCATGTACTCTACATAATCTATAACCTTTATCTTTAAGCTTCCATCTCCATCTTAAGCATTTTTCCTCAATTCTCTGTAGCTCATTAGGCTCTAAAAAGTCTTCATCACCTTTATAAGAATCTATTAGACCCATAATTTGCTCTCCATGACCTATCAGTTCTCGAATCCTACGTCTATACAAACCATAATCCTCATTCTTCAAACTATGTATTTCAACTAAATAGTCTGATAATGCTATAGCTCTATCTACATCAAGCTTAGAAAGACCCTCCTCCCTACCCATTCTATCTAAATCATAGAAATACTCTCTACCCTCAACATACTCTACTAACTGAAAGAACTCCTCAGCATCACTAACGGAATACAACTTACCATCATGTGAGAAAAATCCTACATCTACAGATTTAGCATGCTTAGGAAGCTTATTATAATATCTATGATTCCAAAGAATAATTTTTGCTCTATCAGAGAAATCTTCATGTCCAAATCCCCCAGGTTTTATTGTACTTAAAACCAGCTTTTTATCTTCACTTCCCACTTTAACGTGGATTAGTAGTGGTTCACCGTATCCATAACCTTTAACATCTTCATCCGTATAAATTTCCTTTCCAAGATGCTCTATCTTAATAATCTTTACATCACCAAGAATACTCTTTAGATACTCCTCAAGACTCTTTATTTTAATATCCAAGGATATTTCACCAAATAACGCTATAGTGTAACCTATAGATAATAATGTTAATACCTAAAAAGATGTTAGAAATATATAAAATGTATGCTATCTTATAAAAAAGGAATTTAGGTTAAGCCTCCCCCTTTAATCTCTTAATTAGGAGTGGAAGAACCTTATATAGATCGCCTACAATTCCATAATCTGCTTCTTCAAATATTGGAGCTTCAGGATCCTTGTTTATAGCCACTATTACCTTTGATCCTCTAGCTCCAATTATGTGATGTGGCTGTCCAGAAACTCCGACACCTATATAGAGCTTTGGCGTAATTACTAACCCTGAGATTCCTATCCATGTATCTGTCCATCCATAATCTGCTGCTAGTGGCCTTGTTACACTCCATGCACCATGAAGTACATTTGCAAGCTCCATAATCATATTCAAATCCTCTTTATTCCTAACTCCACGACCAGCAACAACTACTACATCAGCTTTATCTGGCTCATTACCAGTTACTTCCTTTGGCTTAAACTCAACTTTAACTTTAGACTCAACTTTAAAATCAACATTTACTACTTGGCCGCTGACTGTTCTTTCCCCTTCTTTAAATGCACCGGGGCTTATACAGATAGATACTGGAGGCTTAACCTTTATAGTAGCTTTAGCTGTTCCTCCATATACAAGTCTAGTTACAACCAATGTATCACCTTCGACTCCTAAATCCATAACGTCACTAACACATGCCGTCCCTTTAAGACCTGAATACATTCCTGTGACTACCCTACCTTTGTTTGTACATGGCGCTATAAAGACATCAGGATTAACTTCATCTGCAACCTTAGCTACAAATTTACCATAAACTTCTGGGTTAAATATACCTACATCAGCTACATATACCTTCTCATAATATTTAGATACTTCCTCAGCAATATCCGGCTTTGTTGTAACAGCAGCTGCTTCTCCATGTATTTTATCAACTGCTGTCAAAAACTGTTTAAACCAAGAAATATCCTCTCCATAACAGAGTATCTTCATTAAATCACCCCCTCCTTCTTAAGACTTTCAATCAACTTCTCAACGGCTTCCTTCATCTTCTCTTCATCGTCAGCTTCAAACTTGATTCTCTTCCTCTCGACCACATACCTCTTAACATCAGTAATCTCAATCTTACTAATTTCAACACCCAAATCCTCACTTGAAAATTCATTTATAGGCATCCGCTTTGACCTAAGAATATCTCTCAATGTAGGTATCCTTGGTTCATTAGCCTCTGAAGTAACCGTTATAATCAATGGTGGTTCACCATTAAATGTGTATGTACCATCCTCCATTGTAGATACTCCCTGCACTTTATCATCTTCAACTGTAAGCTTATCTACACCAGTAATTATTGGTAAGCCTAATTTAGCTGATAAAAGTGCACCTAAAAATGACGAATGCGTATCAGACGAGCCCGAACCCAAAATTATTAAGTCATAAGGCCCAGTCTTTTGATATAGTGACGCCAACAGTTCAGCTACAATATTTACACTAAGTTCTTCACTATTGGAAATCTTAATTACATATCCAGCTGTAGCACCCATCGCATATGCATCCTTAATGATCCTATAATGCTCTTGTGTATCTCCAATGGTTACAGCGGCTACTTCAGCACTATATTTCTCTTTAAGCCTAATAGCCTCTTCAAGAGCGCACTTATCAGCATCTCCAATTACTTTTGGACATGCATCTAATAATGGAGTATTTGTTGATGTATCAAACTTTAATTGTGATACATCATAAGTTAACTTAATTGGAACAAGAATCTTCATAAAAGTCCCCCTCTAAATTAAATAAAAAGGTAAAGGAGTATTTTTACTCCTTTAAAGCTTCTTTACCCATAATATCTCTAGCGATAATAATTCTCATTATGTTTTGTGCTCCTTCAGCACCAATTACATAAGAGAATGTTCCTAGCCAACCTCTGTAAACATTACACTCCTTAGTATAAGCATATGCTCCAAACCACTTCATAACTTCCTCAAATACATTTGCAGCTGTTTCTGGTGCCCTCATTTTAGCTAATGCTACAGGTACATTTAAATCCTTAATATTATACTTTGGATCCTTCTCTAAGTATATCTTGTCAGCTAGCCATGCTGCTCTATATACAAACCATCTTGCAGCTTCCCAATCAGCATATAATTCTGCAAACTTAAAATAGATACCCTGGAAGGAAGATACTTTTCTTCCGAATAATCTTCTATTCTTTAACCACTCAACAGCTTGGTCTAACGCCCACTTCGTAGCACCTATACATGCAGCGGCGACTAATATTCTCGCTAAGTTAAAGCCTTCCATAACATGATAGAATCCTTTACCAACGTCACCAATTCTATACTTATCTTCAAGCTCATAGTTTTCTAGTATAAATCCACCTGTGCTTAATCCTCCTCTACCAATTTCCTCATAAATCGTTTCCTTAAAGCCTTCCTTCCTCTTACCATCCTTCTTAGCTAATAACGCGAATGCAGTTATATTCTTATGTCCCCATTCTCTAGATCCAGTTTTAGCAACTAAAAACCATCCACCACCCCAAGGAAGCTCCACAGACTCCCTAACACCACTAATAAATGCTTTTTCACCATTAAAGATCCATACGTCACCTTTCTTTTCGGCGAATGTCTTTATACCAGCAACATCTGAACCACCATGTGGCTCTGTAGATGCTATTCCAAAGAATGCTTCTCCAGCAGCAACTTTAGGTAATATTTCACTCTTAGCTTCTTCCGTACCGTATAGCTCTAAAGCTAGTGGCCAACCATTATTTAATAGAGCATATACCGCTATAGCTACAGCTGGATCGTGATAAGCAATTTCTTCAACTGCAATTGTTGTCATCAAATATGTACCACCCATACCACCATATTCCTCAGAAATTGGTATACAGAGCAGTCCTTGATCAGCCATTCTCTTAATCAATTCATATGGAATAACATTCTTCTCGTCAACTTCTACCCAAATAGGCTCAATGTACTTCTTACAAAACTCTGAAACAGCATCTCTAAACCGAATTTCATCTTCAGTAAATTCAAAATCCATAATCTACTCCCTCCGAAAAACCCTATATAAAAGGATTATTGAAGCTAAATTTTTACTAGAATATTTATTAAGTATAATTCATCTAAATTTAGCAATAAATTTAAAATTTGATAAAAAAGCTTTACATTAAAAGAGATGAATTAATCACTACAGCAAATAATATTTTCCTTAATTAATCTTTGAATTTCATCAGCGGAATATCCTAATTCCTTTAAGATCTCTATTGCATGACGCCCCATAATGGGTGGTGGCGACTTTGGCGGTAATCTCTGTCCATTAAATAGAGCTGGGTAAAGCAGCTGCTTAATCTCCCCAAGCTTCTCATGCTTTATAGTTCCAACAATACCAGAGCTTACAATATACGGGTCTCTAAATACTTCATCTAAGGAGTATACTGGTCCGTATGGAACTCCAGCCTTCTCTAATAACTTAGTCCATTCATCCCTTGGCCTTGTTCTAAATATTTCCTCTAAAATTGGTATCAAAATATTTCTGTTCCTAACTCTATCTGGGTTAGTCTTAAATCTCTCATCATTCTTTAAGTCTTCACGTCCAAGTATATCACATAATCTTTGCCAAAATCTATCATTAGCAGCAGCAACAATAATATATTTACCATCAGCACACTCAAATGCTTGATATGGTACTATTGATGGATGTCCAGAGCCCAACCTTCTTGGCATTTGTCCACTCAAGAGATATATCATTGGAATATAACTCATAGCAAATACTATACTATCATATAACGACACCTCAATATGCTTTCCTTTTCCAGTCTTCTCTCTCTCATATAAAGCTGCCAGAATGGAATTTACTGCAAATAATCCAGCGAATATATCAACTAAAGCGAACGAAACTCTAACTGGTGGTCTACCCTCTTCACCAGTTGTAGCCATAAGTCCACTCATTGCTTGTAAAATAATGTCGTATGCTGGTTTATGTACATATGGACCTTTCGTACCAAAACCTTTTACACTACAATATATAATGTCCTCTTTATGCTTCCTTAGAGTATTGTAATCTATACCAAGTTTCTCGACAACTCCAGGCCTAAAGTTCTCAACAACGATATCACAAGTCTTCACTAGTTTATATACGATCTCCTTACCTTCATCACGTCTTAAATCAATGACGATACTTTTTTTATTTCTATTTGTACTCATGAAGTATGCACTCTCGCCATCTACGAATGGCGCCCACTGCCTTGTTTCATCGCCACCTGGAGGTTCAACCTTAATTATGTCTGCTCCAAGATCACCGAGAATCATAGTGACAAATGGCCCAGCGAGTACACGCGAAAAATCTAAAACTTTAATACCATCAAGCATTTATATACACCTCCAGAATTACAAAAGTCTAAAAAATTATTTCCTATTTAGCTTAATTTAACAAGAAGAAGTTAAAGGTAAAAATTAATTATGTAAATATAGTATATAAGAATAATAAAGAGCAAATAAACATAAAAAGGTGGGGGATTTAGATACCAAGATATGCTCTCTTAACCATGTCGCTTTCCTCAATCTCTTCTTTCTTACCTTCCATGACTATCCTTCCTTGTTCAATAACATATCCATAATCAGCTATTTGTAGAGCCATGTGCACATTCTGCTCAACTAATAATACAGTCATCCTTTCTTCATCTCTAAGTCTCTCGATAACTGCGAAGGTATCAATAACTAGCTTCGGTGCTAAACCTAAACTAGGCTCATCAAGTAACAATATTTTTGGAGCAGCCATTAAAGCTCTAGCGATAGCTAACATCTGCCGTTCTCCACCACTCAATGTACCTGCTAACTGAGTTTCCCTTTCCTTTAATCTAGGGAATAAATTATATACTCTCTCTAGGTTATCCTGGAATTTCTCCTTAGCTCTCTTTGTTATGGCTCCTAACTCCAAGTGTTCATATACCGTCATTTGTGGCCATAATCTTCTACCTTCTGGGACCATAACAATTCCTTTTTCAACTCTTTTATGAGCGGGAAGATTTGTAACGTCTTCACCTAAAAACTTTACTGTACCCTTCCAAGGCTTCAGTATTCCAGATATAACTCTTAATGTTGTTGTTTTTCCAGCTCCATTACTTCCTAGGACGACAGTAATACCCTTTTCAAGAGCCTTAAGGCTTATGTTCCATAAAACCTGTGCTTCTCCATATCCAGCGTCTATCCCACTAACTTCAAGTGGATAACTCATTTACTCCCCCTCCCTTCTAAGTCTTTTAACGAATTTTAATGCTAATTCAGGCTCACCTAGATATGCAGTTATAACCTCAGGTTCATTTGCAACTTCCTGTGGTGAGCCATCAGCAATCTTCTTACCATAGTGGAGTACAATTATTCTTTCTGCAATGTTCATAACGGCATGCATCACATGCTCAACCATAATTACAGTAAAGTCCAATTTTTCCTTAGCTCTGGATATAATCTTAAGACTCTCCTCAATCTCCTTCGGGTTCAGACCCGCTAGTACCTCATCTAATAATAGCAAATCAGGCTCAGCAGATAATGCTCTAGCAACCTCAAGCTTCTTCTTCTCATGTAATGTTAATGAAGCGGCAAGTACTTCAGCTTTATCCTTTAAACCAACCAGCTCAATCATATTCATCGCAATATCTCTAGCTTCAGTTATAGAAATTTTACCAGCTTTCTTACCGAATAACGCGCCAATCATCGCATTTTCGACTACCGTCATATCACTAAATGGCTTAACAACCTGGTAAGTTCTCGCAACACCTAGCCTTGCTATTTGATGAGCAGGTTTCTTAGTGATATCTATGCCCTTAAAGATTATTCTTCCTTCCTCCGGCTTGTACACGCCGTTAATTACGTTAAATAATGTTGTTTTTCCAGCGCCATTAGGTCCAATTAACCCTAAAAACTCTCCTTTCTCTAGTGTAAAACTAACATTGTCTACAGCGACCAGTCCACCGAACCTTTTAGTCACATTTTCCACACGTAATAACACACTCATAATTCATCACTCCAGAAGATCCCTTAACTTTAATCCTCTAAAAGTACGTTTTCGTATGATTCCAACTATTCCTTCTGGAGCGAATAGAATAATTAGTGCTACAATTATACCTAGTATTATTAGGTTTACACCTGGATAGTGCACTAGTAGTGTATCATATAGCCAGTAATATATAATTCCACCAATTATCGGACCGATCACGGTACCAAGACCACCAATAATAATCATAACAATCATATCTATAGATTTACCAAGGCTGAATGCCATCTCATCAACACCACCGCCATTCAAGAAGAATATTGCACCCAACATTGCTGTAAAGAAGGCGCTTAATGCAAAAGCTAAGGTCTTATATTTAGCTGTCGGTACTCCCAGCGATTCAGCAGCATCTTCATCTTCTCTTATAGCTACTAGCCCAGCACCAAACCTCGATCTCTTAATAATATAGTTTGTAATCATAACTGCTATAAGTGTAATATAGATAGCATTAAATATATCACTTTTACTAACTATACAGCGTTTCGGTAGAATTATCTGTGCACCAAAGAAGTAGTCTGGATCTAGATCTGGTACTACTGCTTTAATAATATAGAGTACCGTAAAATCTAGCCCTATTGTTGCAATCGCGAAGAATGCCCCTCTAAGCCTTAATACTACACCACCAACTACTCCAGCTACAATTGCAGCTACAATCGCTGCTAAAATAGAGACTATAATAATTCCTACTCCAAACCCACTGTGTTGTAGTGTATTTAAGAGAGGGTTGAAATATACGCTAAGCATATATATGTAGGCTCCTATGCCTATAAAAACCGCATGACCAAAGCTGACATACCCTGCAAAACCCATTATAATATTTAGAGATGCTGCTACACCAATGAAGTATGAAAGAAGTATTAGAGTATCTAGTGTTGTGACATGGAATGCTCTCATAGCACCGATAGCAATTATTACGATGAGTATTATAGCTAGTGTCGGACGCTTTAAATACTCAAGGATATCCTCAAATCCTATCTTCATGTTATCTACCCCTTCCTACCCTCTCCTACCAAACAAACCTTCAGGTTTGAATAATAATGTTAAAACTAGCACAAGAAATACTACAGCAAGTGCTAATGGATCGGAATATGTTGGTGACAGTAATGTTGAGAAGACGAATTTTGAAATTCCATAGATAAGCCCTAGTATTATACCACCTAAAAATGAACCAAGTACGCTACCTAATCCTCCTAAGACTACAGTAACGAATCCTATAGGCGCATATTTATATGCCAGTTCTGGTGTAATCGCTACTTCATACATTAATATTGAGAATCCTGCAAATGTTGTCAAACCAATAGATATAACACTAGTTAGTAACTTAATCATAACTGGATTTATACCTACAAGTGATGCTGCTTGAGCATCCTGCATAACAGCTCTAATACTTTTACCAAGCATAGTCTTGGTAAGCAGTAAGTGAACAACTATCACTGAGCATATACTAATTATAGCTGCAAATATATTGTTAGTTCTAATGTTCATAAAGCCTAGGCTTATAAAACTGCTCGCTCCAATTCTCCATGTCCCTACTCCCCTCGGTTCACCGCCAAAAACATAGTAATAATAGTTTAGTAATGCAATGCTAAGTGCGAACATTATGAGTAGTGTCGACATCTCAGTTTTAAGTGTAATAATCTCAACCCTACCAATTAACTTATGTAGCAATGCCCAGTATACTATCGCGCCAACAATTAAACCAATAATTAACGCTAATGTCATCCCCACCAGAGGATCCAAGTGAAGACTTGCATATAATACTACTGTTAAGTAAGCACCCATAAGTAGCGTCTCTCCGTGGGCAATATTGACAACCTTCATGACACCCCAGAGAAGCGTCAGTCCCATAGCTGCAGCACCAAGAATCACCCCCCAGATTAATCCGTTAATTATATTGATAACTAATAGGCTAATATTCATAGTATCCCCCGACCAACACTTCACTAATTATTTTTTATTATAATGATATAAAAAATAGAGATAATACAATAAAAATTTGTATGTAATTAACTAATGATAAAAAAATTAATAAAAAGAGAGGGGGCATTAAAAATGCTTTTTATCTCTCCCACCAATTAGGAGCTGGATAGATTGGTTCAGTCTGTGCAGCCTCTGGAGGCCAAACAATCTTCTTCTCACCGTTCTGCCACTGTACAACAATCATCTGATGCCCAATCTGTAATCCAGTTTCTGGATCAATCTTACTTACGCCGAAGAATGTCATCATGTTTATATGATTCATAGCTTCTCTAACAGCATCTGTATCTATACTTCCAGCATCTTCGATAGCTTTAACTAAGAATAGTACTGTGGCACTTGCCTCCGCAGCATGATAATCAGGCGTCATCTCTTTACCAAGTACTTCCTTACTTACCTCTTTGAAGAGTTTAATATATTCCTCATTTGTTGGTCCAAACCATTCTAATCCAACTTTTGAAGCAGCTTCAGGGGAATATGCTACTCCAATCTCCCACTGGGCTGGAGCCGTTACACAGTTAGCAGCTTCTTGTAATTGCTCGTAGAATTCTGGTAATGTAGGTGCTACAAGAACTGAAACTAGCTTTAACTTCCAACCTAACTGCCATGCTTGGCTAACTAATGCTGTACTATCTGCGAAGTGTCCACCACCAATCAATACATTTGCACCAGCGGCCATAGCCTCATTAATTACTGAACCGAACTCCTGAGCACCCTTCTCATAGCTAAATTCATAGACAACAGGTATTCCCGCTTTTTCGAGAGCAGCCTTGGCACCTGACGCGCACATCATCGCGAATGCTCCTTTCTCATAAATTAATGCAACTTTAACATCTGGGTCGTGCTGCTGTGCAAGCATATCAACAACAGATTCAAAGTACTTACTTGCTGGTGAAAGTACCTGAACAATGTACTTATATCCTGCTTGGAAAATAGTGTCGCTTGCTCCACCATGGCTAAGACCAATAACCTTATGAGATTCTACAACTGGAGCTGCAGCTTTTGTTAATCCAGAGGAGTACGGTAGTAGGATGAAGTTAACTTTGTCTTCCTCAATTAATTTGCTCATTAACTCTGGAACTCTATCGGAGCTACTTTCATCGTCATACCACTTTAGCTCCAGCTTATATACCTTATTACCAACCTTAACACCACCATGATATTCATTAACCCACTTAATTGCTGTTAGAAATCCAATTTTAGCCTGTTCTCCTTCATGAACATACTTACCTTTTTCAGAAATTGTTGTTCCAACTAAAATTGTACCAGCAAACCCTCCAGCAGGCGTTGTCTCTTCAGCAGGTGGTGTTGTTTCTTCTGTTGGTGGTGTAGTTTTTTCTGTTGGTGGTGTTGTTTCTATTGGTGTTGTTTCTGTTGGTGTTGGTGTAGGTTGAGAAAGATACCACCAAGCACCACCAATAACAGCAATAATAATAATTATAGCAACAACCAAAGCGGCAGTCTTGGAAAGAGCTGGTGACCATCTATTCCTCGTCAAAGATTATCACCAATACGTAATTATATTCAAGACTATATTTTAATGAAGCAAATATATTTTTAACATACATTTCTAATAGGCTTTTCTATGTAAAGGTAGGTTTTAATTACAACGATAGAGTATTTATAAGATAATACAGAATAAATACAAAATAAGTAAAAGTATTTATTTTTCTTGGAGGATTGCGATGATACATACAGTTATTGGAATTGATGGTGGCGGTACATATTCTAGAGGAGTATTACTACAAATCCCTAACCTAAATATTCTATCCTATGCTGTTGAGGGACCTGTAAATTACCATAATATAGGATTAGATAAAGTTAGAGAGAATCTATTAAAGTTATTCTCTTCTCTTATACAGGGTATTAAGGAAGAAATTAAAATTGAATATATTACTATAGGATTGCCTGCAATGAACACTGAAATTGATAGAGTAAGATTAAGAAGTGTTGTTAGTGAATTGTTTCGCGGATATAGATTTCGTATTGAGCATGATGTTCATATAGCTCTATATGCAGCTACACGTGGTGGTAATGGGATATTGGTAGTGGCAGGTACAGGATGTAATGTTTATGGATATTTAAATGGAAAGAAATATTACGCTGGAAATTGGGGGTGGAAGATCGGAGATGAGGGATCATCATATAGAGTGGCCAGAGATCTAGCATTACTTGCCCTAAAAGAATATGATGGTAGATTAGAAGATTCAGGAATTTTAAAGGCAATATTAGATTACCTGAATTTAAAAAACTTTGATGTGTTTCTTGATTGGATTTATCATGCTTCTGTAGATGAAATAGCTAAGCTTTCAATACTTGCATGTTATCTATCCCAATACAATAGAGCTGTATATAATATAATTAAGGGTGCAGCACAAGATCTTGTTAGTGCGGTAGTTGCTGTATGGAAGAAAATGGGAAATCCAAAGATTGAATTATATTATATGGGAGGACTATTCAATTGTAGATTATTTAAGGAAACCTTTATTAATAGTATTCGTCTTGCTGGAGGTATGATAGATATAAGGGATTTAAAAGTTAATCCAATTGTTGGCGCAGTTCTAATCTCACTTCATAGTATTGGATTAGATGCGGATCCGATAAATCTAGATAGAAAGATTAAAAGATATATTGAAGAAATATATTGAAATAAAGACTTTTTCGGAAATATTGCCATTAAAACCCACTAATAAAAAGAGTTTAATGGATATTCTTATCATATCGATGGAAACTGCAATTGCATTAATAGATTTTATATATAACTCTGAGGATTTTATTCTTGATATATTAACGGAGAAATTTAAGGAGATTATAACTTAGGATTCTATATCTATTAGCGAGCTTGCAGAGAAATTAAGGATACCTGAGTACTGGGCATTGAGTCTAGCACAAAAATCTCTGAGGAACGGAAATTTATCTTTAAGGATAATAGACTTATTAGAGTAGTGTAGTAGAGTGAAAAAATAAAGAAGGTTCACTCCAATTTTACTTTCTCCTTCTTAACTTCTTTTTCTTCGGTAATTAATGATTCTAAGTCCTTGATTCTCATATCAATAATTTCCCTTAGTGCTTTAAGCATTTCTATCTTTGCCTTTATATAATGCTTAGCCACACCTCTATACTTGCTTGGAGTAAACCTCAAAATAAACTCATCAAATATACCCATAAGACTAAATGGATTAATTATCGGCACATTTATAATGTCAATTTTCTTTTCCTCACTCATTTATAGTCACCAGTAAAATAAAGACGTAATTCGTTATTCATAAGCTTAGCATATGAAAGCTTCATCTTAAATGTTATTGTTGGTAGAGGAACCACTAATGTTACATCACCCATATCAGTCTTTAATTTAACAATTAACTCATCACCAATTCTCTCTATTTCTAAGTCTGACTTAGAAATAAATGGAACTGGAAGTATTATTTCTAGATTATTATCATAAGTATTAACTTCAAGCTTCTTACCTTTATAGTAGACTCTATATGGATCTTCATCTCTATATAGCTCTTCAGCTGCTTTTCTAAGCATGTTAATACCTTTTAATTCTCTGTCAAATAATCTAAGTCTCTTAATCGGTATTGGATAAAATGTTATTTCAACTTCCCTTATAAATTTATTTTGCTCATCAATCCAGTTAGAGAAGTATGGGTCCTTAATACTACTAGGTAATACCTTATTAATTATTATTAGGTCTGTATTTAGCCCATATATAGATGCTTGAATATATGTCCTCCTAGTATTCCCAATACTGAATGAATCTGGATTTGTTATTAGTCTTAAGCTAGTAACATCATGATCTAAAAGTATATCACGAATTTTCTCAATTTTATCTAAAATTTCAATTTCTTTTTTCACCATTTCCTTAGATGGAGTTGGAATACCTACAATGGGCTCAACAACCTTACCAACATCAACAAGTGGATAAATAATTCTCATGAGTCTCCTACTGATTTTGCCGATAATCGTTGGTATATATAGATATCTTAGCGCCTCACCACTAGGCACAGTATCAATAACTATAGCGTCATAACTATTTTTCTCATAAATATATGCAAGTTTTAGCATCGTAGCTACTCCTGTCATACCTGGTATAGAAGCAATTTCATACGCTAGAACCTCATTTAACCCCCTTGTCTTTAGTAATAACGCTATATAATCGAGGATTTCCTTATAATGCTCAGCGGCCTCCTTTATAGGATCAACATTTTGAGCCCAAAGTTTATCAGCAATTTTAGTTGGTGTTGTATGAATCTCGACACCAAGTGCGTCTCTTAAGCTATGCGCAGGATCTGAAGATAATAGTAATGTCTCATATCCATTATCTGCTAATAATAAGGCGGTAGCGGAGGCTATAACGGATTTTCCAGTACCACCTTTACCAGTTACATAAATAACTCTCATTATAATCACTCACTATTAGCAACAATACCTAAAGAAAACCACTAAATATTAAGGTTATGGTTAATATGTCTCCATAGATGTGTTTATCTACCAAGTTTATTCTTTTTATATATGATGAATAAAATTTTTCTGTCATACTTAAATAACTATATAAACTTATTGATTTTAATGGGATTACTATGACAAAAACATTATCATATAGAATAGCTGAGTTTATTTATAACCTAGATTTAAGTGATATCCCTAGTGATGTTCAAGAGAAGGCTAAGCTTCTTCTTCTTGATACACTAGGTATAATGATGGCTACATATGACTTTATTGATGTAAAGAGAGTTATTAATGTAGCTAAATTGATAAGTGGTGACGGAAGAAGCACTGTCATCGGACATAACTATAAGACTAGCCCTATGAGTGCTGCATTTGCTAATGCTACTATGGCGCATAGTGTTGATTACGATGATACACATTTAGGCTCAGTAATTCACCAAAGTTGCATAGTAATTCCTACTGCTTTGGCAGTTGGTGAGGAATGCGGTTCGTCAGGCGAAGAAATTCTTGAAGCAATAATTGGGGCATATGAAGTTAATGCTAGATTAGGCATGGTTGCGCCAGCGAAATTTCACCTTAGAGGATTCCATCCAACTTCGGTAGTCGGTGTATTTGGAGCTGCATTAACAGCTAGTAAATTAATGGGTTTATCTATAGAAGAAATGGCTAATGCCCTTGGATTAGCTGGAAGTATGGCTGCAGGTGTTATTCAGTGTATCGTTGAAGGCGTATGGGTAAAACCTATTCATGCAGGTCTTGGATCCTTTGCAGGTATATTAGCTGCATATTTAGCCAAGGAAGGATGTAAAGGTCCGAGAGAGATTTTTGAAGGTAAAAGTGGCTTTTTCAATACATATATGCATGGTGAAGAGTTAGATTTTGATGCAGCTACGAGAGGGCTTGGAGAAACGTGGGAAACTTTAAATATATCAATAAAGCCGTACCCAACATGTCATGCTACACATTCATCAATAGACGCTGCTAGAGAAATTAGAGAGAAGTATAGACTATCTCCAGAGGATATTAAAGAATTTACCTGTTATGTACCAAAGTTAACAATTGATTTAGTTGTGGAACCTTGGGAGGAGAAAATTAACCCTTCAGATCCGTATGGAGCTAAATTTAGCTTACCTTATACGGTAATTGTAGCTCTTAAGAACGGCTGGGTTGGATTATGGGATTTTACAGAAGAGGCGATTAAGAATCCAGATATACTTAAGCATACACCAAAAGTTAAGGGTATATGGGAAAAATCTTATGACAGATATGGTAGAACAGTACTTCCAGCGAAAGCCGTTGTCAATACAGTAGATGGTAAAACTTATCAAGTTGAAGTTATTAATCATAAGGGTACTCCAGGAAATCCAATGACAAAGGAGGAGGTAATTACGAAGTTCATGGATAATACAAAGTTTTCAAAGTATAAAGATATAGGTAAGGAATTAACTGATAAAGTCCTTAACCTGGAGAAATATAATGTCAAGGATATTGTAGCATTACTAGAGAAATAAAGAAAAAGGTAAAGTTGTTAGGAAGATAAGGAGAGGTTACTATTCAACCCTATTTCTATAGCGTAAGTATTTCCGAAAGGATCTCGCTGAAATCATAGACTTCGACTTCAGTTTCCTTAGAGTGTTTAATGAAGTTCATAAGACATATTGGACATGATGTTACTATCCTATTAGAATATGTCTTTAACTCATTTACTCTTTCGGTGGCAATTATACTTGTAAACTCTGGATATGCATATTCAATAGGCCCTCCACAGCATCGTGTATATAAGCCGTTATTCTTAGGCTCCATAACCTTAATACCTAAATCCTCTAATATGAGTCTAGGCTCCTCTATTACTCCCAGGATTCTAGACATCGTACATGGATCATGAATAACAACTTCATAATTAAGCTTATTTTTAACTAAATCCTTAAGTGAATCTAACTTATTGCTTAGTACTTCGATGTAATGCACAGCTTCAAGATCATATTCATCGATATATTCAGGATATATATCCCTAACAATATGATACGTATGTGGATCTATAGTAATTACCTTTTTTACGCCATTTTTCTTAAGTATTTTATAAACCTTCTCAACATACTGTTTTAAATGCTCATCTAAGCCTAAATCATATAATAGTGCTCCGCTATAAACATCTGTATCATACAAGTATCCATATCTAACTCCAAGTTTATTTAGTATGACGCTGATCGCTTTTACGATCTTCCTAGTTTTTTCTACGAGAGCTTTATTTAGCTTTAAGCCGATGATCTTCATTCCAAACCATGTGCCAATCTTAAGCGTTCTACCAACTCCTTTTCTCAACATACCTCTAGACTTTTTAAGTAAACTTATAACTTGATCTAAGTATGGTATCATCTGATACATTCTTGATGTATAAAGTATAACTTCGTTATTGCCGCTGATTTTTAAACCATTAGCCCATTTAGTCCAGTACTTATCTGTTAATCCTACCGGATCATGTTTTTTAACAACGTTGTCTAAGAAGAGGTTGAAGACATTTCTCAGCATGTTTGCTTCTGGAGTTTTTAAACTATCATTTAGTATTTGTTTAGAGAGTCTACTTCTACCTTCCCTTACTAGATTCGCAACTTCCAAAGCTTCTCCATATTTTCCACATACAACATTACACTGTGTACATATCAAACATGTATATACAGAGTGAAGTATACTATCCTCAATATCATAAAAGCCTTTTAACATATACTTAAGTATCTGTATTCTTCCGTATGGACTTCTATTCTCAATATTATCTAAAAGTCTGAATGTTGGACACGTATCTATGCAGAACCTACATTTTCTACATCTACTAAGTTCACTTAGATACTCATCCATTAAGTTTACCACACTCCTTCTAAATTTCCACGATTTAAAATGTTATTTGGATCGAGTGTTTTCTTTATACGTACAAGGAGGTTATAATAAATGTCACCAAATTTCATCTTTATGAAATCAGCTCTTTGACCGGTAATTCCCCATTCACCACCACACCCTCCGTACTTAATATTAATCTCCTCAGTTCTCCTCCTAACCTCCATAATAAACTTCTTTCTCACATCATTAGGTGTCTCGAATGGTATCATGTAGTAAGCATGTAATGTAGGTGCACCAATGTGTCCAAAAGAGCAGAATTCCGGGTTTTTATATGTTTCAAGCTTATCCTTAAGGGCTACAGCTTCATGATATGCCTGAGGTAATAAATCTACACGAGGCGTAATTTCTGAACCTGCACATACCCATCTCCTATTGATAAAATTACCAACTTCGGCTCTGCTACTCCAAATCTTATTCCATTCCTCTTCATCCTCGATAATCTTGGCCTCGATAATATTCTCAATCTTTAAGAAGCTCAACATTTTCTCAGCTTTCTCAACTACCCCATTTTCAACCCAATCATGCATTGTGATAATTACAACTGGTCCTGAAGGTTCAGGTAATCCTACTGCTTCGAATCCTACCTTAGCTGCAAAGGCATCTAGGAATTCAAAGAATAAGGGTGGAGGTATCATCCTTTTATACATATCAACGACAGTCTTTAATACATCATCTATCTCCTTATAATAAGCAACTAAATTCTTTGTATAAATCTTTGGTACAAGCCTCATCCTAACTTTCGTAATTACCCCAAATAATCCCTCACTACCAATAAATAACTTAGTAAGCTCTACACCAGCTGGTCTCCTGGTAGACTCGGTACCTGTATTTAAAATCTCACCAGTGGGCAGTACAACTTCTAGCCCTAAAACAAAATCTCCAGGCTTAGCAAATGCCGCATCTACAGCGTGAGCACTAGTATTTGAAGCTATTGCTCCTCCAATAGTTGCTATTCTCTCACTACCAGGATAGATAGGCAGGATACAGTTATATTTCGCCAGCTCTTCCCTAATTTCCCATAACCTAGCACCAGCACCAGCCTCGAAATATCCTCTTTCAGGATATATTTCTATGTTTCTCATTCTCCTCAAATCAAGAAGTATACAGTTTGTTTTTGGTCTCGCTATGCCGACTAAAGATGTACCAGCGCCCCTTACATGAACAGGAATCTTCTTCTCATTAGCATATTTCAGTATTTTAGATACCTCCTCAGAGTTTGCTGGTCTTACAATAACATACGGTATATTGTGTTCCTCAACATCATATGGCATAGGATCTTGAGCATATGTGATTCTTGTTGGTAAATCATGGATTACGTTTTCTGCACCAACTATACCTGCTAAGTCATTTACTAAAACCTTTTGATCTACAGTCATTTCCATAATACCATTTATACAATTACTAAGAATTTATATACTGGAAATATTGTTTTATCAAAAGTTATTCACTTAATTACCATATATACCCTACTATATTAGGTATAGATTAATTAACCTATGTGCTTCATTCATCAATATTATACCCTAATTACCGTGTAATAACTGTAATAAAATATCCCTAAACCTTCTTGCATTATCAAGCATATCATGATTATTATTAAAATACGCGTAGATAGCTTTGCCGCCTAAATTTAAGAGCTTCCTAGCAGAGTATGTAAGCTCATCATCTGTATAGTAATGTGCATACCAAAATGTTCTGCCGTGAAATCTAACATAAATATAGGGCCCACTTCTACCATAGAAAATGGTTTCTGGACTATCAACACTAACATATGTAAACCCATACTTATTAGCTAAGTTAACAGTTTCATTATTAAACCAAGATTTATGTCTAAATTCAACTGCTAGCCTCCAGCCTAAATTAAAGTAACTAGTAAACTCTTTAAGTCGACCTACATTTTCCTTTTTATTCCTAAATCTAGGTGGTAACTGAATCAAGTAAAAATCTATATATTTATCTAGAGGCTTAAATAAATCAAGAAATCTCTTAAAGTACTCATATGTTTTCTCTGATAGTAAGTATCTATGTGAAATTATTCTATGTACTTTAATTGACCAGCGTAACCCACACTTTTTACTTCTCTTAACCCAACCTAAAATTTGATTCTTGAATGGATATCTATAGAAGCTCATGTTTAATTCTACTGTCTTTAAGCCGGAGTTCTCTATATACCAATCTAAACCATCAGGATTCCAACTATAAACCCATCCACTAGTACCAACTAAAATTTTCACAAAAATAAAAAAAATATTTTCCAAGTTATAGATTAATACTCTTTCACAAAATCTCTTATTTCACTTTCATGCCTTAGCCCTATTCTTAACAAGGCATAAATCAGTTCTTCTTCACTACAACCAATTTTATCCGCTAAACAGTTAATCTCCTTATAGAGCTCTCCCCAAATCTTCAGTGTAATCTCTTCTTCTTTACGAGCAATTCTTTTTAAAAGCTCTACAACATACCTAAGGTTGTTTCTATTAAAACCTACATTATCAACCACAATTATATTGTTTGCCTCAAGTTCTTTCCTAATTTTTGAGGGAGTTCTCTTTCTAGTAACTACAATCATGATTTTTGGTCTATAAACAGCTTGATAGAGCTTAACAATATCTACATCCTTAAGTCTCCTAACCTTCTTTCTATCACCATTATCTCTACTGCTTTTTCTTTCAACACCTAATATACCTGCTAAACCATCCCATAAACCCTCAATCCACATACTTCTCCATTTCTCAACTGTAAGTGGCTCAGCAAACGGACCTCTAACCTCTCTAGCTCTATCAAACCAATCACTTAACTCCTTAACCTCAATTATAGCATCTGGTCTTTTAACAGGAGGATCCGAAGATAAATCAAGAATATTTAGTACTTTCCCACCTCGTATCATCATATCTGGCCTTAACGTTGTATAGAGCTTCCATATCTTCTTAAGTTCCTTAGAGTCGCCCCATCCAATAGGTCTAGGAGCTTCAATAAACATGCTTATATATCCATAGCTTGGTATTCTTAAGATAACATTAGGTGGTATCCAACCTACTCTCTGAGCTCCAGATCGCTCCAAACTAAAAATTAGATTTTCCGGATATACTATACCTCCACCTTCATAAGCAATTAATGTCACAATATTAATGTATACCCAATCTTGATATATTGTACGCATATTTGTCCTAATTGATGTTTTAATAGCAGCAAACGCCTTCTCCTCAAATTCCTCAATAGAAATAACGTTTCTAAGTGCATCATGAAGATAAAACATAATTTTCTTCTTAAGATGATTTTCTGGATTAGAAATAAAGCTTCTTAGCTCTCTAGTCATAAGTACCTCTTTGACACCAGAAACTCTAACCATCTCATAAAGTGATTTTCTAAATTTCCTAATCCATACACGAGCTGTTGGAATTAAACTACCAGTAGCTTCAGAAATAATACTCTCCATAACACCATTCTCTAGCTTCTCAAATCTACCACGAAGTCTACCGCTAAAATCAAACTTCCTATCCTTATCATATTCATCTAAAAACTCAACTAACCTATTAAAAGCATCTCTCCAACCCAAGTTCCCAACCAATAAACAAAAATAAAAGCTAAAAATACAAAAGTTAATTAAGTTATTGGA
>CAYTHX010000019.1:0-31485 GCA_964437705.1 uncultured Nitrososphaeria archaeon
CTAGCCATAAATATTAACAAGTTTATCTAACATCTTATCCAAGATAGTTAATTAACTTTGTTTATGGCGATGCTTGGACCAGTATTAAGCAAAGATTTTTACTTAAGGGATCCAGCGGTTGTTGCTTCTGAGCTACTTGGGAAGATGTTGATTAGAATTCTCGATAGTGAACTGGTTGGTGGAATGATTGTAGAAACTGAGGCATATTATGGCGTTGATGACCCTGCATCAAAAGCGTACCAAGGAAAGTTAACAAAGATTTCTAGAGTTATGTATAAGGAGGGAGGAATTACTCTCATATATATGGTTCATGGTAACTGGCTATTTAACATAGTAACCGGACCAAAAGATGTTCCCTCTGGAGTACTAATCAGAGCGATTGAACCAAAAATTGGCATTAAATTAATGCTAAGGAATAGGAATGTTAATGATCTAAGAGAGTTAACGAGTGGTCCGGGAAAATTATCTCAAGCACTAAAAATAGATAAATCTCTAAATATGCTTCCAGTTTACGATCCTAACTCGCCAATAAGAATACATGCATATAAGAACATCCCAAGCAACATGATAGAAAGATCAGGTAGAATTGGTGTTCGAGAAGACCTATCAATACCATTAAGATTCTACATTAAAGATAATAGGTATATTTCTAAAAAGTAGTATTCGAAATAACTGGTATAAACTAAACTATTTTACTTTAGCTATAGAAATTAATATACTGAATATTCAGAAAATTTTGAATATTCAGGTGGAATTTATGAATGTGAGGTTAGTAAATTTATTTAGGTGGGCGGGTCTTTCTGATATAGCTGCATTTACGCTATCCACGCTTTTAACTGAGGATAAACCATTATCACTAGATGAATTATCACAAAGGATGGGTTATGCAAAAAGCCATATTTTATACGCTATTAATCTGCTTGAAAAAATGATATTAGTTGAAAAGATACGTGGGAAAAGACGAAAAATACTAATTAAGGCCAATAAAGGTGTTATTAAAAAGATCATTAAAGAGCACTTACTAAGGTTAAAGTATATTCTTAATGAAATTTTGAGTGATATTAAAGATAGGGAAAAAAGGCGTGATTTTATACATGAAATTCGAAGTATAGAGAGTGAGATTTCTCACTTAATTAGTAAATTGGAGGATATCAATATATGAGTTGGTTAAATAACACTCTACATGTTATCGTTATATGTAATGAGCTTGCTAAAAGAAAGTTACAAGAATGTAGTCGTGTACTAAAAGATTTCCTCTATAGCCGCAGTGATAAAAGAGTATTTATACACGTCATTTGTGATATCGAAAGTCCTTTTTACCTAGAATACTTTAGAGAATTAATTAGTGAGAATATTAAGAGGACATTAATAGTTAAGCATCATAAATCGCTAGAGGAAGCTTTATCAGAAATAAAGAGTAAGGAGTATAAAGTAGTTAAAATTTAGTTCTGTAGATATCTGGTGATTTATCTTGTCAAAATATGAGGTTATATTAACAACTGATAGAACTATGATGAGTAATCATCATGGTAAAGAGTTTATTGGCTTTATGACTACAGCACCCCCAATATATCTTCCAGAGAGGTTATGGTTGTGGTTATCTGCTCCTAAGGTTAAAGTTGATGAAGATGGTAGGCCACAGGAAGCGCCATATGGATTGAGAAAGGTTGAGGCTAAGCTTATTGAAGCTGGTTTTAAAGCTGCAGTTATAGATCCAGACCATATACATAAACATGTAAATTCAATGAAGGTTGTAATGGTTGGTCATCATGACTACTTTGGACTTGGCCCTCCTAGTAGTGAGTGGTGGATGCTTCTTAATAGAGAACCAGTTAACCGTAGATCTTTTATTAGGTTTATGGAGCAGTTAGCTGACTATGCTAGATTGTCTAATGCTAAGATTATAGTTGGTGGACCTGCTGCATGGCAATGGCTTTATGAACCTAGTTTATGGAAGAGATGGGGAGTTACAACAGTTATTGATGGTGAAGTTGAACGTACAATTGTAGATATTGTGGATATGGCTTTATGTGGTGAGGATCTTCCAGATTATATATATGTTGGTCCTAATGATTCACCAAATATAGATGAGATTCCTATAATAAAGGGTGCAAGTGTAAATGGACTCGTTGAAATTATGAGGGGTTGTCCAAGGCGATGTAAATTCTGCTCTGTAACGTTGAGACCACTAAGAATGATACCACTGGATAAAATACTGCAGGAAGTTATGGTTAATATGAAATTTGGTGTTAAGAATGTAATATTACATTCAGAGGATATACTTCTATATTGTGGTGATGGAGTTATTCCTAAGCCAGAGCCTATAATTAAGCTACATAAGAGCATTATGAGGTTAGTAAGTGGTACTATTGCATGGTCACATGCAAGCTTATCAAGTATAAAGTATGCTGAGGATAACTATAACCTAATATCTAAAATTATGAATGAGATTGTACTTCCGAAGGGTATACAAGACTTTATCGGAGTTGAAGTTGGAATTGAGACTGGTAGTCCAAGATTAGCTATGAAAATTATGCCACAAAAATCTGCTCCATATCCAGTTGAAATGTGGCCTGAAGTTGTAGAAGATGCTTTTAGAATTATGCATGAAAATAAGATTATACCTGCAGCTACATTAATAATTGGTCTACCAGGTGAAACAATAGATGATGTAATCAAAACTATTGAACTTATTGATAAATTGAGGAAATACCGAAGTTTAATTGTAGCTATGTTTTTTGTTCCTATGGGTGTACTCAAACGCAGAGAGTATTTTCTCAAAGACTACCTGAAACAGGAACATTTAGATTTAATGTATGCTTGTCTAGAGCATAGCTTATACTGGGCAAAAGATATCATGAATAAGTTTTATATCAAGGAGAAGAGGCTAGCTATCATACGAGCTATCCTTAACTTTATAATAAGATATACCGATTTGAAGATGAGGAAGATAAGAAAGCTAAGTTAGAATTATTGTTAAAACACTAGCTAATAACAAGATTTAAATGAAGTTAGTTAAAAATAGAATCTATGTTTTAGGGTAACTTGGTAAATAACCTTAAATTAATAATCTATTTTTTACTGTCTGAATCGTAATTTTATTGGTGTTCATATGTCTAAGGTTAAAAAATCTGTTGATACAACTCCTGATGAATTAGCTAGAAAAATTTATGCGTATATAACCCAGATTCTTGGTTTAAAGGCATATGATGTTATGCATGATGCCCTTTTCCTTGATGGTAAGACTACAGTTGAGGAAGCAGCAAAGAAGCTATGTGAGGTTGATGCATCTGAAGTAATAGTTGTTGATCATGATAAGCGTGTAATTGGAATCGTAACTGATAAAGATATTGTTAGGAGGGTAGTTTCAAAAGGTCTTAATCCAAAGGAAGTTAAACTTGAGGATATCATGACTAAGAACGTAATTGTCATACTAGGTGAAGCTGATTTAGGGGCTGTAGCACAATTAATGCATAAAAATAATATTAGGAGAATCCCAGTTGTTAATAGAGTAGGAAAACTACTAGGAGTAGTTGATTCTAGAGATTTAGCAGGAGCATTAACTGCACAAAGAGAATTACTTAAGAAAGCTGTAGAGGGTTTAGAATCTCAGTTAATCGAAATAGCTAAGGAGTATGAAGCATTAAAGAAGAAGGAACAAGAAAGAGAAGAAAAAAAGAGAAGTATGATCTACGGCTAAACCTAACCTAGCATTTACCAATTTACCAGCACTACTGAGCAGGCGCTAAAATAACTAATAATGTAGTTATATCTACATTAACTTCAACCATTTACCAACATTTTTCTTTATCGCTATATCATAGATTCTCCTTGCTACAGCCATATCCTCAATTGCTAATCCCAGATGCATTGACATTATCTTTTCATCATCAGTTTCTCTACCTTTCTTTTTACCTATTACTATTTCGCTTAGATCCGCATAAATATCTGGGATATCCTTAAAGTATCCATGTGATTTATAGTAAAGTAGCTGATCGACATCATCAGTAATAAATTTATCCATGGCATGCATAGCTTCAGGCTTCCAATAAGAATCGAAATCTATTGGACATGCAAATATACCATCACAAACCCATGCTGCTTCAACAATTTGATTAGGGTTCTTAACTATTGGTGTAGCTGTAACAATAATGTCACTATTAGTAACTACCTCCTTAGGATGCTCGGCTTTAATAACATCTAAACCATATTCCTTAGAGACTTTATTAGAGTATCTATCCAAGGCTTCACGACTAATATCATAGGCATAAACTTTCTCTAAGCTCGGAAATACTGTATAAACAGCCTTTAAATTACTTCTACCTTCAACACCACAACCAATAATTCCAAATGACGTAGAATCCTTTCTAGCTAGGTACTTAGCTGCCACAGCAGTCGCTGCTCCCGTTCTCATAGCGGTGATCCACGCAGCTTCCATAACAGCCAGCGGAGCTCCCGTCTTAGTATCATTAATAACTATTAGTCCCAGAATGTATGGTAATCCATATTTATAGTTATTAGGAAAACCGCTAATCCACTTAATACCTACAGCTTCTATCTTAGGGATATATGCTGGCATTGCATGAATAAAGTTCTCATTCCCAATATATACGCCGGGTTTAGGAGGCATCTGTACACGTCCATGTCCCTTTTCAATAAATGCTTCTTCAACCCAATTAATTATATCGCTCATATTAATCTGTAACTCTAAAATATCATCCCTTGAGAGATATAGAATCTCAACCGTCAAAAACAAATCACCAAAATATTAATGATATCAATTAGCTTATAATCTTACGTCAAAGTGGGTGTAGGGATATGGAAGTATCTAGTTTATTATTCAGCTGAGATTAAAATAACTGATGTAAATATTAAAATGGACCCTACAATTGTTAGTGTACTAGGTATTTCGAGGAATATAAATAGTGCTAGAATGGTTGCAGAAACTGGTTCTAGCAAAGCTAGTGTAGCAGTTTCATGCGACTTCAATCCCTTAAGTGAGGATATAAATAGAGTATGACCAATTGCTGTTGGAATTAAAGCAACAGCTAGAATCAAAATTATAGATGAGACATTTATCGGTATATAAATTCGATTTAAGGTAGCGTAGGAGCATACAAATATTGTTAATGCTGAAGTTAGGTATACTGGTATCATTACTACTATTGGGTTAAAGTGTCTTCTAATTCTTGAGCCAATATTCAGATAGAGTGCTTCTAGAAATGCTGCTATAATTGCTTCAAGATCTCCAACTAAGTTACCTACAGATCTAAGATCTGGTAATGCAATAGTTATTACGCCTAAAAATCCAACGAGTATAGCCAGTACTTCTCTAATTCTGACTTTAGTCTTGAAAAGTATAACTCCCGTAACTAGCGTAATTAATGGCACGGTATTAACAAGAACAGTAGCATTAACAATTAATGTATCTCTAACTGCAGATATAAAGAATATGAAATGTAGCCCTAGTGTAAAACCCATAACCAGTATATCAAGCTTATACTTAGGAATTGAACCTACTGTCCTTACAAGGTCTTTTCTCATGAAAAAGTAAGAAATTAGTAGCAAAGCTATCGAGGCTATGAATACTCGGTAAACTGCTATAGTATATACATTTACATCTAACTGTACTAATAACCGAATAAATATTGAAGCTGAACCAAACGATACTCCAGCTATTATACCTTGAATTATTGATTGAAGCCTAATATTCATTAAATAATAATAGGATATGAAGTAGATAAATAATTTTTATAGCCATATCATCTCTCTTCACAGACTTTCCTCCTTATATCTCATGGTGATATTTAATATATACTACTTAAATACCAACTTTATCGATAAATAACTGTAAATATTTTATATAGGGGGAGGTGGTCAATTATTGCCGCGAGAAAAGCTACCCGTAGTAATAAACAATTTAAAGTTTCTCCTAACTTCTGATATCCCCCTAGCAGCTGCATTATACGAACTTGATATTTGCGGATACTATAAGAGTGTCAAATACAATAGATTGAGAGGTTTTTTATCACTTGACTGGACGGATCCCTCTAGACTAGAAACAAATTTTCATCCATTAACAAATCCATGTATACAATTTGTCACTAAAAAACTAAATGTCAGGTGCTTATGGAAAGTAGGCTTAAAAGATCAAATTATTGATAAATTTCTTTCTAGATTTATTAAAGTAGGTTTTCAGAATAAATTTCCCTTTAGAAATCAGTTTATATGGGATATAACCTCTAATTTTATCAAGCAATCTATTCCATATCCCATACCACCATACAGGGATAAAGTTGAAGAAAGATTATCTAGAGTTCATAAAATTGTATGTGATGTATTGATTGTTGGAGCTGGGATTTCCGGGTTAGCGTGTGCATCTGAGCTTTCTAAGGCTAAAGCTAAAGTTGTAGTTGTAGATGCAGATTCCATGGTTGGTGGATATTGTAGATACTATACCAATACTTATAAGTATGTTAATGAACTTCAGGAAGAGCTGAAAAATCAGGACGTAAGCATTCTTTTGAATACTGTATTTGAGGGTGTTTTGGAGGATGCAGCTATAGGCTATAATTATATCAATCATGATATCTACTTATTTAATTACAAATATTTAGTATTAGCATGTGGATCAAGATTTCTACCGGCGGTATTTGAGAATAACGACTTACCGAGAATAATGCTTGCCTCAGCCACTATAAAACTTATGAATCAATATGGTATTAAACCTGGTTCTAAGGGAATAGTCATTGGAGCTAATCCATGGGGATTTAGAGTAGCGTCTGAACTTAAAAGTAAGGGTATCGACGTAACTATAATTGATAAAGTCGGTGAAGACATTGTTAAGCGTAGATATCCTAGGGAAGTGGTACATGAAGACGTAGAAATTATCTATAATGCCAGAATTTTAAAGGCTATAGGTAAAGGAGGAGTTAAAGAAGCTATTCTTGAAGTTGATGGAGATCGAATTAAGATTGGTGCTAATTTTATATCTATGGCTTCATATATGTCGCCAGCAGTAGAGCTAGCAGGTCAATTAAAGTTAAAAATAGGTTTCCACGTCACTCTGGGAGGATTTATCCCTTTACACAATTGGATTGGCCAATCGACAAATCCAAATGTTTATATTGTTGGTAACCTAGGTGGAGTACTCCCTGAATATGTTAATATACAGTTGTCAAGAGCAGTAGGCCTTTCAATAGCTAGTAATCTAGGCTTAAGAGTTGATGAAAAACTAATAGATGAGTATATTGATGTTGCTACTGATACCTTACGTAAGAATTATCCAGAAGTCTATATCTCTATGCAGAGCTTAGTTGATTGTTACAACAAAGGTGTTGACCTTAATTATTTTGATGAGTCACCAACATGGCATGGTGGAAGTGAACATAAACAATTTATCTGTTACTGTCTAGATATAACAACTAGTGATATAAGATCTCTACTCAGTACTTTACATACAGTTAATATTGAACTTCTTAAGCGACATTCTGGACTATGTACCGGGAGATGTCAAGGTAAACACTGTCTAGCCAATGCTGTCATGATTATTTCAGAAATTACTGGTAAGAACCCAACTGAAGTGGGAGTACCTAGACAGAGATTCCCTATTCTACCACTAGATTTTGCTTCAATAGGAGGTTTGGAAGCATGAAAGCTGATATTGTAGTTGTTGGAGGAGGTGTTATTGGGTTAGCCTCGGCTTATTACCTAGCTAAATATGGTGGCGAAAATATCGTGGTTGTTGAACGACAATATATTGGATCTGGAGCAAGTACAAGAAATGCGTCGCATTTTAGAGTACACTTTTGGAGTAGAGAGAATACGATATTTGCTATAAAATCTAGGAAATTGTATAAATCTTTAGCTAGTGAATCTGGCTGGAATCCTCTAATTGAGTATACTGGATATCTATGGTTAATTTATGATGATGAAACATTAAAGGCTTATGAAGCTATGAATAAAAAGTTATGGTCTAAACTTGGTGTTAGCGTTAATTTTTTGTCTCCTAAGGAGGTAGAGCGTAAATACCCCTACATTAATTTGGATGGAGTAATTGCCGGGGTCTTTGGCCCTCAAGATGGAAAGTTTCATCATGATTTTGTGGTGTATGGCTTTTATTCACTAGCTGTACGGCATAGAGTTAAGGTACTAGAGTATACAGAGGCTAAGAAAATATTAGTTAAAAATCATGAAGTTTTAGGCGTAGAAACTGATAGGGGTGCGATATATGCTAGGAAAATTTTGTTGGCTAATAATTTCTGGGCTACTAGTCTACTAGATAGTATAGATATTGAATTACCAATTACTCCTGAGAGGAAAGAGATATGTGTAACTGAGCCATTTAAACCATTTATAGATCCATTAGTGGTATGTATGAATCCAGAATTTAATGGTTTATATATTGGACAGACGGTTAGAGGGGAAGTTATGGGTAGTATAGACTACCCACCTTCATACGGAGTATCGGAACCTGGGAATACATTAAAGTGGGTAGCTAAGTTTGCTAAAAATGCTATTAAATTGATACCAGCATTAAAGTATGCAAGGTTTATGAGAGTTTGGTCCGGCTTCTACGATATGACCCCAGATAACAGCCATATTATGGGAAGAATAAATGATTGGCCGGAGGGGCTTTATGTAGCTATAGGGTTTAGTGGACATGGCTTTATGTTGGCACCATATATTGGTGAGTTGATAGCTAAAGCGATGCTATTTAATGAAGTTCATAGTGATATGAAGCCATATTTACCAGATAGATTTGAAAAGAAAAAGTTAATTAAAGAAACGATGGTGATAGGATAAAATAATAGTCACAAAAATATATTTTTCAAAAAACTACTTAATATTGATATTGTAAAATTACCTTTTCCTTGTTTATAGGGAGATGATAGAGATATGGTGGATAAGGAAATTCATTATGTAACTCTTCCTGAAGAGGAGTTTGTGAAACAATCTATTGATATTGTTAAACGAGCGCAAGATGAGGGAATTATTTTAAGGATACTTGGTGGATTAGCAGTATACGTTCACACAATGGATCAGCCTGAAACTATGTCCCTTTATGATAGGTTAAGAAGATTTGGAGAAGGTAAGCCACAGTTTACAGATCTCGATTTAATTGGTTATAGCAAGCAAATGGGGAAAATAGAGAAATTTTTTGAGCGAGAGCTTGGTTTTAAACCAGACTTTTATGTTAATAGGATACTTGGATTAAAGAGGCTATTATTTTACCACCCAGAAAATTATTATCATGTGGATATATTCTTTGATAAACTAGAGTTTAGTCATGATGTAGAGTTTGGTAATAAGCCTGGTAAGGGTAGACTAGAGCTCGATTTTCCAACAATAGCTCTATGTGATATCGTACTAGAAAAAACGCAGATACATGAAATTAACCTTAAAGATGTAGTTGACTTAATAATACTTTTTGCTGGCCATGATGTAGCTGAGGATGGAGGAAAGGATTTGATCGATGGTAAGTATATTGCTCAGGTATTATGTGATGACTGGGGATTCTGGTATGACGCCATGAATAATTTAAAAATAGTGAAGGAATATACGAAAAATTTCTTTGAAGAAGGTAAGCTTAAAGAAAATGAATATAACAGAATCACGGGAAATGTTGATAAATTAATACAGATTATCGAATCAACACCAAAAACAAAGAAGTGGAGAAAAAGAGCTGAAAAAGGTACTAGTAAAAAATGGTGGAGAGATGTGGAGGAGGTAGCTAGATAGTCTAACCCCCTTACTCAAATTAACTTATTTTTATTCTAGAAATAGCTGAATTTGAAATTAATCTCCAAAAATTTCTAATGGTAATTAATGTAAGTTTTTATGTATCTATAAAAAGTGTTAAGGGAAAATTGTAAAAAGAGATTGGGTTTTTAAGCTGGTGGTATTGCTCTGAATATTTCTGATACAGGCACTCCTTTCTTTACATTAATGTACTGACATGCTAGGGAAATTATTAATCCGATAGCCATTACTGACATAAATAGCATTATGTCTGGTGTTGGTGATCCTCCTGGGACGATTGTTCCAGTTACTAGATATACGAATAGACCCATACCAAAGAATGCTAGTACTCCAAATATCATTTCTGCAGGTACTCCAGCAATCTTCCAAGCAGACGTTGGTGATTCCTTATAAATTTCCGGTCTAACGATTGGTAATGCTGCAGCAGCTAAAGCTACGAACATATCTGGGAATATCCATGCTAGACAAGCAACGTTATCTAGTAACGTGAATACTCCGTAGATCCACCAACCCCAACACATAAATAACGCAATTAGTGATAGTATGAAGTTTAGGATGTTTGCATTGAGTGGGCTTCTTAAGGTTGGGTGTACTCTAGCGAAGAATTCTGGGAATGATCTGTCAAATGCCCATGCGAAAATAAATCTAGACATGTATAGGATGAATGGTGGCATATCGTTCCATAACCAAATTGCACATGCAGCAGCGTAGAATGCAGCTAAACCAAAGTTTTGCGTAAGAATACCAGCGAATAATGGTATAGATGGAGTTACACTTCTTGTAATTGTATATTGATCAGTTAATCCCTTATAGAAGTTGAATGTATATGCTCTTATAAATGGATCCATAGCTGCAAACATTAGTCCAGAGATAGCTACATAGTAAGCTACGATTAACATTACTCCACCAACTGTACCTATAAGCTGCGTCTTAGTTGGTGTTGTAACCTCACCAGCAACTGCAGTTGGTGGTGTAGCAGGTGATCCATATGCCCAAATAGCTGCGTAAGCAGCTACACTCCACGTTGCATCCCAACTAAATGTTGTCCATTTACCTGGGTCAAACCCATTAGCTAATGCAATCCTCATTACTTCATCATATGAACCTTGTCCCATAACAGAATCCCAAACTGCTTTGCATCTAGCGGGATCTGCACCTAAACCAAGGTTAGCCGCGTATGTACCAAGCATAAGTACTGAGCCTATTAGAGGTATAACCCAAAGAGCCTGTACGATTCTAACAACCCAACCAATCCTTAACGAACCAACTATAAATGCTAATAATAAGAATATTATACCTACCCATACAGAGTTAATAGGCGCCATCATCCATTCTCCAGCTGCAATTAAACCTGCGTGATTAAAGGCTTGTCCAACATTCCATAACATTGTTCCCCAGAAGAATACGTCATAATATGCAATAATACCTAATAACATCCATCCACCAAACCATGACACCCATGAAGCTATGAAGCCCCATGTAGGGGAGACCACTCTACTAACAAATATGTATGCTCCACCACTTCTTGGCATTGAAATAGCGAGAAGAGCATAGCACGCGCCAACTAAAATAACTGGAATACCTGCTAAGAAGAATGCTAAAGCTACATTAGACCCAGGATAAAGATAACCATTCTTTACTGATAGAAGATTGATTCCAGCACCAATAGCATATGACATTGTTAGAGCGATTAATCCAAGAGGACCTATTTCACGTACTAGTCCAGAGGCTCTCCTAGTAAATAAAGGAATTTCCTCCGACATAACTCATCAATAAGAAATATATATCTTAACATATTATAATTTTAACTTTAAAAAAAGATGTTAAAAACTAAACTATGAAATAAATTTTGTTCTTATTTATATACTCTAGCTATTAAATAAATACACAAATATTTTACCATGTTAAGTGTCAATTTATACCAAAAATAACTTAAAATAATACTAAACATTTATCTACCATATCTAACTTCTACAAAGATAAAAGAATTTTTAAGCATTAGCGATATTAAAGTTTGTTACATAGATATTTAATATATTAATAAAAATTATTCGAGTCTCTGTTCTATTATTAGTGGGAGGTTAGATTAAGAATGGTTAGAATTGTTTATTCATCTGATGTTCATGGAAATGAGCAGGTATGGCTTAAGTGGTTAAATGCTGCAAAGGAGTATAAAGCTGACTACCTTATTATGAACGGTGATTTAACTGGAAAAAAGATTGTTCCAATTGTTAAGTTATCTAATGGTACATGGAAATCTGCTAAATTTTTAGATCGAGAGTGGAATTTAAAAAGTGAGCGTGAAGTTGAAGAATTGTCACAGAGGATAAGGTATGCAGGAATGTACCCATTTGTAACAACTATGGAGGAGATAAATAAAATTAAAAATGATCCTAAGAAAGTTGAGAAGTTATTTGATGAGATTATGGTTAAAGAGTTTGAGCGATGGCTTGATCTTGTTAAAGAGAAAGTTCCGTCTAATGTACAAGTAATTATCTCACCTGGAAATGATGATATTTTTGAAATTGATGATGTAATTAAGAGTTGTGATAGAGTTATTTATCCAAATGATAAGGTAGTATACATTGGTGATAAATATCCACTAATTACATGCGAATATGTTAATCCATCACCATGGAATACTCCAAGAGAAGAGCCAGAAGATAAATTGAAAAAGAGACTTGAGTCTAAATTTAAAATGGTTCCAGAAGAAGAGCGTCTAAACACATTAGCCATGTTTCACGCACCACCATACGACTCTGGACTTGATATGGCACCAAAGCTAGATAAAAACTTAAAACCAATTTTGGTCGGTGGTCACCCAGTCATGGTCCCTGTCGGGAGCAAAGCAGTAAGAGAGGTAATTGAAAAGTATCAACCACTTATGGGACTACATTCCCATATCCATGAATCACCAGGAGAAGTTAAAATTGGTAGGACATTATGTATAAATCCAGGATCAGAATACGATAGAGGGATCTTCAGAGCATATATTATTGATTTATCTGAACAGGGAATAGAAAAGTATTGGAGAACATATGGTTAAGAGCGGTCAAATCCTAACAATTACCTTATATTTTTTACTAAGTAATCCAGGCTTCTTCATAATTTCAATTCCGCTGTAGAATGTATTATATAGTGCAAGACTATTCTTCTTAGGGTCTAAACCTCTCTTTGCTATATAAAACCTATATGAATTAATAAGTTTCTGATTAAAGTTTCTTAAATTCTCACGGATAAATCTATATTTCTCAGAATGCTGATTAAAATATCTCTCTATTTCCTCATTCATTTTTCTAATATAAACCTGTGTGTAAATTGTTGTTAAACTACTCAAGAATAGTGATAATGCTAAAAGATATATTGTATAATATGTATGGTGTCCAGTAAATATTACTGTAAAGGCCACTACAATAGCTACAATTAGAAATATTATACTTGCTATTCGTGTAAATAGTGAAAGGTTTAAATAAAATTTTACTTTTGGTATTCTCCTAACAGTATACGCTATCTTCAATAATGATTTTTCAATAGATTTCCATTCTCTAGCTATCTCTTTACCTAAAGCTCCAGCTCTAATCTTAACCCTATATGGCTCTGGATCATCTAAATAGTTAGCTAGGTATCCATCGATAAAGGTAATTAAATTAGAGAGCAACTTTAGATTAACTTCTCCTTTGATGTAAAAATAGTCTCTTGATCTACTGGACATATTCCTCAAGAATTTGACGGTCCTACTCTACTTAAATATCTCTCATAATATTCTTTAACCTTATGCTTCCTCTCACTTCTCATAGATAGAATAAGTCGCCTAACATAAATCATCTTATGAAGATCACCGCGGAATTTCCTAACTCTCGATATATAGTTATTTATAGATACTAATAGATTTGCAGCATCTTTCTTCCTCATTCCAATTTCTCTAATAATATTTGTTAAGTCAAAAAGAATGTACCCTTGTTTACTAATTGTCCTATCTAATTTTTCAAGTAATTTTCTCTCACGTATAGTTATCTCCTTAATAAATTTGTCTAGAATCTCACAATTATTTGTAGAGATCACTTCATCTACTATACCTCCAACCCTACTTCTATGTCTAATAATTTTACTTAAAATCTCAATTACATCTTTAATATTTACCTTTAATGACGTTAGATACTCTACTAATTCTGATATCTCATATCTACTGGCCTTTTCAAGCATATCATTTATGCTGAATTCTGATTTATCTTGGTCAATCTCCGTAAAGTAATTAAGCATCTCTCTTAATGCATCTTCCTCACTACTAAATATTTCAAGAAACTTATCTCCAACTTTGGGCGTTAGATATGCTAAAGAAAGTTTTCTATATATTCTCCAGTTAGATACTAAATTACCTTTTTCATCTACAATTACGATAGTTACGCCTTTCATTTTACCAAAAAAACTTTTCTTTATGTAATGGATAATCCAATATCTATTACTAGATAAATGATACGGACCTTCAATATTGTATTCTTCATCATTACATTTATACTCCTCAGCTATACCATTTATTACCTGGTAAATATCCTTGTGACTCAGATTACTAGCACCCCAAAATTAATTGTCATAAAAGTAATTCATCTTATCGTAAATTAAATAATTTTAAATCGATAACTTAAATTCGATAACATCATAAAAAACATGTAGCCAACTATTCTGAAGATCTAAAGAGTCTTCATCTCTTAACTAACAGTTCTTTAGCTAGCGATATTATAAATGTGAATCCTACTATGTAGAAACCTATGGTTGAACCTATTAAGAGAAGATAAGTATTGCTAATTTCAGCGAGATTAATTTGATTAATTTCAGCTACTGAAGGATTAGAGAGCAACAAATAACTCATAAGCATGACCACTAACAAAACATAACTACAAAATCAATTGCATCCATTCTACATCACACAAACCAAAAATATAAAAAGAAAAATAGCAAAAATAAGTGAAATACAGCCTTTTCCTTTACACTAAAAATTTTTGCGTATTCTAACTATATGCATTAATAATTTTAGTTTCAAATTGAAATAAAAAATTAATTTTTTGGTTTTTTAATGTTATACTATATAAGAGGTTTTATAATCTATGTACGTAAAGGACATTAGAATAGAGAGGATAATGGAATGTCTCGCTGACCCTCTGAAGATTAGAGTTATTGCTAAAGCTGATCGAGAACTTAAGGATGTACTTCCGTATTTAGATAAAGTTATACCTGCAGCTTATTACTCTGAAGCTATGCATGTTTTAACTTTTAAGAGAGGTCCAAGCCTAATAACCATTCATGGTGATGGTAGGATTGCGATGACACAGATCAAGGATGAGAAAGAAGCACTAGCTATATTAAATATGTTAAAAGACCTTATTAATAAAACTTGGGATAAAAGAGATACCATCGACATTTCGAAACCTAAGGCTAAAGTTAAGCTTGGTCCTCTTGAAATATATACATATCTTCCTAAGACTAACTGTAAGAAATGTGGAGAGACTTCATGTATGGCTTTCGCCGTTAAACTCTTAAATTCAGAAAAATCATTAGATGACTGTCCTCTACTTAAAGAAGAAAAGTATAAAGGGTTAAAAGAAACCCTCAAATCACTACTTACAGCTGCAGGCTACATAATACCGAAAAATCCCTAGAGTCCTTATGATAACACTTGAATAATTTATGGAGAGAGAATTGAAAAAGATGTGAGGGATCAATAGTTTTCAAAAAGTCAGTTGTGATTCCCATTATTTACTGAGGAACTCTTTGTATACGCCTCTAGGATTTCGTTTTTCGTTGGCCCTACATAGAAGTAAGGTTGTTTGCATGTTGAACGTCTTAGGAGCACCTTTAGCTTCAATATATTCCTTAACTTTCTTTAAATTGTTGCTCAAAGAAATGCCTTAATTTATGTGACGTGAATGGATAATCTTTCTTTATTCCAGCCTTCTAACATTTCCATCTTTCCTAATAAAACTCTCACTATAAAGACCGCTAATAATATCAATATAATCTCTCATACTAAATAAAATCATTATTACCATGCACATCTAAATTTAAATGACCCGATTTAATAACTTAATGTAAGTTTAAAATTTTGTTAATGCTAAAGGTAGAAATGAAATGTTGTATGATGTTATTATAGTTGGTGGTGGTATAATTGGATTAACAACTGCATACTACCTATATAAAAATGGATTTAAGGTCTCCATACTTGAGCGGGGAAGACTTGGTTGTGAAGCCTCAAGAAATAATGCTGGTTTTATTGTTCCTAGTATGTACTCCCCTTTACCTCTAGAAGCTAGTATAGCTAATCTTATTAAGTGGATACTTTCAAGAAAGAGTCCTGTATGGGTTTCAGCTAAAGAACTATTTAATAATTGGCGTTGGTTTATGCATTTTCTAACTGCTAAAAGCAATATCGATCCGGCAGCTTGCCGTACAATCAGAAAGCTATGTAGAGACTCCTTAAATGAATACACTAAACTTATCGACACATATGGTATAGATTGTGATTTACGAAAAGGTTGTATCCTAGAAGTGTACTCAGATAAGGGGGATTTCGAGGAAGCTAAGCTTTTTGTAGGTAGATTATGGAGTGAAGGTTTTAATGTTAAAGTATTAAGTAATGAGGAGATTTACGAGATTGAACCTGAACTTAATAGAATTTTAGTAGGTGGGTTACTATATGAAGAGGATCTCTTAGTTGATTCAGCCAAATTTATTAATGGTTTATCCAAAGTTATTAAAAGCTTAGGTATCGATATATGTGAACATACTGAAGTAACTAAAATTCTAGCTAGAAATGATATTGTCTCGGTGTACACTGGAATTGCAACTAGACTAGATGCAAGATATGTTGTTATATCGGCTGGACCCTGGTCAATACAGTTACTGAAGAATTTAGGCTTAAATTTACTGATGAGGCCTGCACGGGGATATACAATAACGCTTAGCAAGTCAAGTAAAAGACTTAACAACGCAATTTTTATTCATGATATACATGAAGTTGTATTGTCTAGGAGTGATGGAGCTGTAAAAGTTAGCAGTATTCTAGAGTTTATGGGCTTTAATAAGGATATATCAGTCTCTAAGGCTACGTGGATGGTAAACTCAGCTGCAAAATATATTCCATATATAAAGGAGTTAAGTATTGAGGACATATGGGTGGGATTGAGGCCATGTACCGCTGATGGTATCCCAGTAATTGGGAAAATACCAGGTTACGATAATATTATCCTAGCAACTGGACACTGTAGATTTGGATTAACATTCTCAATACTAACTGCAAAACTAATCACGGATATTCTCAAGGGTAAAGCTAAAAGTAATATTCTCAAAATTTTTAGCCCAATGAGAATGATTAGTTCATAAACTTCTAAAGACGAATCCCAAGTTTTACTAAATTATCATAATCAAAAATTTATATGCCAAATATTTTAATGATGATTTTTCTTAGAGTTTAATTATGAAGAAGATTACTACTTATAGAAATAACGATATTAAGAGGGTGATTGCATTTATTCCACCTGGACATAGGCATGTGAGACTATTAATCGAGACTGATGACTGCATTATGATTTTTCAGGAAGCTACTGTTAGTGCTATTATAAGAGCATACGTCAACGTAGCTCTACATCCCTTAAATAAAGCTGTAGAGCTTACGCTAAGAGAGTTAAAAGACAGAAAAGAAGGATTTGCAAAATATCAGCAAATTGAAAGTGAGAAATCTGAAGGAGAAGTGATCAATGAAGTAATGAATATTTTAGGTTAAGATGCATTTAAGTGATATTTTTCATTTCAAAAAATTTAAAATAATTAATGTTGACTCCAAATTATGAATTTGGAGTATATTATGAGGTGGTACTTTAGTGTGTATTAAGTATAAGCTTGAAGGAACAATAAATTATATTAGTAACCATAATTTTTACCTAAGCTCTCAAGTGTTAGATTTTAAGATATGAATTTTCTTGAGGTGATTTCAAGTAATGGTAGAAAATCTTAGATTATTTATATTGTCTGATATTCATGGTAGTCGTAGATATCTCCTTAGATTTAGGGAAGTTATTGATAATACCGAGCCTAATGTGATAATTGTTGCTGGTGATATAACCGACTTTGGCTCTATAGATGATGCAGAAGAAATTTTGTCGAGGTTGTCAACTAGAAAGTCTCTTAATATCTTTGTCCCTGGAAACTGTGACCCATCCGAAATGCTGTATATCGATAAAGTAGATGGCTTCTTAAACATACATGATAATATTGTTAGCCATGGTAAGGTTAAGTTTATTGGTATTGGCGGTGGACTAATATCACCATATGATACGAATATCGAGTTTACAGATGAGGAGTTTGAGAAGCTTCTTGTTCCTGTTGAGAGACCATTTGTCTTAGTTACACATTCTCCACCCTACAATACATCTTTAGATGTTATTTGGAATGGTAGTCATATAGGTAGCAAGGCTATTAGAAGTTACGTCGAGAAATATCAACCAAATCTCGTTATTTCTGGACATATACATGAAGCTAGGGGAATAGATAATATCGGGGTATCACTTCTGGTGAATCCAGGGCCTGCAAAAAATGGTTACTATGCTGAGGCAGAGTTTGTTGAGGGAGAATTTAATGTTCTATTGAGGCGTGTTTAAATGGTGGTTTGTAAGCCTGGAGAATATCGTGAGGTAAGGTATACTTGGAGGAGATGGAGAATCCTAAAGGAGCTTAGAACTAGAGCAATAAAAATAATGCATGTATTCGTAAAGTATGGTTTTAGACCATATGTTTATGGAAGCTTAGCCCGCGGAGACGTAGATAAAGATAGCGATATAGATATAACCTTCCTACATTCTGTTGATCCAAATATAATTGAGGTATTACTATCTGGCCATGGATTCCCAATTGAAGCTAAATATATAATTATGGCTACACCAACGTATACTCCAAAAGCATACATCTGGCTTGATATCGAAGGTAAAGAGCAAATCTCAACATTTTTACGTAAACCCCAAGCAAGATTTGTAGAGTTCTATAAATTTGGCGGTTTACTCGACTATATAGGATTAATTGATAATAAAAGAGTTATGGGTGTAGATAAAAGGCTAATGCTAATTCGACCAACAAGTAAAGGGCATGTAGAGTCATGTATAATTGGTAGAGAAGGTGAAGTCGCAAAACTACTAAATATTAGTCAAGATGTAGTTTTAGAAAGAGTTAGAAAATTAACTAAAAGAAGTGAAGTAGGTAGAACAGGCATATACCTAGAATATAAATTAAGAGATGACGAATCATTTGGAGAAGCAATAGCAGTATTAAGAAAAACCAATAAATATTTTAGAAAAATGATTGATTGAGCTTTCTTATACTTTAATCTCCATTCTTTCAATTCTTTCAAGTAACTTCTTATTTTCCTCCTTAACTTTCTCGATCTCCTCCCTTAATGCCTTATATTCAACACCTTTCTCCATATGCTCCTTGATTTTGCTTTGGACTATTCTGGCTACTTTATATGCCCATGGCATAGCTGGGTTATCAATAATATACTGTAATGTGTCTATTAATTTTGGATCCATTAATTCTCTAGCTGCATTAGCTACAGCAATCTGAATTCTATGATCATTCTCTTTTGCTAATTCACGTAGCTTTTCATAAACTTCTTTATCATTAGGGAATTTTCCTAGTAGCTGAGTGGCTGTCATCCTAACCCACCTATTCTTATCCTTCTCTGTATATTTTAGTATAATCTTTTTAGCTTGTTCTCCACCATACTCTGCTAATCCCATAAGTACACCGCGAGTTATGATTTCCATATGAGAAGGTGTATCTAGGAATTTCTCAATTTCTTTTAATGCCCACTTAACCTTAGTTTTTCCAAGGCTTGTTGCAGCTTCTCCTCTTACATAATAACTCTCCTTACTATTACTTAGAACCTCAAGTAGCTTCTTAGCAGCTTCTTCAGACTTAAATCCACCTAACGCCTTAACTATAGCTCTCTTAACCTTCGGATGTGTAACTTTATCAATACATTCAAGTAACACCTTTAATGCACGATCTGTTCCTATCTTACCAAGTGATGCTGCAGCTTCAGAAGATACTCCCCAGAAAGAATCCTTTAATACTGCTTCTTTTAATGCATCAACAGCCTTAGCAGACTTCTCCTTACCTAATGCCCTAGCCATAAGTAAGCGCCAATAAACATACTTACTCTCCTTAAGTATCCTGATCTTATCTTCTAAAGGATAATCAACCTCTAATACTTTGAAGACTTTAAATTTAGGATCCAATAGCACCATATCTGGCTTCTTATCTAGCGGGATATATATTGTCTGCTTTCTCTCCTCTAACACTATTTCCCTAATAATCTCCCTATTATCAACTATCAGTAGTAGCTCCATAGGTAAATAGTACTTCTCTGGAGCCTTATCATCCTGCTCCTGACTCAGCATAACCTTTAAAACCTTCTTCTCACTATCCCAGCTCTTAGAAATCTTAATTACAGGATGCCCAGCATTATATACAAATTGATTAAAGAACCACTCAAGATTTAATCCAGAAACCTCAGATAATACCTTCCTTAAATCCTCAGTATCAGCATTCTTATATGCAAATCTAGTTAGAAATTCTTTTAGTCCTTTTCTAAAGGTATCTTCACCTAAGATATTAGAGAGTGTATGTAATATTAATCCGCCCTTCGGATAGCTATGCTGATCAAATACTTCCTCAGAGTACTTATAGATGTTATATACTATTGGGCGGGAATAATTTCTCCTACACTCCATTAAGTAGTTATCTAAGTCCTGCATCATCTCATATATAAAATCATCCTCGCCTTTCCAATGCCTAACATACAAATTCTCCAAATATGTAGCAAATGATTCATTTAGCCATATGTGGCTCCAATCCTTACATGTAACTAGATCGCCAAACCATTGATGTGCTAACTCATGTGCTACAAGAGGTTCACTTTCGAAATCCATATGTGCATGTTCATCATGCAATGTCTCTTCTAGGAGAATTGTAATAGAAGTATTTTCCATTCCACCAACTACAAAGTTTTGAACACAAACCTGCTTATAATTACCATATGGATACTTAACGCCTAGATAGCTTTCATAAAACTTTATCATATCTTTAGTTCTTGAGAAGCTTCTATCTGCATCATTAACTTTATCAGGAGGAACATAGTAGTATAATGTTACGCCATCCATTTCTTCCTTTAGCTCAATATATCTACCTACAGCAAGCGCTATTAGGTATGTGCTATGTGGCTTATCAAATAACCAGTGATAAACCTCCCAATCACCGTCAATCTTCTTCTCAATTAAAGAACCATTTGAAACCGCGATATAACCCTTAGGAACCCAAACAATAATCTCTGATGTACACTTATTATTTGGATAGTCATATATTGGCATCCAATACCTATTCCACTCAGTCTCCCCTTGACTCCAAACCTCATATCTCCTATTTGGATAATGCTCATCCGGAGTAATGAAGTATAATCCGAATCTAGGCTCAACAACTTTATACTCAACTACTAATTCTATAGGTTTATCATCAAGAAGCTTTCCTAAATCAACATATAACTTCTCTCCATCATAGTCATACTTAACTTTTACACCATCAACAAATACAGATTTTATATCCATCTCTACAGCATCTAAAGTTATATATCTCTTTGGCTTTCTATATCTGGTCAATGTTAATGTTGCCTTACCCTCAAGTCTCTTTTCAGCAATATAAACCTTAATCTCTAATTTATAATGATTCAATTTATATTCTGGATCCCTTGGATACTGTGGACTATATTCTGGAAATGTAAAACCTGAACCAACCTTAGAATATGGCAATGGACTAGTAGGCATAATAAATACACCCTAATTATTTTAAAGGACTAGGATTAGTATATGAAATTTAGTTGCTAATATTAAAATAGTATTAATACTTTAGCTTTTCTCAAAGTTAAAAGTACTTTTTATCCTTGTGTAAAAAACTCCTTAACGTGTGGTCTCGTTAAGTAGTATATAATTGCTAATCCAATAATTATACTTAACACATTTGGTGGTATTGTTGTTACCGCCTCAATAATTGATAGTATTACAAGTATAATTGTGACTATTCTTGCCCAATTTCTTCCTCTCCACAAAAAGTAACCAATAATTAGTACTATTATACCATAAACTATTGCTACTGGACCTAAAAATTTACCTAATGCAGATAGGTATAATAACTGTATCGATATTGCTTCTTTTTCTGCTTCATGCATATGTGGCATAATTATTGTGAGAAAGGCTCCACCGAGAAAAGTCATTACTCCAAATATCATCATTATTATGGATATTATAGTGACGCCTAATGGGCGAGAAATATCCATTTTTTCACCTTAAATATTTATAATCAATATTACCTTTATCCTACGAATCTTATAAATCTATGCAGTATAGAAAAATGTATGAAGACATATCTGTGGGATTTATACATTATAGAAATTTGACTTAGTATAAATACATCGTAATACTTAAATTAATTTAGGTATTACGTAGAATAAAAGTTTTTGATAATGTCAAATTTAAGTACTAAAAAGAATTTAGCATTAAAAATTTCTTATTCTGCAATATTCGGTGCTTTAGCTGCAGTAGTATCACTTCTAAAAATAAAGTTTCCAATGCCAATACTATTCTGGTTAAAATTTGATTTTGCAGAAATACCAGATTTTCTAGCATTTTATGTCGGTGGTTTAAGCGTTGGAATTACAACAACATTAATACATTACATTATTCTTAATCTAGGGGTTCCTGTACATCCAGTTATCGGTCCCTTGGCAAAGCTTACAGCAGTAATATCCATGATGATAGGAATCAGTATTTTAAGAGTTATAAGAAAAAGTACTGGATTACTCTCAGAATTAGTTTCAGCAATTGTATTTCGTGTTATAATTATGACTTTTATGAACATAGCAATATATTATATATTTATTCCAAACGTATTAGAGAAGCTTCCTCAGATTTTAAAGCCGTTTTTTGGTGAAATTGGATCTATAGAAGCGGCTTTCCTTATAGTCTTAGGGCTAACTGGGATATATAATGCTTTACATGCTATACTAACAGTAGTTGTATCTAATCGAATATATATCGCTGCAAAAAGATATCTTGGGATTAAGTAATTTAGGGAATTGATGTTAGAGCATATGGCCAGGTGTTGCTGATGAGAGTATTTGTTTGTGGTAAGGGTGGGTCTGGAAAAACTGTAGTATCGATTCTTATATCTCGTATCCTATCAGAAAAGGGTAGGGTGTATATTGTAGATTCTGATGAGTCTAATGAGATGCTCCATAGATTACTTGGTGTACAATTACCAAGACCTCTGGCAGAGTACCTTGGAGGTAAGAAGAACATCTTCAAAATAGGGGAGATTAATATAGTTAATGCTTTAAAGGCTGGAAGTGAGGGAATAAGAATAAGTAAATTGCCGCAAGAATATGTTTCGTATTCGGAGGAGGGAATTGGGCTAGTAATTATTGGTAAGGTTAGGCGCTTAGGTGAGGGATGTGCATGTCCATTTAACTTTCTAACAAGAATTTTCCTTAAAAATCTCATGTTAGAGCCTAATGAATATGTAGTTGTTGATACTGATGCTGGTGTAGAGCATGTTGGTAGAGGTGTTGAGGAAGCTGCTGATATGATAATATTTGTTGCTGATCCAACGGCCGAATCTATTCAGCTAGCAAGGATTATGAAGAATATCGCAGATGAAAACAATATTCAATTTAAGTTGATCTTAAATAAGGTTATGAACAACATATATGAAGCATTTGAAAAATTAGCTTCAAAGCATGGACTACGTATGGATGGAGTAGTAAGTTTCGATAGTGAGGTATTTATGTCATGTTTAGAGGGTAATAAGCTTAGAGCTAAATCAGCATATAACGAGTTAAAAAAGTTAGTTAATAAGTGGTTTAGTTAACGTAGGATTCAATAATACTTTAATTTTGTTACTAACAGATATCTAGATATACCATACATTCTTCCGGCGATACCCTTTTAACCTTAAATCCTAGCTCCTTGGCTAAGTATAACATTCTTCTATTACTCGCTAATACGTACCCATATATTCTCTTTAGTCTCTTATCTTTTGCTATGCCAATTATTACGTCTAAAAGCTTCTTTCCTAAACCCTTCCCTTGAAATTCATCAATAACTAATACAGCTGCTTCACCACTCTCCCAATCAGGGTTTACAGTTAACCTAGATACTCCAATTATCCTTCTTCTTCCATGTAGAGGTCTATACTCCGCTACAACTGCCATTTCTCTATCATAATCAATATTACATAATCTGACCAGCATATCGTGCGTTATATCCTTAATTGTTGTGAAAAACCTTGATATCATAGATTCCCTAGATAAGCTCTTAAGCATCTCCATCTGAAGAGGTTCATCTTCTGGTCTAATAGGACGTATTATAACAGGTGTTCCATCCTTAAGTCTCCAGTGCTGAACATAGCGAGTTGGATATGGAGTTATCAATAGGTGAGAATACTCCCTTACATTATCATTAGCTACATTCTCATTAATTACAATTCTAGCATCAACAGCTACAGCCTCATTTCTAGTTAACAGGAGAGGATTAATATCAATCTCATCAATCTCAGGGAAATCAACTATCAAATTTGAGAATTTGACTAAAACTTCTTCAAGAAGTCTTATATTTGCCGGAGGTTTATTTCTATATCCATCTTTAAGCATCTTAAATATCCTTGTTTTCTCCATTAGTCTTCTAGCTAATGTCTGGTTTAATGGTGGTAGCCCGATCGCTATATCCTTAAAGAATTCCGCTTCTACACCACCCATACCAAATATGATAACGGCACCAAATACTGGGTCAGTTTTACTACCAATAATCAACTCATAATCATGATCAGTTATCATTTTCTGTATCGATACTCCATTTATCTTAGCATTTGAAGCATTCTTCTTAACATTATCTATAATTTCATTAAATGCTTTCCTAACTTCATCTGCTGAAGTAATATTTAGCTTTACACCTCCAACATCAGATTTATGAACGATATCTTCAGATGCTATCTTCATAACCACCGGATATCCAATCTCAGATGCTATCATTACAGCTTCTTCAGGATTAGTTGCGATATACGGAGTTGTAACTTCAATACCATAAACCTTTAGAAATCTTTTAGCCTCCTCCTCAGTCAAGTATTTCCTCCCTGACTTAGCAATACGCTTAATTAACAGCTTAAGGTGATTTTTCGGTGGAGACTCAACAATCGGTATTTCATCAGGGGTTTCATATAATAACTCTAAATTTCTCGCATACTGATACATATACATGTATGTCTTAATCGCTTCTTCAGGAAAGCTATAGACTGGAACATCATTCCATAGTAACGTTTGACGTGCTCCTTCAACTTCTTCACCACCTAAGAAGACAGCTATAATTGGCTTAACTCTCCTTTCATTATGTTTAATTATTATTCCAGCAACTTCTGAAGGTGTTGCGGCACCTTGTGGTGTATAGATCACAATTATCCCATCAATATTTGGGTCGTTACTACATGCCTCTAAAGCTATATCATACCTATCTGCAGATGCATCCTCCATAATATCAACAGGATTTCCCCTACTCCATCTTCTCGAGAAAGCTTCATCAAGAAGTTTAATAGTATCATCGCTAAGCTTAGCTAAATTTATCCCCATACTAATTAGCGCATCAGTAGCTATAACTCCTGGACCACCAGCATTCGTAATTATCGCTAAATTTGGTCCTCTCGGTAAAACTGCGCAGTCGAGAATAGTTGCACAGTTAAAGAGGTCCTTGATCTCATCAACTCGCACGACACCTGCTCTAGTAAATACGGCATCATAAATCAAATCTTCACTAGCTAACGCACCTGAATGTGACATTGCAGCTTTAATACTTTCTGGATACTTTCCAGGCTTAATAACTATTATTGGTTTAGTCCTAACAAATCCTCTTGCTGCACTGATAAATCTCCTAGCATCACCTATAAATTCCATATCAATAATTATACTTCTTGTTTCAGGATCACGGCCTAAATAATCAATTAACTCTCCAAAATCTATATCACACATTGAACCTACAGAAACAAAAACGCTAAATCCAATATCAGCATTAATCGCCCAGTCCAGAATAGCCGAGCCTAATGCTCCACTTTGAGATAAAAAAGCAATTGAGCCGGCCTTAGGAATTTTCTTAAAGAATGTGCAGTTAAAGCTAGCTGACGGTCTAATTATACCCATACAATTTGGACCTAAAATCCTAATCCCATACTTCCGTGCAATCCTAATTACCTCCTCCTCCCTCTTTCTTCCCTCTTCACCAGACTCTCGAAATCCAGCTGAAATTATAATAACAGCTTTAACACCAGACTCACCACATTCTTCAATAATTTTAGGTACAGTAGGAGCTGGCGTTGCTATAATCGCTAGATCAACAGTTTCAGGTAAATCAATAATACTCTTATAACACTTAACTCCTAAAACAGATTCCCTATTTGGATTTACAGGATAGATCTTCCTTAACTCACGACCTTTCAATAAATTCTCAAAGATTACACGTCCTACAGCACCCTCTCTCTCAGTAGCACCTATTAAAGCTACACTTTTAGGATCAAAAAAATTCTTCAATATATTCATCCAAAAAATAATATAATTAATTCCGTATTTCAATATTCTAGTTTAATAAAGAAATTTTAACTATAGAAAAGAGATATTATAAAAAGTTAATTTGAATATTTTTACTTCTTTCTATGTTTTTCAGCCTCTTCCTTCTTCATCTTAACAAATCTCTTAATAAGGTTAATACCTTTCTCTGTAACAGGTTTTGTCTCGATGTATCCTAACTCTTTAGCCTTTTCAACGAACTCCTTACCTCTCTCTGTTAATATAATTATTGTATTCCACTCTTTTGGCGATCCAATTGCTCCAATTGCTAGATCTGCTGTTGGATCATAGAAGTCTAGACATAATTTACAGCCTGGTCTTGAGCGCTCTTCAGCTTTATCAAGTGGATATTCATATACTTTTCCATCCTTTGTATGGAATAGAAACTTTCCCTTAATATCCATTTTTGTAACATCTTTGATGTCAACGCCTAACTCATCTAAAATAGCTTTCATTTCTTTCCAATCCCAGCTATGGGTACAGAATAAACAAATTTTTAACCTAATTTTTTCATGTGCTTCTTTAACTGCCCTCTCGATAGCTCCTGCAGCCTTAATCATACATGGAGTGCCAGTAAACCCTATACCCTTAACATTTTCATCTTTAACTGCTTCCCTTAATTTAGCTACTGGAGACATATAAATGTACTTTGAACCTGCAGCTTTAAGTAGCTCCTCTTTACTCTTAGCTATACCCGGGATGGAATGCCAGTCATCATCTCTAAACATAACGATAGCTGTATCAATTAATCCTGACTCGATACCAGCAAGTAAAATCGAAGTTGTTGCACCACCATCCTGAGCAGCTTCTAGAACATCTGGAAGCGTTGATCGAGCAGCTAAAATCTCTATATACTTTAACTCTTCACCCATACTTCCCACCATCTGCACTAGCTCTATTGAAAAATATTGCGGTTAACTATATACAATAAACTCTATATATTTGAAGTCAAAGTATAAACAATATTACAAAAAGAGTGTCGACATAAATCACATTCTTACTTGCGTATTAAATGATAATTTCAATAGAGATTTTGCCTGTAAATATCTTTATTTACTTAGTGCACTATAGTAGAAGTAGCGATGAATATATTTGAAGGATGCTTTATTCTGGATAATAACCGAGTTATTTATGATGTTAAGGGTTTTGAGCATCCACCAAATGGATATATTGTTTTCCCAAGATATGTTCCAGATGATTCTGGAGATAGAGTATTTAGGGGTATTAGGTATAGTAAGATCTATGCGTTAAAACTAAGGTTTGATTATATGAGAAAGCACTTTCCGAGACTGCTTGTTTATGATGACATATTTGGCAGGGAAATTCCGATACTTTATAAATCGATGATAAAAGAAGTTTTTGATCCAAAAACTTGGGTTGAAAAAGCAATTAAAAATAGATTTAATCTTGATTCTATTGAGAAAAAAGCTCTTGATTTTATTGAGCTTCTAACTGAACACACTGGCCTAGATACTACGAACTTTGGTGTTAGCGGGTCAATATGTATAGGTATTCATAAGTCTGATAGCGACCTAGACATAATAGTTTATGGAACAAGCGAAAGTCGAAAGGTTATGGCTACGCTAGCTAGATTATTTAGAGATGGAGTAATTAGTAGGTATAGTGAGAAGGAATATAGACAGTTATATTATGAGAGAGAAGTTGATGGCATCGTTAATTATGACTTGTTTTTAATGCATGAGAAACGAAAATACTTTCAGGGAATATATAATGGAAAGAGATTCTTCATAAGATTCCTAAGAGATATAAATGAAAACCCATGTTATGGTGAATACAGATATAGACAGCTAGGTAAAGTAAAGATAACCGCTAAAGTACTGGATGATTCAGAATCGATATATACACCATGCAAATATATTATAGAGCCAATAAGAATAGATTATGAAAAGAAGTTAGAACTAAGGAGAGATGCTATGTGGACTATAGAATCATTTAGAGGAAAATTCTGTCAACATGCCTTTAGAAACGAAACTGTAGAAGTTTATGGTAATCTCGAAATAGTGTATAAAAGCCAGAAGCTAGATAGATATAGAATATTACTTGGGGAATCTAAAGAAGACTACATGATCTCCATACTTGATAAATAGTTTTCTTTGCCACCTTTCTCCGAAATATCTTTTTGTTAAAAAGTATGATAGAATATAATTATGAATTATACTCAATAGCTTTCTTAATAGTTGATGGGTCAGGTACCATAATATTTGCGTTCTTAAGTGCATTATATATCAATTTTATATCGAGATATGGCCTAAATCCATAGTACTTCAATCCTCTTCTAATAATTCCAGAGGAAATACCAACTTTAGCTGCATACCAATCAATCCACTTTTCTGGAGATTTAATGAAGTATTCAATTGCTTCATGATATTGTATAGCTATTCTTCTCCTAAGTCTACTATGTATCCTGATTGACGCTGCTAGTGTACAGCAATAACCGAGATCGAAATCGTCCCATCTAGCAATTATCTTAAATCCTCGTGAAACTAATTTCTCAAGAATTGGATGCCAAATAACGAAATACCTAACCCCTAACTTATTCATGAGTCTAAAAATATCCTCTGGCTTGCTCAAATATATTGTCTTAGAGGGATGAACTAACTTAGAGTTTATTGCTATAGCCCTAAAAAGATCCATAGTCGACAATTCGCTTGAAGTAATAATATCCGAATGTGCATTTTCGTTTTCGATAATTGCAGCTCCACCATATGCTCCACCACCAATAATCCTTAAGGCTTTTGTCAAGGAGTATGCATAGATCTGTGTAATAAGCGGGCTTAAAGCTAAATCTACTTCACCATTAACCAATGCCCATGTAGCCCTTAAAGCATTAGGATAAACAACAACATCCAAGTCAATATCTAGATCTCTCCTTAACTTTTTGGCAAATGGTGTCAAGAATGGATACTCACTAGACCAAACAATACCAATCTTTAAACTATTAATACTAGATTTAACTTCTTTAACAGGAGTTTTTCGAATCCTAACTATATATTGATGTCCAACAGAAATTCTTTCGATAACGCCAGATAGTTCTAAATCTCTTAAAATTTCACTGACCCAGCTCTTAGAAACATTTAATATCTTGTGGATTAAAGACTGGGGTATTCCCTCCTTATTCTCATTCAATAGCATAATTATCCTATCTTTTACACTACTTTTTGTCATAACTTGGTTCCTCTTTACTCTTCCCAATATACCTCATATAAATTTGGTATAATTAAGATTTTATATACCTGTTTTCCGAACAATTGTTCGGAAAACTACTGCTTTTTTAGAAGGTGCTTTTATGACCACCGAATATATTCAGAAGTTGAAAACTGAAATTATCAAGTTAAAGAAGAGGAAAAATGCTATAATTTTAGCTCATAACTATCAGCTTCCAGAAGTTCAGGATGTAGCTGACTATATTGGTGATAGTTTAGAATTAACGTTAAAGGCCTTAGAAACAGATGTAGACATCATTGTTTTTGCTGGAGTATCATTTATGGCTGAAACAGCTGCAATTCTAAACCCAGATAAAATTGTTTTACACCCAGATCCACGGTCTAAATGTGTTTTAGCTGAAATGCTAACTTATGATTATATCAGAAATATAAGGGAGAAGTATCTAGATGCGCCAATCGTACTCTACATAAATTCACCTACTCATTTAAAGGTATACTCAGACTATGTTGTTACTAGTTCATCAGCATCAAAGCTTATATCAAAATTAGGTGAGGATACCGTTATTTTTGGACCTGATAAAAATTTAGCTGAATATGCTGCTGAGTTAACAGGAAAATCTATAATACCTATTCCAGAGTATGGTCATTGCCCTATACACGAATGTCTCATAAGTAGGTATTATGTTGAGGAGGCCTTAACTAACTATCCAGATGGAAAGGTTATAGTACATCCTGAGGTTCCTAGGGATTCAAGGAAGTTAGCACATTATGTTGGTAGTACTAGCCAAATGATTAAGGCGATAGGAAATATTGACTGTAAAGTTTGTCTTATAGGTACTGAGGAGGGACTTGTCTACCGTGCAAGAAAGCTTTATCCAGATAAGGAGATTTACCCTATTAATCCGAGGGCTGTATGCATCGACATGAAGAAGATAAATCTGCTTAATATCAAGAGGAGCTTAGAACTTATTAAACCGAGAGTAAGCATAGATAGGGAGGTTGCTAAATCTGTTAGGGAGATTATTGAGAATTCCTTAGCCTTAGTAAGGTGAGTATGATGTTTGCAAATTTTCTCTATAATAAGTTTGTTGAGTGGTTAAGGGAAGATATACCATACTGGGATTTAACTACAGAAGCTATAGTACCCAATACCAACGTTAGAGCAGTAATTAAAGCTAAGAGTAATGCTATAATAGCTTGTATTGAGGACCTAATAAAGGTCCTAGAAAAACTTAATATTAAAGCTGAAAAGTACTTATCAAGTGGCACATTTGTAAGAGCTGGAGATGAAGTCGCTACTCTAATAGGTAGTGCAAAATCTATACTTTCAGTTGAGAGAACACTACTAAACTTACTAATATACTTATCTGCAGTTGCTACAACAACAAGAATGTTTGTTAATACTGTAAAACGTGTAGATAATAGGGTTAAGATTGCGGCTACACGAAAAACTATCCCTGGATTACGAGATTTAACTAAGAAAGCTGTGAAAATTGGTGGTGGAGATACCCATAGATTATCCCTTAGTGATGCTATACTTATAAAGGATAATCATATTAGGCTAGTTGGTAGTGTATCTAAAGCAATTAAGTTAGCTAAAGAAAATATGAGTTTTATACATAAGATTGAGGTTGAAGTTTCTTCAGTTGATGAAGTTATTGAGGCTGCAGTAGCTGGAGCAGATATAGTTATGCTAGATAACTTTACGCCTAATGAGGTCAAAGACGCTGTTAGGGAGCTTTGTGCACGTGGGCTTCGTGATAATGTGATTATTGAGGTAAGTGGTGGGATAACTTTCAATAACGTTATGGAGTATGCATCTACAGGAGTTGATATAATAAG
>CAYTHX010000020.1:0-7704 GCA_964437705.1 uncultured Nitrososphaeria archaeon
ATAATAAATATTTATTGCCTGTAATTTATCTTTGCTCGCATAAAAATCTTAACGTGAAGATAATTATCTACAACACATAAACTATTTTTAGATGTTTGCACAATATGCTGCAATAGTAAAGAACTTAAGAGGAGTTATTTTACTCCAAGAAGTAAATCAAGATGTTGCTAGTATATTGAAGTGGCTAGCTGAACGCTTTAGATATAGGGATATTGGTATACCATATAGTATGTCTACGGAACTTCCTGAAGATCTAAAAAAATATTTTATTGAGCTACATTATCCTATGAGAAAATTAGATTTTATTGAAAAGGTTATACGTAACATTTACGGCTTTAATTTAAATCTCTCAAGAACATTAATAATTTCATCAATCTATATAGCACCACTAATGAATATTGACTACGCATATGATGAGGAATTTGAAAAGATATCTATAGCCAATATATATGTTGGAAGTGCTTTAGATAACAAGTCGTGGAAACTACATTTTAGGATAGCAGATTATACAATTCTAGACTTTTATAGACAAGCTGTTGAAGAAGCTATGGATATAATCCGCATATTAAAGTCTAGTGAGAATAACATTGACCATACTTACATAGATAGGGTTTTAGACGAAAGAGCTGATAGAATATCTAAGGATATAAAGCGCTACTGGAGAATTAAATCTTCAAAAGGTATTAGGTTCTTAACGTATATTGATAATTTGAAGCTACTTATTCATGGATATAAAAGTGGGAAAGTTAATGTTAAGGATCTAAATCTAGACTTTGCAGCTGCATTATCAATAATTCCAGTTGTATGGCTAAATAGGGATACTATAAAAGAGCTTTAAGTAATGTAATTAACTCATTCAAGTTTTCTATAACTTTAGCTTCACAATTTACTTTTTCATTCCAAGAGAATGTTACAGGTAGACTTGGTCGGAACTTACATAGTACTCGTATGATCCTTAGATCAGCGATACTATTTAAGTTAGAAGGTTTATCATCTACATAAACTACCGTATCTCCTCTGTTAATAATACTTAGTAATGCTTCCCTTAGGGTATTAAAACTTGATTTAAATCCATAAATGATAATCTTCTTAAAGTACTTTTGAAAACCAGAATAAGATATTCTCTCAATTTTTCCATGTACTGTATCGTCACATCCACATACACAGTATATTTCACAACCTAAACCCCTTATCTTACCTAAAACATTATGAGCATCACTATTAACTAGAGATAATTGAGTTCTTACTCTCCAGTATTCTCTTACAAGATCATTAATTAGTTTATAATCAATACCAAAACCTTCAGCTATAAATTTAAAGATTCTTTTTCTACTCCAGATACCAAGATAATCTGTGATACCTTCCAGATATAGCATAGTGTCAACAAAAACATCATGATTTTTATTAACATACTTTTCTCTTAAATGTTCATACACTCTTCTTAGACAACAATAGCTATCCACAAGAACTCCATCAAAATCAAAAACTACAGTTAACATAATCTAATCTAAATAAAGATTTTAGATAAATTTACTCTTTTACTATTACTCTAAATTCAAGGGTAATTTCTGAGATAACTTCAAAATGTATATCTTTCGTAACTAATGTTTCCCTCCTATTTATACATATAGCTACTATTAATAGATCTCCAACACTCATTGATTTACCAGCTTTTCTTAGTGAAATTTGTAGGAAGTATGCTTTAAGTTGATCTTCATTAGTGATAAAGTATATATTTCCGTAGAATTTGTGGTAATTTGCTGTAGAAAAATATTCGATTAAAGCTACTATCGTAATATTCTCTTTAATTTCAGCATTATTTTTAACTCTCTATAACCTCTGAAGTATTTAAAATTATTTCCTCTCTAAAACTCTTCCTTTGTTGCTTTAGGACTAAAAGCTTTCTTATAATTGCTTCTAGCAACTTCTGACTAATTTAACCTCTTTATACTTTCTCATTAAGTTTAATAATTCTTTTGGTATACTAAGTGTAATATGTGCCATACATAAATTACATAAAGACTGTAGAATAATTAAAAATTAACTTCTAGTAATCACGTGACTATATTTCATAATGCCTTGTAAACTCTACAAGCGATTGACCACCATCTATAACTATCACTTGCCCTGTAATAGCTGAAGAAGAGGGATCTGCTAGAAATAATACCACCTTAGCTACTTCTGATGGCTCAACAATCCTTTTAATTAATGTATGTTTCTCTGCCCAACGCTTTGCTGTCTCCTCTAAATCAATATTTAATCCTGCCATATCCCGTATTAACTTTAGCTGACTAATGCCTAGGTCTGTTCTAGTTAATCCAGGTGCAACTGCATTAACGGTAATATTATACTTATAAACTTCTAAAGCTAACGATCTCGTGAAACCTATTATTCCAGCTTTTGCAGCACTATATGGCGTTAAGTTTTCCCTTCCATATAAACCAGCTATAGAAGATATGTTTATTATTCTACCCCATCCATTCTCAATCATATATTTTAATGCATACTTTGAACATAAGTATGTACCCTTTAAGTTATAGTCAATTATTTTATCCCATAATTCCTCCTCAACGTTAATTAGAGGCTTTGCTATACCAAATCCAGCATTATTAACTAAAATATCGATACCACCAAAAACCTCTTCAATAACTTTAAACATAGTTTCTACATCTTCCTTGATAGCAACGTTTCCTTTAACAACTAATGCTTCAGCACCATACTCCTTGGCCTCCCTATAAACTTCTTCTGCAAAATTAAACCTCTTTTTAAAGTTAATTACTACGTTTGCACCCTCTCTAGCAAACGCTAATATAATTTCACGTCCGATTCCTCTACCACTACCTGTTACTAATACTCTCTTACCCTTAAACCTTCTCATTAAGATCACCAACTAAACAATATACAATATATAGATAGATGACAGCTATATTATGTTAAACGAATTCATTTTACTTCATAAACAAAAATTCATATTATATCTTAATTTTATGTATAGGTATTTTAATTGCGTGATTAAACGTGTTAAAAACAATTGAAAATCTAGTTAAGGCTTTTATTGGTGAGAGTCAAGCAAGAAACCGATATACATTCTATGCTTCTATTGCTAAGAAAGAGGGTTATGAACAGATTGCTGAAATATTTCTTATGACTGCTGAAAATGAAAAGGAACATGCAGAAACATTATATGAATTAATTAATGAATTAAAGAAGAGGTTTCATGAAGAAGTTTCTGAAATTACTGTTGAGACATCAGCACCCATTATTCTTGGCAATACAATTGAGAATTTAAAATCAGCTATATCTGGAGAGAATTATGAACATACTAAGATGTATCCAGAATTTGCTAGAATAGCTAATGAAGAAGGATTTAGTGATGTTGCTGCTAGACTTAGAGCAATAGCTGAGGCAGAGAGACATCATGAAGAGAGATTCAAGAGATTACTAAAGGAACTTGAGGCTGGAACTATCTTTAAGAAAGATGTTGAGGTTTGGTGGGTATGTAGGAAATGTGGATACATTCACTTTGGTAAGGAGCCCCCTGAAGAATGCCCTTCATGTGGTCATTCTAAAAACTATTTTCAAGTGTTACGTGAAGAGTTCTAGGGGATGAAAATTGACAAATAAATTTGAGGTATATAAATGTGATATATGTGGCAATATAATTGAGGTTTTACATCCTGGAAAAGGACAGCTTGTTTGTTGTAATCAGCCTATGAGACTACTTAAGGAGAAGACGGAGGATAAGGGTTTAGAAAAACATGTTCCTATTCTAGAAGTCACTTCAGATGGTGTTGAGGTAAAAGTTGGTTCAGTTAAACATCCTATGGAGGAGAATCATTATATTGAGTGGATTGAAATTCTTGCTGATAACAAAGTATTATGCAGAAAGATATTAGCTCCTAAAGAAAAACCCGAGGCGACATTTAAAGTTAAATCGGAAGACATTGTTGTAAGAGTTTACTGTAATATTCACGAACTGTGGAAATCGACCTAAGCTGGGTATACCTACCCCTTTTTTATCATATTAAATTCTAATTGTAAACCTATTTTTTAATTAGATTTTAAATATTTAATTCAATAATTTTGAAATATTTGATATCAATTTTATATTATTATATGATGGTTGAGTGTAGTAGCCCTGAGTTGAAGCTAATAGCTGATGTTGTGGCTGCTTCACAGGTTGTTACTATTAGATATAGAGGTAGGCTCTACCGTTATATTGTTAATCCGATATCTACGGGATTAACCGTTATTGAGCCAAAGGTATTAAGGGCTATCGTAAAAGCGATTTTAGATAGGGTAGACATTAGAGATGTAGACTATATCTTAACATTTGAAGCGATGGGAATCCACATAGCAACAGCATTATCCTTGGAAGTAAACATCCCAGTAGTAATTGCAAAAAAGAGGGATTATACTGGTAATATGATTCCCATTTATCGTGGTGAAGGGGCCGAAACCTTATATTTACATCCAGAAATTAGGGGAAGCAAAGTTATAATTGTAGACTCTATAATTTCAAATGGAACTACAATTTCTAGAGCAATAAAAGTCTTAGAGGAGAATAATGTTACTATCAAGGATATAATAGTTGTTATCGAGAGACTCGACAGAGAGGGGGTTAAGAAGGTTAAAAATGAAACTGGATATGATGTTAAAAGCTTAGTGAAGATAAGTGTTTCTGATAAGGTTGAAATAGTCAGCTGTTGAACTTACTTTAACTCTGATAAACGCGATATTATGAGACCAGTTTCTATTTCAGTATTTGATAATCCACCGTGAAATCCATATATATCAACAGTTTTTCCCTTTACATGATGAATCCATATACCAAACTTAGCATCTGGTAAAAGTACTAAGTCTCCTATTCTATCTAGAAACTTCTTTCTAATTCTACCCAACAAACCAGTTTTTATAAACTCAGCTTTATCCATTATAACAGCTTTATCACTAAGCTTCTCCTCTAAAACTCGTCTTGCATTATCAAGATACTCATCCTTAACATGCAAATATATATTTCTTGGACTACCAGATACTAACGGTACACCACGACTATCTCGCCTCAAGTACTTTTTAAACCCTTCAACTTTATCGAGATAAATAATTTCCTTTGGGTTAATTGTTACTAACCCATGATCAGATGTCAAAATTAGTAGTATATTCTTAGCCGTCTCTGCGGATAATTTATCAATCAACTCGTTTTTGATAATATATAATGTGTACTTTAGGTCGGTTATTTGCTCCTCAGTATAATATCCATATTTGTGTGCAATTGCATCCACTGCCTCTATATAGACATAGTAAACCTTCGTATTATCATTAGACCCCAAATGCTTTCTTAACTTTACAGATAAATCTGTTACATTTATATATGGTACTCTCTCAGCGCCCATAAGCAAATATTTAGAATAGCATGTATTAACGATATGTCCTCTTAGGTATGCTTTTACATTAAATCCACCTTTCTTTAATGAAACAAACATTCTTCTACCTTTGAATAAGACCCTGATATTGTACCCCATATCTTTTAGCGTATCCATGCCACGCGAACCTATAGGTCTAAATGGAATAGATTCAATCAGCATATCAATTTCTGGAATATATAGATTCCAATCTAGCATTCCATGCCAACCAGGCTTTGAAGTTGTAGCTAATGAAGTAAGTACAGCTGCTGTAGTAGAGGGATATATCGTAGTTATTTTCCTTGGCTCTGGATAGCCATACTTACATGCATACTCTTTTAGAAGACTATATCCAACACCATCAAGTAGTATAACTAGAATTTTATCGATCCCCATATAGTCCTTTAATACCTCTATCTCTGGATCCTTACCTAACGCTAAGTTCTCAATTCCAATTGCCAACTTTAGGATATTCTCATTTTCATCTGGAAACTTAAAGTTTCCATCCTGAAAGTTCAACCTAGCCCCCCATTAGTTGAGCTATAGGTTCTCCATTATCTTCATTTTAACAGGCATATATCTAACTCTACACTTTGGTATCTCTAAGAATCTCCTATGCAATTCTGCGATTCTGGATGATGGGCCCGAAACTATAATTAGCTCTATACACTCGCCCTTAGTATGTGTATGTGTATACCCACAGATAACATCTCTATTCTCCTCAATTATTTCCATAAGCTGTGCACTATTAGTCAATCCTGCTATGGTCATCACTCCATAGCACTCGTGTGGAGCTATATAATCCATATGGTCATGAATATACTTTTCAAGTGCTTCACAGACAAGTCTCGATCTATCTGTTCTCAATATATCAGCTAAAATATCTAGATATTTAGCGAGCTCTTCTGGAATAGATATGCCGAATCTTCTCTTAACAGTTCTTTTACGCATTTTAAGCTCTCCTCCTAACAGCAAATATAAATACATATATTAAGAATAGTATTACTCCAGCTATACCAGATGGAGATAAATTAAAGGCTATTGCAATAAATAATCCTAATATACTAGAAAATAAACTTACTAGAACACTTACAATTAATACTTCTCTTGAGCTACGAGAAATTTGGATAGCAATTGCTGCTGGGAGAAGTATAAGTACATGTTCTAATACGAAGCCTACAACTTTAATCAACGCGATTGTAGCTAACCCAAGTAGTGTATAAGTGAGCCAATCATAAAGTGCTACATTGACACCAGATAAAATCGTACAATCTCTCTCTACACCGATACAAACTTGTTCTCTATAAGTAAGGAATATCGAGATTATTGTAATAATCATTATTATAGTAGCAAATAGAGTATCGTGCCAGCTAGCTAATAGTGGATCACCAAGGATAATTGCCCATAAGTCAGTATTTATCGAGTACTGAGTCAATACAAAGTACATTGCAATTATACTTAGTGATGCTGTCATGGATGTGAATACCCCTGTGGCTACGTCAGGGTCTACACCGCGGCTAATTAAATAACCAACATAATATATCAGCATCAACCCGAGTAATATAGACCAAATATATTCATTTAAAATTCCTATTATCCTACTAATAGGTATCGCTAGTACCACCGCTAATAAAGCACTATGTGCCGACGCTGCAGATAGAAAGTACAGACGTCTAGCAGAAATTAGAGAGCTCAGCAGTCCATATGTAATTGCTGCAGAAGCCATAATAAGAATCCACTGCACGTAATATGGTACTGAGCAAATATACTCATGTTCATACGTAGGTTTGCTTATTTTACTTATTTGTTGAACAATATCTTTCAGTTTTATCAGCGTTGAATTTACACATAACGGTGAGTAAACATATAGTACGGGAACATCATATTTGTTAGCAATTGATATAAGAGTTTCAGAAGCCTTCATTCTGACAGGCTTAGTAACAACCACTAAAGAGATAGTTCCATTTTCTATACCACTTTTAATATTTTCAATATCTTTTGGAGAAGCAGGTAATTCAGGTTCTCTAATAACGAAATATTTAATATCTATACCTAGCCATGTAACAGCATACTGTGTAAATGGTACATCAGCAGCTGCAACAACATTCATCTTCTTAACATTACTGACAAGGGAAGTCACCTCATTTACTATTGCCTGCGCCTTAACTTTATATTCCTTTGAAAATTCTGGTCTGAGCTTAGAAAATATATCTGCTACATGAGTTATGAAGATCTTATAGTTTTCTGGATCATAAATTGGCATATGTAGATTCTTCTGTCCAGTAGCTGGGTTAGTGAGTAT
>CAYTHX010000020.1:7804-30892 GCA_964437705.1 uncultured Nitrososphaeria archaeon
TTTAGTCTATTATTACTTATGCCAATACTAGATTGTATAGAAAGTATCGTAATAAATATCATAATCAAAATTGGAATTACTAAAAATCTGACTTTTAACATCTAAAATTATTTATGCACACATCTTATAAATATTTATTTGAAATGTGCACAGATAAGAAGAAACCCACGATAACCATAGAAAATTTAACTATCACCTACGTAGAAACTATCTTAAAGGATTTCTCAGCTGAATTTTGTGGTCCTGGTTTAATTCAAGTTATTGGACCTAATGGGGCTGGAAAAACAACATTATTTAGAGCAATTTTAGGGTTAGTAAAGCCAACATCGGGAAAGATATTTATTAATGATGTTGATGTTACTGGTAAGCCGCATAAAGCAGGTCCACTAATTGGATATGTTCCACAATCACTATCTATATCTAAGCATGATTATCCAATTACGCCTTGGGAAATGGTCTATTACTATTATATTCTTCATAGGAAATTTATTACACGCCTTAAAGCTAAGCCGAATATCAATCCTATAATTGAGAAGGTATTATCAATTGTTGGGTTACCTAAAGAAAGATGGTTTACAAGTTTCTGGAAATTAAGTGGTGGTGAAAGACAAAGAGTATTGATAGCTAGAGCATTAGTTCATGAACCAGAGATTTTAATTATGGATGAACCTCTATCAGCTGTAGATCCTGCTGGTAAAGTTGAACTTGCTAGGTATATTGGGGAATTGGGTATGTCAAAACTCGTTATAGTTTCTAGCCATGACCCAACTCTCCTCCTACCATATACATCTAAAATCGTACTCTTAAATAGAGAATATTACGTTATTGGTAAACCAGAGGAAGTGCTAAGGTTAAGTGTATTGAAGATGGTGTATGGTGAAGCTGCAGTAGCGATACAAGATCACATACATATATCTGATTCACATATACATAGAATTTAAAAGTATAACCTCTCAGTTTAACTAAAGATATGAAAGATTTGACAATTAGTTATATAGATATTTAATTATACTAGCTAGTCTTAAATGAAAAGTAAACTTTGCTATATCAATTTTCCAAAAACTCAAATATCATTTATAGAATATATTTTATTCATGAAATATATTAAGGTATTTTTATCGCTTGTTGTTATATTAATAGCTATAACTCCTCTACTCTATGGACTATACATTTATGATTGGGATATCAATAAGTTTGTAATGCCTAAAGAATATAAAGCTCCTGAGATAAACATCGACTATAAAGTTGTTGGTTATGAATTTTATAAAGATGGATTAATTATAAAGATGGAGATAATTGATAAAAGTGATATTGGGTTTACCCTACTTAACATTACTGGATATGTATCAACAGATTCATACTCTGTTCCTGTAAGGCTACTAAAGCAAGTAACCGTTAATCCTCATGAAAGTAGTACTGTAGATATATTTGTTAAGCCTACAGATGAATTTATTTACAGCTTAATTACCCAGATAATTAATAAAAAGCAGTTTACATTAAATTTGGATACTAAAATTGATGTATATGTCTACGGTGCTAATGTAACAATTCCACTTACTATGAGTAGAAATATCGGTTTAAGTGAGTTAGGGATTTCTGAAGAAGCATTAAAAGTCGTAACGTTTGAGCTCTCTAATATAAATATTTCAGATAATGTGTTAGTTGCAAGTTTTAAAGTTAGGAATACGCTTCAAGAGGTAGGATTTCCAATTACACTTAAAATATTAGAGATAGCTGGTAGTATCACTTTAAGTACTGGTGAAAGCTCAGAGATAAAATTGATGAAGCCCGTGGAAATTGCTCCAGACGTAGAATCTAAATTGGATATTGGTGTTGCTCTTAGAGAGAATTTTGTTGGAGCACTCCTACAGTCATTAACAACTGAGGGGAAAGTAGCTATAACGATAAGTGGAGATATAACACTTAGTATTTTTGGAAAAACATTTAGTATTCCATTTGAAGAAACAAGGGAGATTACGAGAGAGGAACTCGGCTTTCCAGAAGAAATTGTATCAATCGAATTCTCTAGGTATGAAGTTAAAGAAAACTATGTTATTATGTATTACTACGTTACTAATAATTTAGGTAACCTCAATGTAGATGTAGATATAATAGATATAGCTGGCAAAATCACTTTACCTTCGGGAGAAGAAACAAGTGTATCTTTATTATCACCAGTTTCTTTAGAAGCTGGAGTTAAGAAGGAACTTGGCGTTGTAATTTCATTAGAGGGAGCGTTCTTTGGCCGCCTTATTAGTGACTTAATAAGTCAAGGTAAGGTTGACTTAAAGCTAGATGTAGATGTATATCTTGATGTTTTGGGTAATAGATTTATCGTTCCCCTACATGAAACACTAAGTGTAACTAGAGAGGATCTTAATTTACCTGCTAAACCAGTTGATATTGAATTTACAGGATTTAGTACTTATGAAAACCAGATTTACATACATATTAGTATCTATAATAATTTTGTTTCTCAAAATCTTACGATAACGGTAAAGGAACTCTCTGGAACAGTATCTCTCGATACTGGTGAGACGACTACAATTAGTTTAATTGATGAAGTAACTATTAGTGCTGGTGAAAAAAGGGAAGTTATAATTGCTATGGACTTAAATCAAGACTTCTTGTCTGCACTTATAAATAAACTTCTCCAATATAACGAAACAACACTACAAATTAACGCGATTACTGATATTGAAGTTCTAGGTGCATCAATAGAGGTACCTATAACTAAGAGTGTAATTATATCTAAAAATGAAATTTTACCGCCAGACTTGATTTCAGTTGAGTACTTAGATCTAGAGTTTACGTCAGAATACATTATAATATACTTTAGGGTTTATAACAATATTGTTGGAGGACTAAACCTAAATGTATCTGTCCTAAATATAACTGGCGTATTAGCTGCAAATAACGTAAGTACTGAAGTATATCTACTTAATCCCGTAGATATAGTTGGTAGCAACGCTACCTTACCACTGGTAGTAACTCCAAATAAGGAATTTGTTGAAACCTTATTTAGCAGTTTACTGGAAGAAGGTTGTGTTGACATATATTTAGATATAGAAGCTGAAGTAAAAGTTCTAGATACAATTACAAATGTAACTGTAGCTTATGAAAAGTGTTTGGTGATCAATGCATTCGGATTTACTACAGAATATGTTAGTGTCGAATATCACTCTATCGACATAGATGCTGATAAGATATTAGTAACATGTTCTATTAGTAATAATCTACCATTAAGTATAAGGTTAATTAATGTTTCTGGCATTTTAACGCTTGGAAATGCCTCTACGGAAATAGTATTGGATAATGAGGTATCTATTGATGTAAATGCTACTGAATACGTAACTTTAATTGCATACCTAGATGAAGACTTTATTAGTTCTTTAATTAAACAGTTAGTAAGTACAGATAAGTATAATATTTCTATTACCGGTACTTCGATAATAGGTATTTACGAGGGTAAAGTTTCTTACCCAATTAATATTAGTAGAGAACTAAGTAAAGAGGATCTAGGTATTGACCCTACAAATATACTGGTACAAGTTGCCTCATATGAATTAACACAATTTGAATTCGTAGTTAATATATCGATACATAATCCGTTACCTTGGGATATAACAATTACTGATGCAAATATTACGCTTTACTATGAAAATGGTACACCAATAGCACAGTTTAAAGCAGGTACTCCAATTACTATTAAGGCTTATAGTAATGGTACATTAACGCTAAGTATTGACTTAACACCAGAGCTGTATAGTAAGCTTATAAAGTATATTGGTACTGGTAAACCATTTATCATGAGTGGATATATCGAAGTCAAGGTTTATAATGCAGTTTACAACACTGAAATATATACTGAATTTGTAGTTTCTGGAGGGAAGAGATATGAATAAGAAGAGGATATTTAATATACTTAGTATTATTGCGTCGATAATAATCATCTATGTTAGTATTATTCCAGAACCGTGGTGGCATCTAGAAGGTGGAGAAAATGGCGCGTTATTCTTAGCATTTGTTGCTCCATCAAATATGACTATAAAGTTACTTGGAGAAACTCTAGATATTCCTGCTATGTCTTATGGCTCATTAACATTTTTATTAATAATAGTTTTGCCACTAATTCTAAATATTATTGGCAACATATTTAGTGATAAAAATTGGGGTAAAGCTTTAATAACAATGAGTCCAGGGATATTTATCATCGTCTTTCCAATACTACTCTACTTAGCTACATTTGGCCTAGAATCCTTTATAAATATAAAGGTTCCAGTAATTGGGGAGACAATAGCTGAAATTTCATTAAAACAATTTGGGTATGATGTGCGTGTGTTACTGCCACTTAAAGCTAGTTTTACACTACAGTATTGGATAGGGTTTATCGGGGGAATTCTATTAATAGTAGGTGGATTAGGTCCTAGAATTGTTAAAGAGGAAGCCCCTGAGGAGGTTGAAGAGAAGCCAGAAGAAGGTGGAGATGAAGAGGAGAAGGAAGAAGCTGTTAGTGAGGAAATGGTGGTTAAGTCGGGCAGTATGTAAAGCCTCTTGAATATGGACAATGCGCACACGTAGGAGTATTTCCCCAGCAATCAAATTCATTACTTTTTGTTAAGAGACAGTACTCCATAAGTGGGCAATCTAAGCATGAGGGCATATGCATAAATGAGGTAGTAAACCTAAACCTAACATACCTTTTATCTAGCCATACCTCCTTTAGACTTGATTTATTTAAATCGCCAAAAATAACTGCTTGAATATCTCTATCAATTCCGTAAAAAACATTATTCCAATCATGAGAGTAGTAGATACATGGAGATACTTTCCCATCATACCTAATGTACACTGCATAGTCATATATAAATGGACATAACCTCTCAGTTTTAAGGGAAGTATTTGGAAGAATAATATTAATATTATGTTCAAGCATTTTCCTAGCAACATCCACTTTAACTTTCTTTATAAAATCTATACATTCTTCACATGAATAGCATGATAAAGTTTTTTCGTGCTCAAAAGTTAATGGAATAACATTCGAAACAATAATTTTATAGCATCCAAGCTTTGGACACAATTCGATGAAATCTAGTAGCTCCCTAAAATTCATTCTATTTATAGTGAACTGGAAACTTATGAGAGGCTTACTTTGAAGACCCTTCTTTCTTAACTCATTAATTTCTTGTACTGAAGTTAATATCTCATTTATATCACCACATCGTCTAGTGTATCTAAACTTAGGTTTCTCAAGAGAATCTACACTAATAGTAATTTCATCAACAATAGAGTTACTAAGATCCCTCAAATACTCCTTAAGTAGAGACCCATTCGTATTAAGTAGGATATATAGTTTCTTCTGCTTAGCATATTTAAGGAAATTAATAATTTCAGGATGTGTAAGTGGTTCACCCCAACCAGAAAAAATTATTTTCTCTACACCTAATCTTGAAGCTTCATCAATAATTTTCTTATATAACGAAAAATCCATATAGGAGTCTTTATCATTATGCATATTTCTCCTAAAGCAGTATATACAGTTAAAGTTACAGTATGTAGTAACTTCAATTAATAATTTCTTAGGTGTAGAATTTTCCTCTATATTAATTATCCAATCTCTATATCGTATCATAGGAACCATCTTTAAAGTAACAGATTCTCTAAAATAATACATGCTTAATTTAGAAATAAACATGCTGTAATTAGAAATTAGTTTTTAAATATATAGAGGAATATTTACAATCTATATAGTAAAGTGATAGAAAGAATATAAGATGTGAATGATATTTACATTTATGTGGAATTATGTGTCCGCAAGGAGGATATATGGGTAAAATTCTAAGAGTGAATCTATGGAGTGAAGCTGTTGTTGATGAAGAACTACCTGATAAGGTTCTTAAGACTTGGATTGGTGGGAGGGGGCTAGGAGTATACCTAGCGCTTAAGGAGTTAGATCCTAAAGTTGATCCATTTAGTCCAGCTAATAAAGCTATTATATTAACTGGCCCCTTAACTGGTATTGCTGGAATTCCTGAATCTGGCAGATGGTGTTCAGTAACAAAATCTCCATTAACACATACAATCCATGATAGCCATTCTGGAGGTAAATTTGGTCCTGAGCTTAAATTTGCCGGTTATGATGCTGTGATTATTGAGGATATGAGTGAGCGGCCTGTTTACTTATGGATTCATGATGGTAAAGCTGAATTGAGGGATGCTACCCACCTCTGGGGTAAAGATGTACATTCTACGACGGAGACTATTCAAGAAGAATTAGCAGCTGAGGTTGGCAAGGATACTGCTAAGAGAATTAAGGTATTAACAATTGGTCCAGCTGGTGAAAATCTAGTTAGATTCGCAGCTTTAATGAACGATAAGAACAGAGCTGCTGGTCGTGGTGGTCATGGAGCTGTTTGGGGTTCAAAGCTACTTAAAGCAATAGCGGTTCTTGGACATTTGAAGCCTAAAGTTGCAAATCCAGATAAGCTTAGAGACGCTGTTGCAAAAGCTACCAAGAAACATAGAGAGAGTCCAGTTACATCAGAAGCCCTTCCAAAGCTTGGAACAGCGGTTCTAGTTAAAATTATTAATAATGCTGGAATTCTACCAACTAGAAACTTTAAGACTGGAGTTTTTGAGCATGCAGATGCAATAAGTGGTGAGGTATTAGCCGAGAAATACTTGGATAAGAAAAAGTCTATTGAAGAATCATGTTGGGGTTGCATGATTACATGTGCAAGATACACTAAGGTTGAGAATTCACCATTTAGTGGTGAAGGTGGAGGACCTGAGTATGAAACTATATGGGCATTTGGAGCACAGACTGGAGTTGGAAACTTAGAAGCGATATGTAAAGCTAACTATTTATGTAATGAACTTGGACTAGATACAATTAGCACAGGCCATACAATTGGAGCATTTATGGAGCTTGTTGAGATGGGTAAGATTCCAGAGGAAAAGCTTAGAGGATTAAAGTCTAAATGGGGAACTCCAGAGGCTATTGTTGAGCTTGTGTGGAGAATTGCATATAGATCTGGAATTGGAGATGAACTTGCAGAAGGTACATGGAGATTAGCATTGAAGTATGATGCTCTCGATGTTGCAATGACTGTAAGAGGACAAGAGTTACCAGCATATGATCCAAGAGGAGCTCAGGGCCATGGCTTAGCATATGCAACAAGTAACCGTGGTGGATGTCACTTAAGAGCATACATGATCGCACCTGAGGTTTTAAGTGTACCATCTCCAGTTGATAGGTTCGAAACAAAAGGTAAGCCTGAGCTTGTAAAACACTTCCAGGATGTATTCTGTGTACTTGACTCATTAATCTTGTGTAAGTTTTCTTCATTCGCAATATGGGCAGAGGAATATGCAGAGTTATTATCCGCAGTGACGGGTTGGGAGTACACTGCTAAGGATGTAGAGGTTATTGGTGAAAGAATTTACAATGCAGAGAGGGTATTTAATATACTAAGCTTCGGAGATGGCAGACAATATGATACGCTACCAAAGAGACTACTTGAAGAATCTATGCCAGAAGGAGCGTCTAAAGGACATGTAACAAGGCTTGGTGAAATGCTAGATGAGTACTATAAGCTACGTGGATGGGTAGATGGAAGACCAACAAGAGAAAAGCTAGAGGAATTAGGATTAAAGTGGCTTGCAGAGCGTCTAGATGAGGAAGGACTATTACCTACATAATTAACTAAAAATAAAGTAGTTAGAATATCTCTCTTTACCCATCAAATTTTTTATTTTCCTCCTAATTTTTAGATAATATTACGTTTACCTGAAAGATCTTTTATTCCTAACTTGGTAGAGTATACTAGAATAGTTAATGCAATAATCTGTATACATACCGCATATATAGCTACCACATAAACTTCTGCTAACTTGATAAGAAAACCATAAATCACTCCACTAATTAAAAAACCCAGTCCATATACTGAATTGAAAACTCCATATGCTGTACCTCTAGCATATGACGGTATAAAATCTGATACTGCAGCTCTATAAATTGATTCTTGCATTCCATATATAACTCCGAACAGTATAGCTGAAGTTATAAGTAAAATTTTACTACCTATTGCTGTTAGTATGGATGGAAGTATAGACATGATAAATGGAATTACAAGAATAATTCTACCATACTTATCATAGAAGTATCCAGATAATGGTGCTGCTACAGCATCTACCGCTTGTACAAGTAGATATAACATAGCTACTAAGTATGCTGCATAAACTTTTGTTGCAACATATAGTATTAAGGAAATATGAATTAAGCCCATAGTATTTAGACCTACTGAAGCGATATATGCCCAGAAACTGCTGGGTAAATTAAGTGATATACCCTTTTTCTCTTTAGATGGCATAATAACGATATCTCTTAGCTTTAAGTATGTAGTTAAGACTACGGAGATTAAGGCGAGATATGGAATAATTAGTGCAATATATGCTAGAGAGTAGTTGTTAAATGTGAAATAAAGGATTGATACGACTAAAGCAGGACCTACGATAGCACCAACCTGATCTAACAATTCATGTAAACCAAATGCTTTTCCTGCTCCAATACTTTTACTAGCAACTGATATCAATGTATCTCTAGCTGGAGACCTAAATGCCTTAGCAATTCTCTCAATAATAATAAGTATAACAATTATTATCCATGAGTTCGTAAATCCAATTATGGGAATAGCGGCTATAAGCACATAGCCGGTAATATAAAATATCCAGTAAGCCCTAGTAACATCTGTTAGTATTCCACTAACAAGCCTTAACGCATAACCCAAAAATTCACTCAATCCAAATGCAAAACCAACAATTACTATATCTGCGCCTAAAAACTGTAAATATGAAGGAGTTAAACTTCTAGCACCCTCATAAATAATATCACCAAATAAACTAACTACTCCAAACATCAAAATTGCTTTATATCCCTTTTTAATACTCATATAATTACTAATTTAGTCTAACTCCCTATAAGTATGAAGGAGAAAAACTATAGTTTGATATTTGATATCTTTCTATGAAGATTTATGTGATAACATATAGTATTTCAATATTTAGGGTATTTATGAAAATTTTAATGCCATGTATACATAAAGCAATTATCATGAGTACATGGAAAAAGTATGGTTCTTATAGTGTTACTCTTAGAATATTAAGGGCTACATACTTCATTGACAGCTATACTTCATACAAATCTCTTTAATGAATTGCTAGTGGAGGGATTTTATGGTTTTCAATTCAACCGCAGAGGCGCTTACAATTTCTCTGGTAATAATCTTTATCTTAATCATAGTATCTCCTTTACTATCCAAGAGAGTTAGAATACCAGTTATCGTTATTGAGTTAATTTTTGGATTGATAATTGGTAGGTCTTTACTTGATATAATCCCTAGTCACCCAATAATTGAGTTTTTCTCATCGTTTGGGCTGGTATATCTAATGTTTCTAGTTGGTCTTGAAGTAGATTTTAATGCTATAAGAAATCACCTATACAGTACCTTAATTATAGCTTTATTTTCAATTTCAGTTCCCTTCCTCGCTGGAACAGCTTTATCATTTCAACTTATGGTACATCCACTACTTTTAGGAACAGTATTTTCAACAACATCCCTAGGTATTATTTTACCTCTATCACGTGAGCTAGAATACTCAGAGGAATATAAGTATGTATTATTAGTTTCTGTAACTCTTGTCGATGTATTAAGCATATTTCTACTTGCATTTGCATTAAGTATAATTAAGGGACCTATTGAAGCCTCGTTCTTCTACTCACTTATAGCTGTATTATCACTATTTCTAATACCAACGTTTATTAGGAGAATTAGGGGTGGAGAATTTAGAGATCGAGCGAGAGAATGGATACGCGAGAAAACTCATTTCGAATTTGGGGTTAGATGGGCATTCGCATTAATAGTAGTACTAGCGGCAGTTTCTGGATGGTTAGGCTTTCACTCAATTATAGGTTCATTTATAGCTGGACTTATTGTATCTGAACTTATCCCTGAAGAAATTCCGATTTTAAAAGAGAAACTTGCAAGCTTTGGCTACGGATTCTTTATACCACTATTCTTCATTATTACTGGAGCTAAGGTAAATATACCTCTATTACTCTCAAATATAACAAACATAAATCACTTAACCCTTATAATTATCGTAGCAATAGTATCTAAAGTAATTGGCGTATTTATCGCAACAAAAATAATTGGTTTTAACTTTAGAGAAAGTGTTTCCTTCGGATTATTTCACTCAGCAAGAATTAGCTTAATTATTGCTGCAGCTGAAATAAGCATAGAACTCGGCCTTATAGATGAAGCATTATTCTCGATCTTCGTAATTTTAGCAATATTCTCAGCAATATTTGGACCATCTATTGGAAAACACGTACTAATTAATCAGAAAATTACTCTTCAAACAACATCTAGCAGTGATAATCTAGCCTAAAAATAGTTTTTACGTCGTTTACACTAATGTAAAAAGATTATTTACAATCTAGTGATAATTGTTATTTTGATAGTGATGAGTGGAGAAGTATCAATATCTCGATTGTTTGGAGACACTTGGGACAAAATTTCAAAGAATTTTAGTATTCTTATCCCATTTATTATTGCAGGCATAGTAAACCTTATAAGTGGTTTACCATTTAGTGCAATGCGTGTCTCAATGCCGTTTTCGACTCCACAAAATATGCCGATAACAACGTTTAGAATATTATTCTCACCAGTTCTAGTTATAGGGTATCTTCTCCTTTCACTTCTAGGGATAATAATAGTCTATATTCTTGAGGTAATTGGATATAGAGCCTTCTATAACTACCTTCATACTGGTGTACTCGATTTCTCTGAAGCTTCAAGTTACATATTTTCAAGAATTATTAGAATCATAGTTGCCGGTATAATCGCGATAATACTTATAGTTATTGTAATAACTATTCCTCTTGCCTATTTAATGCTAGCTGGAATAATTGTTGACGATCTAGATATTATAGAAGCTCTAAATCGAGGGGGTAAAATAATAATGTCAAATATAGGAACGTTCATAGTACTTACAATAATTGTGATAATAATTTATGCTGTAGCATCAATTATCCCGTTTATCTCCCCAATTTTAACGGAAATCGTAGTTGGCTATGTAGGGATGGTTTTTATACTTGCATATACAAGATTAACAGCACCTGCGGAAATTACATACTACGGAGTATAAGGAGATAACTTAAGACCATTACATTCTCTTATCAGGATACCTAATGAATTACATCATAAGAATTAAGAAAAAGTAGTTAGATTACTCTAATTATTTGTTTTGCACATAAATAGCTAGAGATGCAAGTCTATTATGGTGTATTTGTATATTGAGTAGTTTTAGGTATGTATTCGGACCGGTTCCATCTAGAAGATTAGGTAGAAGTTTAGGTATTAATAATATTCCACCTAAATATTGCAGTTACTCCTGTGTATACTGTCAGGTAGGTAGAACGAGAAATTTGACTACTGAAAGGAGAGAGTTTATAGACTTTAACTTGATTCTAAATGAAGCTGCCAGCGTAATTGATAAAGTTGGTGGAGAAAACATTGACTATATTACTATTGTTCCTGATGGTGAGCCAACGCTAGACATAAATTTAGGGAAACTAATAGATGGTTTACGTAACATAACAAGTATAAAGTTAGCGGTTTTAACTAACTCTTCGCTTCTTTATAGGCAGGATGTAAGGGAGGATTTATATAAAGTGGATTTAGTGTCTGTAAAGGTAGATACTGTAGATGAGGAGTATTATAGAAGAATTAATAGGCCACATCCAAGTATCCGATTAAGCGACGTTTTAGAGGGAATAAAGATTTTTTCACGTGAGTATGGAGGTAAAGTTATTAGTGAAACTATGGTTATAGATGGTATAAATGATAAAAGAGAGGTCGTAACGAATATTGCTGAGTTTCTTGCAGATATAGATATTGATACTTCGTATATTGCTATACCAACACGACCTCCAGCTGAAAATTGGGTTAAGCCTGCCAGTGAAAAAAGCATTGTAGAGGCGTATGAAATCTTCGTAGATAAAATTGGTAAGGGTAAGGTAGAGCTACTTATTGGTTATGAAGGTTCAGATTTTACTTTAGCTAGTGGTGATATTAAGAGGGATATTCTTGGTATTATAGCTGTACATCCATTAAGATTAGACTACTTTAGGGAGATAGTTGAGAAAAGGGGGTTAGATCCAAATCAAGTACTATCGGAGATTATAGACCTTAACTTAGCAAAGCTAATTGATTATAGAGGGCATAAGTTTTTGATAAGGAGCTTTAGATTATAATCTTAGTTAGTTTTTTCCTTAGCCTGTTCATTTTGTATACTCAGTTTTTCCTCTAGCCAATTAATTACCTTATCTCGCTCCTCACTTCCATTATCACTTGGAAATGATATCTCATATATACCTTTCTTTGTTCTAATCTTTAGCACTGGAATCTTCTTATACAGTGCCTTGCGTGACTTCTTACTCCACTTCCTAATCTCATTAACAGATAAGATAACATCCCTGCGCATTAGTAGAACTTTATCTGGAAACCTATTTAGCCTAACAACTAGCTTATTATCCTCAAGAAAAAGTATACCTCGAGACTCATTTGGCCACTCAGGATCTTTAACGAAAACTTCAGCTACCTTCATATATATCTACCTCCACGCTCTAAAATGATGGTTAAGCTAGTTTTAGCTTAACCATTATAGCTAAATATCTAAGCTACTTATCAATTTTAATAGCAAAAATAATTAATTTTCCCACTATTCTTATAAACACCTAAATAGGGTTCACTCGAAATTCATCACCATACCTATAACCCTTAACCTCACGTATTATCTTATTAACTTTCCCTCTGACGACTCTCTCCCTATAGATATCCTTCGCTATAACCTCAAGGATCTTACCTCTAAATTTACGTTTTGATGGTACTAGTATTACTGGTCCATGTGTTAATGGATATGTAACTAAAAACCTCCTGTCAGGTGGATATCTAGCTACAGAAACAACTTTAAATCTCTTCTTTAACATCCTCCTCTTAACTAGCATATTTAAGTCTCTAGCCTTACGGTAAATTCTAGCGCTTAACTTATCTTTAACCGCTGGAGGAGGTTCCTTAAAATCTTGAAATGCTGAATATGGAAGTGGTCTAAACCTATATACAGTTAACTTTTCAGCTCCGTATCTATATACTAGATCCATTATCCTCAATGTATTTATAACTGTCCTCTCGGTCTGTCCAGGTAATCCATGGATAAAGTAAACATATGGCCTTAAACCATACTTTCTCAGAAGTTTAACTGCATTCACGCCCTCCTCAACAGTATTTGGTCTACCAAGCATCCTAGCATGATATTCATCTCCACTCTCAATACCTAAATGAACAGTAGTTCCCTTAAGATACTTACCCAGAACCTTAGCTACCTCTTCGGTAACTAAATTCGGTTTTATATTCTCAATCATTATAGTCACGTATCCTTTAGCTACGTCTCTGATATCGCTTAGCTGAGATAACAGTGCCTCTATATGTTCAATATTTGCAGGTGGTTCTCTAGGATCTGTTAAAGGCTTTGGCTTAACAAGTAGGTCTCGGCCAAAGTCTAGGAAGTCGGGTGCGCTTAATACAATTCTTGTAGCACCTTCATCTATAAGACATTTAACCTCATCGACAATTACATCGATAGATTTACTTCTAGCAGGCCCAAAGTATGATGGTACACCACAATATCCACAGCCAGGTGGAATATTAACTGGACAATTAAGCCTCTCCTCCAAATCACCACTATAGCAAACATTACACTTTATACACTCTTTTCCATCTGGAAGCTTTATACTCGTCCTCCTAAAGTTACTACATCCACGAACAACCTCTACGTATACACGTGCAGCCCAGTAAAATGGATACTGCGATAAAATCTTTGTTGAAGCTTTATATTTATTTAGAAGTTCACCAGTTAGGTTCTCCGCTAATCCATTAAAGATAACCTTTTTTCTAAATCTATATACAGTACCCTTAACTCCTTTTAACTTAGAAAAATCGAGGTTATCTTCAAGAATTAGCTTTAATATTTTCTCAAATACTACCTCACCTTCACCAACAATAGCAACATTAAACTCTAAGTTTTTGAGTAATTGCCGGTCTAACGTTAACGGACCACCCAAAATAACATATCCTCTTGAGTACTTCCTCCATCTCCTTAATACCCTCCCAACACAACCACTATCACTTACCATAGCAGAAATCAATAAGACATCAAATCCACGGAGAACCTTAGGGTTATAAACAACTTCCTCTCCAACAAACAACTTATAATCTACATTATACTTCTCCAAAATCCCGGCTATAGTCCTAGGTCCAACTCCAATAACATCTATAGTTGCATACCTCTTACCCCCACCTCTACCCAAACAATCAACTAAAGCAATCCTCATAAACAAGCTAAACCTCCAAGAAATAATACCCAAAAAATCCACTTATAATCAAGAGATTTATGATATAGATATACATAGAGAAATAAGTACTAAGCCTATTATTTAATGTATCCCTAACCAATCTTAAAGCATTAAATCCATATTTTTAGGGAAAATAATAGTTAATTCCTAAGAAGAGATTCCTTAGAATAAGAAGAAAGACGAAAGTTATAATATTATTAGGCGACTAAAGCTAAAGAGTAATTAATTCTCTGATACTATATTTAACTTGGTGTAATTATGTCTTCAGAGGAATTACTATTAACACTACTTGAGGAGGAAGAACTTCTACTAACACTAATAGACCCTGAGGTTATCGAAGATGTTAAGATTGAGAATAAGGATTGAAAAAGTAGATGGCTCTAAACATCATGGACTCTATAGCTATAGCTAATAACCCATACTAAAGTGACTGGAGATGGTAAAGTAGTAGAGTTTATAAAATATAGAAATTCTATAAGGGTTTATGTATTAGCAGAAGATAGGGTGGAGGGACCTATTTTAGCTTCAGCTATAGTTTCCTCAGGATCTAAGCATATACTCTTAAACGATAAGTTATTTAGGTAAATTGAAGATAGTTCTTCTAGATTTTGGAGATGGAATATGGTGTTTTAGAGACGAAGTAGGGATTAAAGAAAGAAAATCCGTATAATATTAACTAATAATAATTTATATTTTTGAAGTTTACATGAATTACGTAATATAAAATGTTTTGCTACTCTTGAATTTTGGACAGTAATTACTATATTCACACTTAGATATATCGCAGTAAAGCTTATCGCCAAACTTAGCTTCATAATATTCACATTCATCCCAAGGCAACACTATACCCTTACCATAGAAGCATACACGCATAAACTTAGCTAAATAATATTTAGATAAATCTTTTGGAACCCACTTCCAGCTAGGAACTTTAGCCTCTTTGCTACCAAATCTAAAAACAATAAAGTTCTCCTTATCGATAACCTTAACTACATCTATAGGAACCTTCTTAGAAGCCTTATCCCAATATTTACAAGAGCGACAGCACTTCATCCAATAAGGAATTTAGAATTATAAGGTATTTTATTAATCAAAAATTTCTATGGATATATCTTCTTACCCAGTACTTTATAGTGATTATCATAGATTTCTTTAATTGTGAAGATTATCGCTGGACACCACCCATGACCTCCACCTCCATGTGGCGCTACATGCATAAGGTCATGCACAATATTTACGTATCGATATATTGGTCCATCCTCAATTATTTCAGCTTTACACCTTAATTCATATGCTCCTTTATCAGGTGGAATTAATATTCCAATAGTTGCTTCACCAGTAGCCTTAACATTAACATACGTATGTCCTTTATTCATTAAGTGAGAAGCCAGTTTAGACAAATCTACAATATCAGGATTATATACAGTTCTTAGGAGAAGCTCTGCAACATTCTTTATACTTAGCTTACCTGGTCTCGTTATTTCAGCCTCTAATGCAGAAAGAATGTCCTCTAAATACTCCTCTTTAGGTACAAATGTTAACATAAATGGTGCATTATTTAATCCAGCTGGTCCATATGTAGCTACCATGGGAGAGAGGAGGGGGGAAACCTCATACATCAAATTTCTAATCTCCTTAACACTCTTTGATTCAACAATTTTCTTAACAAACAATCGTCTCAAAAGAAAATAGTCATTAATAAACTTCTGTGGTAGTGTGGAATCCATTAGGTTACACCCAGCAAAAATAGACTACGCGAAGAGAATATAATTTTTAGTTGCTGAAGCTATATATCTATACTCAAATTGTCTATTTAGGCTTTGCTAATCAATTCTAGCTTACTCTTATCACTACTAAGCTTTTTCTTAGCACTATCTATATATTTACCAATAATTTCTGGATTAGGTGATCCAAGATTCGGTTTTCTTAAGCAGTCATTAACTGATACTTCAATACCATACTTCTCTTTAATCCTGGTATAAAAGTCCTCTATAGATTTACTCTCTCTAATTATACTTGCAATCTCAGAATGCACTTTTCTATATGGTAAACCCATTACCATACAAATCTTCTCTGCAATTTCCGTAGCTAATACTGGATAATTATTAAGATCTCTTAACACACTCTCGGTATTAACCTCGATATTTACAAATAAGTCTTTGAAGATTTTTATTGTCTCTAGCGTTCTCTTGAAAATTACTATTATATGTTTATTTGCCTCCTGTAAATCTAGGTTATAGCCACTTGGTAAGCCCTTAAGTATCCCTAATATCGATACAATGTGGCCGATGGATTCTGCAGCCCAAGCTCTAGCTATTTCCATAGTTACTGGATTCTTTTTATGAGGCATAATACTACTTGTAGATAAGTGGGTAGCAGGTAATTTGATGTAGTTAAATTGTGGTGTTGAGAGTATTACTATATCCTCGGCAATTCTAGATAGGAATGTAGATAGACATGTGTTTATAGAGCCAGCTATAGCTATAAAATCTCTATTACTAGTAGCAGCAATACTATTGAATATAATATCTTTAAAGCCAGCTTCTTTTCCTAATGCCTCCCTATCTAAGTGTACCATTGTAGAGCATATCGCACCTGAGCCGAGTGGAGATTTATCTACAAATTTTAAGGCTAGAAATAGTAGGTCTGTATATATTGCTAGTGTTTCCTCAATATACGTTAGATAATGAGCGAATGTGGATACTTGAGATGGCTGTAAATGTGTACAAAGAATGAATACTGAGTCTAAATACTGTTCAGCCTTCTTAACTAGCACTTCACGTAAGTTAATTAGCTCATGAATTTCCTTGATAATTGATTTCTTTATCCATAATCGTAATGCTGATGAAACATGATCATTTCTACTCTTACCTAAAGCAATATACCCCTCATCATCCCCAAATTTACTCTTTAAGTATATTTCAATTGCTTCGTGAACATCCTCCGCTTTTATATTAAACAATGGGGATGGATCTTTAAGTAGAGAATTTAGTTCAGAAAGTATCTTATTGCCAAGCTCTTTTTCAATATATCCCTGTGCTACTAAGGTTTTTACGTGTGCAATTAATGATTGAATAACTTCCCCAGTAAATTCTCTATCAACGTCAATTGATGATATGTACTTTAGGATTTCATCTTTAGCTTCATCTAGTAGATCCTTACGATACATATTATATCACAATTATTTCATGGGTAGCTACCCACTATTACACTTACTATATGCTAATACACTCTGTAGGCCCCATAACTCAATAAATCCTACAGCTAGCTTCTGGTCAAATTTACTGAACTTCTCGTACGTAGCTAACTCTAAATCGTATAAGGCGTTATCTGATTTTCTACCTACGACTACTGCATTACCTTTGTATAGCTTAATCTTAACAATTCCGCTAACACTTTTCTCTACATTATCGATAAATGCGTCTAAAGCATCTTTTAAGGGCTCAAACCAGAACCCATTATATACAAGCCAGCTCCAAACATTATCAATAATATGCTTAAACTCAAGCACCCACTTAGTTAATGTCAATTTCTCGAGATCCTTATGGGCTTCGATTATAGTTAGTGCAGCGGGTGCCTCATAAACCTCTCTACTCTTAATACCTACAACTCTATCCTCAATATGATCAATTCTACCAACACCATACTCACCAGCCTTTGCATTAAGAACATTTACAAGCTCAACAGAACTCATCTCCTCTCCATTAAGCGCTACAGGAATACCATTCTTAAACTTGATAGTAATATATTCAGGCTTATCTGGCGTGTCCTCAATACTCTTAGTCCATTCAAAAGCTTCTTCAGGAGGTTCTTGATATGGATTCTCGAGAATACCACCTTCAATACTTCTTCCCCATAAATTCGAATCTATACTATATATCTTATCACTAACTGGAATACCATTTTTCTTAGCATACTCCATCTCCCAATCTCTAGTTAACCCCCACTCTCTAACTGGAGCAATAATCTCAACCTCAGGATATAACGCTCTAATTGCTAAATCAAACCTAACCTGATCATTTCCCTTACCAGTACATCCATGAGCTACAGCATCAACACCCTCCTTCTTAGCCACCTCTACAAGCTTCTTAGCTATTAATGGCCTAGCTAACGCTGATGATAATGGATACTTTCCTTCATAGAGCGCATTCGCTTTCACAGCCTTAAAAACATAATCTTTAATATACTCCTCTTTAGCATCAATCGTATAATGCTTAATAGCACCTAATGCATAAGCCTTCTCCTCAATCTTATCAAAATCATCACCTTGACCAACATCTACAGTTACCGTAATAACCTCAGCATTCAACTTCTCCTGAATTAGCTTTAATATTACTGACGTATCTAAACCTCCAGAATACGCTAAAACAACCTTCAAAATAATCCCCCTTATGACATAAATAGATAAAAATATTTAATTTTTATGTAATATATGTTACAAAAATAATAATGATGTTATATTTAGAACATTATACAACAGACCTTAAAGAAAGTATCAACTCCTCTAATATCTGATAAGCTTTAAGCGCATCACTCCTATTAATAATCAGTATTGTATCCTTATAGCAGGAAACTATTTGTGTAATATTAATACCATTTGAAGCTAAAATTGAAGTTATATACGCTATAAAACCTGGAGTAGTAATTATATCCATAGGACTTATAAGCGTTATCGCAGTCTGCCCCTCTATAAAATCAAGAACACCATCCCTACCAATCAAATTTATCACATCATCCTTAAACTCAGATGTAGCTATAATCGTAAAATTATTTGTACCTTGAATAATATGGAAGAACCTAGCATTCTCCATAATCCTTGCCAGCTCATTCAGCTTCGGAATAACAAACATTTTCTTAGCAGTTAAAACGATCAAATCAGTCTGCAACTCAATCACAGAATTAGCAAGTATACTCCTAACCCTCTCCTCTAAACGCGTCTTCTCCTCACACAACTCTGATCTAAGCCTAATCAAAGCCATCTTAACAGCATCAAACGAAACCTCCAAACCACACCTTCTCAACTCATTAGTCAAGTATCTAGCCAAAGCACTAAAATTAACAATATTTAACACAAGACACTCCTTAATAAACGGATGCATCGAAATAAACTCCCTAATTATCTTCGATATACTCTTATTAGCAACTTTCATAGCAATAATAACATTAACTATAAAGAAAATAATATATTGTATCTATATATTCCAAATGCAACACACTTAGTAATAAATAGCACTAGTAACATAGACTAATACACTAATTGAATAGTAACTGTAACTCTCTCTAGCTAAGTAAGCTTTTATACTATGTTGTTAGTGAGTATCCAAAAAATAGTGCTGAAGTATCTACGAGGTTGATTTAATATAACCACCGGATGTTAAAATAAATTCCTGAAAGATTAAAGCTTAGAAAGTTCAATATCAAGACTTAGGTGACTATTGTGAAGATTTGTAATTATGTCTATGCTATTCTTGACCTTCACCATCCTTGGGGTGTTAATGCTGGTTTTATAGTTACTGATGATGATGTTGTTGTGGTTGATGCTGGTTGGACATATTATTCAGCATTAACAATACTTGGGTATGTTAAAGCGGTTGCAGGTAGTAAACCTATAAGGTACCTTATCTGGACAGAACACCATAGCGATCATATATTTGGTTCAATAGTATTTGTTAAAGAAGGAGCTAAGGTCATAGCCCACAGAAACGCAGATAAACACCTAAAAGAGATTGGTGGTATTAAAGGCTATGTCGAATTCATGAAAAGGAAAACTAATGAAGAATATCGTAGTCTTGTTGAAAAGGGGTACGATGTGGGTTCCATAATATTTACAGGAGTTGAAGATGTATGGCCCGATATCCTCATAGACGATGAGTATTCTCTTATACTAGGGGATATTGAGATAAAACTAATTCCTACACCAGGACATACGCCATCAAATATTGTGGTATACATACCGAAGTGTAGAATATTATTTGCAGGTGACACGATATGTTCAAGATATCCTCCAAACATTAAATTTACAACTCCGAAGCTTATTAGAGAATGGATAAGAGCATTAGACTACCTGTACACGCTTGATATAGACACAATCGTACCAGGACATGGACCGCCATGTAGTAAAGATGAAATAAAACGTAATAAATCGATACTAGAGAAAATCGCAAGAAGGATATAAAAATTAATCACTTGAGTTCATGACGTGATAAATAATATGGAGAGAATAGAGAAGTTGCCTAAGATAAGAAGAAACATTAAATTGCTCAATAATCACATTTCCTCTTCACAACACTTCTATTTTGAAGTAAAAATATTTTTCTCTTTTTTTATAGAAAATAACTGCCAAATATAAATAAGAATTACGTCGATTATTAGCAGCGTAATGATTGCTGATATTCCGACCGGGATTGTTAGTAGTGTGTCGTGGTTATATGTTAGTATGTATCCTATTGGTCCGTATGCCGTTTAGTGCTCCATGTGCTAATGCAACTGGGTATATGCTTTTGGAGGTTATTTTTAGCCATACGAGGTAGATGGTTTTATGTAGTATTTTTCTTGATTATTATGTAGGCTGAGATTGAGGGGGTAAACATTCTAAGGATGAGAAGAATTGCTGATGGTATTGTTTTTAATCCTCCTAGGAGGTAGATGACGATATCAAGTTATATTGTGTCTTTCATGGTCTCAGAGGGTAGATGTAGTTATTGAAAGTTGTGATGAATTCTTCGGAGTTTTCTGGGCTGAGTATGATGTAGTATCTCTCCTTAGTTAGTATAGCTATTGCTTGTTTATTGCAAACCATTAGATATGTTTTTCCCACCGCATAGTAGGAACCAGCCGTCATGAAAGCTGTCAGTAGCGATTCCAAATAAGCGAAGTTTTGGAGTTAACTCACCAGCATTATTAATATCTTGAATCCATACTACCTTCACAATATCCTCTTTACTTATTTGGATAGATATAAAAAGATCGGGATCTATTAGTTCGATTCTTCCATCTTCATGTATAACTACTGTGCTGAGGAGATTGCCAATCAATAGAAGATATGTGAAAATTAAGAGAATAGCAATTATTATTATTTTACCAATTTTATAGCCTCTTTTTCCTATCGGCCTAACTCCATATTTAAAAATATCAAAATATCCTTCACCCTTTTCTTTCTTTGAGTTCCATATGTAAATTTTTCTCATAAATATCAAGGTACAAAGCATAGAATTACAAAAGATACGTAAACTAATAATAGATCCAGCGTTAATCCGGCACGAAAATAGAAGGATGCCATCTCTTTTATAGGCTAATTCACATTTAGATTTATATAGTTTACCCTTTTTTAGTTGGTTTTTTGGATTGGAATTTTTGTAGTGTTTTTAGGATTTCTTCGTATAGTTTTTTGTTGTATGTTATTAGTGCTTCGTATTCCATTAGTTCGATGTCTCCTGCTAGCTCCATTTCTGCTCTTTCTTCATCTGTAGGAATTGTTAATTCATTATAGATCTTTACGGCTAGGTGTAGTGGTAGTAGTTTTACTAGTAGGGAGAAGTCGTATGGATCTATGATTACGTCGTCTTTAGCTTTTAGTGCTTGTTTGAATAGGTTTATTAGGTCTTCTAAATTTGTCACTCTAAATCACCATAGGCAATTGTAAAATATTTTACTTCCTCTTTTGGCGTTGTTTCTTCAACTACTATGCTCTCAACTTTTATTGGTTGTTGTGCATTCCTAATAATTTCAATTAGTTTATTGATGTTTTCCTCTTCTCCTTGTACAAATATTGATACTGAGTCATCTAACTCGTTTTTTATTTGTCCAGCTAGTTTTAGTTTTCGTGCGTGTTCTAGAACATGTCCCCTAAATCCTACTCTTTGAACTCTACCGTATATCCTAAGGCTAGACGCTTTAAACATCTCCTAAAATACTCTATATAAATATTATGCTTTAAGTATAGTATTTAGAGTATTCAATTGATGATTTCTACTGTTTTTTATCGGCATTTAGCTATAAGGATTTAGAGTTTTAATTGGTGAGTTATGGGAGATGTAGTTATATAAGTTGTGGATTGTATAGTTATGATATAGGTGTTATCTTTATGTCTCTTGAGCTTAAAGATGTTCTTGAGCGTGAGCGTGTACCCTATCCAGATAAGGAGAGGTTGTTTATAGTATTGGGACTTTTTCTTAGTGGTAGAATTTCTATGGGTGAAGCAGCTGAACTTCTGGACTTACGGATAGATGAGTTATGGTTACTCATGTACAAACTCGGTATCAAATATAGTATCCTTGATGAAGAAGAGACTGAGGAGGAGTTAGATGCGTATAGAGGTATCTTTAAGGATATTAACTAACACGTCACTATTTATAATATTTTTAGTATTGCTTTAGCGCTAGGGATTTAAAAATGGTTAGGGTAGCTTCTGTAAGGAGTATTTTGAATAGACATAGAAAGCGTGATGAGTGGTTTCTTGATGATTATTCTTTGAATCCGTATCAGCTTTGTGAGTTTAATTGTATTTACTGTTATATTCGGGGTAGTAAGTATGGAGAGAATATAGGTAAGGAGCCTACTGTAAAGATAAATGCTCCAACTTTACTTGAGAAGGAGCTAGCAAGAGCAGTAAGGAA
>CAYTHX010000021.1:0-18269 GCA_964437705.1 uncultured Nitrososphaeria archaeon
AAATGGTAAGATACAAACAAACACATGAAATACTAAAGTTAATTAGTGATAGAACTAGAGTAAGAAATATAGGTATCATAGCGCACGTAGATCATGGTAAGACGACTTTGAGTGATAGTTTGTTGGCTGCTAGTGGTTTGTTGAGTCCTAGTGTTGCTGGTGAGGCTAGGGCTTTGGATTATCTTGAGGAGGAGCAGTTGAGGGGTATTACTATTAAGACTGCTAACATAAGCTTACTTCATGAGAAGGATGGTAAGAGCTATGTAATTAACTTGATTGATACGCCTGGACATGTTGATTTTACTGGTAAGGTTACTAGAGCTTTGCGTGCTATTGATGGTGCTTTGGTGGTTGTTGATGCTGTTGAGGAGGTTATGGTTCAGACTGAAACTGTAACTAGGCAGGCTTTAGCTGAGAGGGTTAAGCCTATACTGTTCATTAATAAGATTGATAGGTTGATCACTGAGCTTAAGCTTTCTCCTCCTGAGATTCAGAAGAAGTTAGCTAGGATTATACAGAGGTTTAATCATTTGATTGAGATTTTTGGTGAGGAGCAGTATAAGAAGCAGTGGAAGGTTTCTCCTGAGAAGAATAATGTTGCTTTTGGTAGTGCTAAGGATAGGTGGGGCTTTACACTAAAGCAAGCTTTAGAGAAAGGGTTTACATTTAATGATGTATTAAAGTTTTATGAGGAAGGTAGAGTTGATGAACTAAGGAAGCTATTCCCTGTACATGAAGCTGTTTTAGATATGGTTATTGATCACGTACCAAATCCAATTGAAGCACAGAAGTATAGGATTCCAAAGATTTGGAGGGGTAATTTAGATAGTGAGATTGGCCAAGCAATGCTTAACTGTGATCCTAATGGTCCAGTTGCATTTATGGTTACAAATGTTATTGTTGATGAAAAAGCTGGTTTAGTAGCTACTGGAAGATTACTATCTGGAACATTGACTCCTGGTCTAGAGGTGTATTTAATAAATAATGGTACGAAGGATAGAGTTCTACAGGTAGGCATGTATATGGGTCCATACAGAGAAGTAGTTGACCATATGGTTGCTGGAAATATTCCAGCAGTACTTGGTTTAGAGGGTGTTAGAGCTGGAGAAACAGTAACTACACTACCAAGTATGGTGCCATTTGAAGCTATAAAGTACATTAGCGAACCTGTAGTTACAATTGCAGTTGAGCCGAAAAATACTAGAGATCTTCCAAAGTTGATTAATGCATTAAGAAAGTTAGCGATTGAAGACCCTAATTTACATGTTAAGATTAACGAGGAGACCGGAGAATATCTAATGTCAGGTATGGGTACACTACACCTAGAAATTTCAATACACACGCTTCAGGATATGGGAATAGAAGTGGTAACATCTCCACCTATAGTTGTATATAGAGAGACGGTTACTGGTAGATCACCAATATTCCCAGGAAAATCTCCAAATAAACATAATAGAATTAAGATTATAGTTGAGAAGCTACCAGAAGAAATTGTTAACTTAATTGCCTCTGGTGAAATTAAAGAGACGATGAGTAGGAAAGAGATTGCTAGGATACTTGTTGAACATGGTCTTTCTCATGAGGAAGCTAAGAATGTATGGGCAATCGAAGAACACGGTAACGTACTAATTGATCTAAGCAGAGGAGTACAGTATATGCAAGAGTCAAAACAGATGATTATTGGAGCATTCTATGATTTCTGTAAGGAAGGTGCATTAGCTAGGGAGCCTGTTAGAGGTGTAAAGGCTATTATTGTTGATGCGGAATTCCACGAGGATCCAGCACATAGAACACTAGCTCAGATATTACCTATGACTCACAGAGCATTACTAGGTGCACAGTTAGCAGCTCAGCCAGCCCTATACGAGCCAATAATGAGAATCCAGATTCAAGTACCATCAGAGCTCATTGGAGCTGTAACATCAGTATTAGTAAGTAAGAGAGGTAGTGTATCCTCAATTGACCAGAGGGAGTACTACGCTGTAGTTGATGGATACATACCAGTATCAGAAACATTCGACTTAGCTCAAGTATTAAGAGGAGCTACCGGAGGAAGAGCTTTCTGGCAATCACAGTTCTCACACTGGGCATTAGTACCAAAGAGCCTGCAAAACAAGATTATTAAGGAAATTAGAAAGAGAAAAGGACTACCAGAAGAACCGCCAAAGATAGAGGACTTCATACCAGTAGGAGAAGAAATAGAGTACGCCAAGTAACTTTTTCATATCTCCTCATAACTATTCTAAAAAAGTATAAGTAGTGTAACTATGTCATTATCTAGCAATGAATTATATATAACATATGAATCTTCAATATTGGATAAATTCCTTTTCCTCACTTATATGGTTGGACTTTTAACCTTAATTATATTATTACCAACTCCATCACTATATAGCAGTGACTATGGAATAGTTATATGGCTATACCTCTATATTCCAATAATATTTCCACTAGCTGGGTTAATGGGCTTAATCCCACACTATATTTTAATATACTTATGGGGCTATACAATTGGTAATAAAATACTTACTATAGCCTTATATTATATCCTTCTGATATCAGCAATAAGTATACATATAATTATTATTCAGAATTTAATGGGAAGACATATAATAAGCTCTAAAAATATGTATAGAATAATATTTATTCACCATATATTAGTTGGGATAATAACGACAATTTTCTTAATATATTTATGGCTAACATTATGGAGTCCATACCATCCAGAAATTATCTTTACGGTATTTCCACTAGCTGTAAATTTAGTAATAGCTTATCTAATCTATAATAAAAAATTAAAGGGAAAATAGAAAAGGGAAATTTTTAAAAATATTTAGGAGAATTAAGTTGTTTTCTGAATAATTCTTTTTGGTCTTTTTTCAGTTTTCTGAGGTTCCTCTAAACCTAACTCTTCAGCTAAACTCTTACATCTATTTCTAACGGTTACCTCCGTAATATCTGCAGCTAAAGCTATATCCCTCTGAGTAATCTTATAACCTAACTTTGATGCTGCAAAGTATACAGCTGCAGCAGCTAATCCAACAGGATCCTTACCTGCAGTAATTTTCTTCTCTTTAGCAAGCTTAATAATATTTTCAGCCTCTAAAATTACTTTATCATCTAAACCAGCTGCAGATACTATTCTCCTAATATACTGAACTGGATCGATAACTGGCATCTTAATTCTCAATTCTCTAACTAACAATCTATAGCACCGACCTAACTCCTTCTTATCAACACCAGCTGCTCTAGCTACACTCTTAATCGTTCTAGGCGTTCCATAATGCCGTAAGGCAATATATAATGCAGCTGCAACAATAGAGTTTATAGCTCTACCACGAACTAAATCCATCTTAAGAGCCTTTCTATATAAATATGCAGCATGCTCTAAAATTGGACGAGGAACATTTAATTTATCTCCTAACTGATTAAGATACGTAATTGCATTCTGAAGATTTCTCTCAATACTACTATAAGCAGATATCCTTTGCTGCCACTTCCTTAACCTATTAAAATCACGCTTTTTCTTAATATCAATCTGCCTACCTAGAGAATCCTCATCACTAGCTGTTATTATTGTAGATAAACCCTTATCTTGGAGAAGATAACTCGGAGGTAAACCAACCCTAGACCTATCAACCTCATCTCCCTCAAAAGACCTCCACTCGGGTCCAGTCTCAATATCCATAACAGCAATTACATATCCACATCCAGTACAAATTAACTCTCTCTTATTCCGGTCAAAGATGAACTTTTTAGAACCACAGACCGGACATACCTGGTCAAATACCTCAGACATAATCTCCCCTCTTAAACCCCACTATATAATACATTACTAATATTTAAATTTTTCTAAAAATATTTAAATATTAACCTTAAAGAATATTGTATTTTGGTAGTTCTTTCTATCAATTTCCTACTGGACACGAGAAGTTAATGGTAAATAATCACATATTGATCTCCGGCGAATAAATTTAATATTATAATATTATAATCTAGATAAATAGCTCATATTTATATATAGTCTTAGGCTTCAATTTCTTAGTTGGTGATAACGTTGGGAAGGCTTAGGTACACTGCTATTCTCATTATCTTAATCTTACTATTAGGCTTAATAGTACCAAATATTATGCCTGTCAATTGTCAACTTAAAAAAATAGGGATTGACGTTTCACCTAGGAGAGTTAAGGGTTTAGAGGAAAATAGTTGTAAAGAGCTTCTAAACTATTTAGTGAATAGTTTAACAGAAGAGGGATATACGGTTAAGCTTTTAGAGGAAATTACTCCAAAAAATTTGGAAGGTTTGGATGCATTAGTATTAGGTTTAGTTGGTGATGTTTATAGTAATGAAGGAGCATATACAGAGGAAGAGATAGAAGCAATTTCAAATTGGTTTAAAGAGGGAGGTAAATTTATCTGGATTGCAGTTAGTAGTAACTATACAGATTCATCACTATGTCCTAAAGACTTAACATTCAAAATAGAGGAGTCAAATAAAATTTTGCAAGCTATAAACTCACATTTAAGATTTGATAAAGCGATAGTTGAAGATCCAGATAACAATGCTGGAGAAGCATATATTATTATTGTCGATAAATCATCTGGAGGAATAAATGATGAAGGTAAAGCATCTAAAATTACTGAAGATATTGATAAAATACTATTTTATAGCTCTATTGGAATAGCCGGATACAAAGATAATGAATTTGTAAATGTTGAGAACATAATTGATAACGAAAATATATTCTGGTTATGTAGAACCGGTCCACACGCCAGAGTAATTACTAATGCTCAGGCACCACCAAATGTATACACAGCAACATATGAAGGAAGGCTATACGTTGCTGTAGCAGAGGAAGTACCTGTTATAAGTGATTTATTCACGATAGTATATAGTAAAGTACTTGTTACAGGGAATCCGATAATTGGAGATAAAAGTCTCGTTATCTCAGAATATAATGGTATAAAGTTAGAGGGACTACAGTTTGTACTAAATGTCTTTAAATGGGGTACAGAAATAAGAGCAGAGCCAAATACAACTGGATACATAATAATAGGAGCAATAGTTATAATCGTCGTAGTAGCTATGACTGCATATACACTGAGGAAGGGTAAGAGAAAAAGTACATCTATAGAATATTCTGGCCAAGAAACGGGAGGAGAGGATATTATATACTTAGTTGCAATCTAATATTTATAATCTACTTTAAACTTTCTGGGCATAAGTATTTCTAGAAGGAAATTCTTTAATAAATTATTATTTTATAACTAGAATATATTATGCTACTATGGGTAAATTAGGTGGAGAAAGTGATTAGATATTTTGCTTATGCAGGTCTTGATTTTCTATTAACACCGGAGGATGAAATATACTTTTTAGAAGCTAACTCATTTGCATCAGGAGTATACTTTATAAACTTAATGCTTGAATACCTTAAGATAAGGAATATTGATAAGAGTCTCTATAGGCTAAATATTGATTTCCCAAAGAGATATGTTGAAGCAATGATTAAGTATAGTATTAATTGGAGTGGACAGTTTCCAAGTAGAGTAGGGATTTTCTTTGATAAAAGGGCTCCACAATTCCTACAGGATGAATATCTATATCTAAAAAACCTATTTATATCTAGAGGATACGATACAATTCTCTTTACATCAGATCATATTCTAGTAAAAAATGATATTCTCTACGTGAAATTTGGAGAAAATATACTTGATGTAAGTTTAATTATAAATAGAGCATTAGATCTACCAAAAAATATTAAGCAACCTGTTATAAACCTACCTATTGTCGATAAAATTATACGCAATAAATTACATATGGAATACGTAGTTTACGACTATATTTTAAAGCAGAAGTTGCCACAGGACAAGTATAAGTTGCCAAAAACTGTGTTAATTAAGAATTTAGATGACTTAAGAGAGAAATCAAAACTTGATTTCTTTAGTAAATCTGGATATGTATTGAAGCCTGTATATGGGATGTGGGGATTAAATATTATTATGGCTAGGGATAGAAAACAGCTTATTAGTAAGGTTTCTAAAATGGGGTTAAAGTGGTTTAGAAGTAATGCTCCATTTATACTTCAAGAGTGGATTCCGGTTAGACCATTTAGAGCAGGAGATGGAAGAGAGTATGTATATGATATTAGGGTCTATCACTTAATTGGTGAGTTTGCAGGTGGTTTTTGTAGGAGAGCGCCAAAACCATTAGACTCAAAATTTAGTTTAGAAAGTAGGTTTATATCAAACATTACGCGTGGAGGAAGTATAATAAACCTACTTGTTGGGTGTGAGGAGGTATCTCCTTACTACTTAGGGGAGGTATATATTACAAGTAGAGATAGAATAATATTTGTAGATGCAAATGGCATATGCCTACCAGAAAAAATAGTTAATCGATTAAGGGAGTATACAAAAATTGTTGTTAGAGCTGTAGAAAATGAAGTAAGGAAAATACTTTCTGGAGAGCCCCCTGAATACCCAGACTCAGTAATACCATCTTAATACTCAATCCTCCAACCTTGGTGGTCTCTTGCTATACCATAGTGCAACTGCAATACCTATTAAGGCTGGAATAGCTATTGCAAGGTTAACTAGCATATTACCCTTATATAATAGTACTAGTGGAGCTGCTAGTAACGTAATAATATTAATTACCTTTAACATTGGGTTTAGTGCTGGACCAGCTGTATCCTTAAGTGGATCGCCAACTGTATCACCTACTACACCAGCCTTATGTGCTTCTGAACCTTTACCTCCATATAGACCTTCTTCAATAGCTTTCTTAGCGTTATCCCATGCTCCTCCAGATGTAGCCATAAATACTGCTAGTAACTGTCCTGATAGTATAGCTCCAGCTAAGAATCCGCCTAATGCATACTCGTGAAGTAAGAATCCAATTGCAATTGGAGTTAATATCGCAATAGCACCTAATGTAAGTAGCTCTTTCTGAGCAGCTATTGTACTAATTGAGACACATCTCGCATAATCTGGTTTTGCCTTACCCTCTAGTATAGCTGGATTCTCTCTAAACTGCCTTCTAACTTCCCTAATCATCCCGAACGCTCCTCTAGCTACTGCTCTAATAGCAATTGCACTGAATAAAAATGGTATTCCTCCACCAATCAGTATCCCAACAAATACATATGGATCATGTAATGGTAATGTTGCTAAGCCGGTAACCTCGAAGTATGAGTTGAATAATGAAATTGCGGCTAGTACTGCTGAGGCAATAGCGATACCCTTAGTAATAGCTTTAGTAGTATTACCAACAGAGTCTAAGTGATTAAGTATCTCCATCGTCTTCTTATCGACACCAACTATTTCTCCAATACCTTGAGCATTATCAACAATCGGTCCGAATGTATCCATGGAGACATTATTACCGGTTAGCGTTAGGAATCCAATTCCTGCTAATGCAATTCCATATGCAACCATAACATAGCTTTCTGGGAATATTGCTGCTGAAGCAGCAATTGTTATAGCAATAGCTAGTATAGCTGTAACTGTAGATTCATAACCTACCGCTATACCAGATAATATCGTTGTTGGAGTTCCTGTCTGTGTAGACCTAATAATCTCCTGTACAGGACCATACTTCTTAGATGTATAGTAATCAGTTATGTAGTTAATTGAAACCGCTAAGAGTATTCCAACTAATGTAGCTATTCCAAACCTAATATCCTGCATATACCACCATGAGAATAACATGAAGCCTGTAATCGATATTACTGCAGCTAAGTTATATCCACGCTTAATTGCTTTCATAGCATCTCCAACACCACCGCTAATACTGATGAAGTATGTACTAATGATTGTTGAAAATATTCCTATCGCTCTAACCACCAGCGGATATACAACTCCCTTAACTGTACCTTGCAGTGCAGCAAGTCCAAGTATCATAGCAGCAACTATTGATACCTCATATGATTCGAAGATGTCTGCAGCCATACCTGCACAATCACCAACATTATCACCAACTAGGTCTGCTATTACAGCTGGATTCCTCGGGTCATCCTCTGGAATTCCAACCTCAACTTTACCAACTAAGTCTGCACCTACATCAGCAGATTTTGTGTATATTCCTCCACCAACTCGCATAAATAATGCAATGAGTGATCCTCCAAATCCATATCCAAGTAGAACCTCAAATGCCCTTTCTGGACCATAAATGATGAATATGATAACGCCGCCTAATAGTCCAAGCCCATCAGTAAGCATGCCGGTAATTGTTCCGCTTCTATATGCAATCTTTAAAGCTTCATTAAAGCTCTTACTCGCAGCATACGTAACTCTAACATTACCCTTAACAGCCATAGTCATACCTATATATCCAACTAAACCTGAGAATGTCGCTCCCATAACGAATGCTAATGCCCTACCAATAGCGATATAAGGATCTGTAGCTGAACCCATCCAGTATAGAGCAATAGCTAATAGAGCTGCAGGAATAAATATACTCCTAAACTGACTATTTAAATATGCCTTTGCACCTTCAAATATAGCTCTATGAACCTTAACCATTTTTTCGGGTCCTTCAGGATACTTCTTAATCTGCGTAGCTAGTAGAAATGCATATATTAATGCACAGAGAGATGCAGTTAATACTCCCCAAATAAAGACTTCATCAAACCATGTCTTTGTTACTGGGCCTGCAGGTCCACCACCGACAACAGCTCCTAATAAACTACCTACATCTAACATAGCTCTAGTGCCCCCTAATATATACATAATTTCCATTAATAATTATTTAGTAGGAGGTTTAAAAGGGGTATATACACATATAACCACACCTATACTCGAAAGTAATTAACTATGAAGGTGTTATTTGATGAGTCAAAGCTGGGAAGAATATTATAAGAAGCAATTACCACTACCAGAAATTGGTGTAGCTGGACAGGAGAAGTTGGGTAAAGCTAGGGTAGCTATTGTAGGGGTAGGAGGATTGGGGTCTATCGTTGCTATAATTCTAGCTAGAACAGGAGTTGGATATATAAAGTTAATAGATAACGATATAGTTACATTTGATAATCTCCATAGACAATTGCTCTATGATGTTAATGATATTGGTAAGCCTAAAGTTAGTGTTGCTAAGGAGAAATTATCTATTATGAATCCCTATGTTAAAATTGAGGTATTTAATACACAGATTACAGAGCAAAATGTAGATAAGCTTCTTGCTAATGTAAACGTAATTATCGATGGTCTTGATAATATGACGACAAGATATATTGTAAATAAGTATGCTGTTAGAGCTAAAATTCCATATATATTTGCTGGTATTATGGGGTTAGAGGGAAATATAAGCACATTCAATCCACCAAAAACACCATGTCTAGAATGTATATTTGGAGGATTAAAAGATGAAGAATTACCAAAGTTAGAGAAGGTTGGCGTGTTACCGCATACTCCCGTTTTAGTAGGGCTAATAGAAGCATTAGAAGCTATAAAGCTAATTTTGGGTTTCGGAGAGACTCTTGAAGGAAAGCTTCTATCAATAGATCTATTGGACTTAACATTTGAGAAAATAGAAATTAATAAAAACAAGAGATGTCCAGTATGCTCAAAATATACCTAATCAATAACCAAATCGGACTTTAGTAGGTTATATACTGTTATGGCTGATGTAAGTATGAAGTATATAAGTATTACTATTGATGCAAGGTAGGGGTCACTCAATTCAGAGCTAGTAAGCTGTAGATCCTTAAGTAAATCATTAGCTATATATGATGGCAGTCCTGCAGCCCAAGTAGGGGAAATATAGACAATATATTTAAGATACTCTAAGCCTTTAGTATGTGATATTCCAGCTAATACTGAGTCGATAAATGGAACTATTATTATAATAGCAACACCTATAATTGTCGCGATTGTAGTTTTCTTAATAAGCTGACTAAACATGTATGTTAATGAGTAATATAATATTTGTGAATATATTGTAGCTAACAGAATTATTGGAGCAGCCCAAATACCCTCAATATCTCTAAAGACTATGTATGAGAGTGCAATTGCAAGTACACCAAAAAATAATGTAATTGCTACTATAACTGTATATCCACCTAAAACTTTTCCAACAAATATATCTAATCTATCCACGGGCTTCGTATATATTACATACGAAGATTTATCTTCATACTCTGATGAGAATAAACCACCGCCAATAGCTATACCGATTAATGCTATGAAGAAGCCAGGCATACTCATAATGATATACCACTTATATTTCCCATATATACTCTTAACGAAACTTGGGATGGTAGGTTCACTAAGGATATAATTAATTAAAGCTACGGTACCAACTGCAACTAACAAGCTTAAAATTACTAATGCAATAACTAATCTCTTGTTAATATTCTTCTTAATTTCATAGATAATTAGCATTTTAATTGCATTAAACCTTGTAGCTTTAGGTTTTAAAGAAAATATTTCCATCATCTTCTTCTACCCCTACCTATAAGCTTAATAAATGCCGTTTCGAGATCAAGCCTCTCAGTTTTCATCTCTAAAATTAAGCCTCCAGCCTCACTTATTAACTTAGAAATCTCAGCTCTATGCTCATCACCACTGGTAACAATCCTATACTTGTTGCCATCACTAGTAACTCTAGTAACATAATCGAGTTTTAGCAGCTTGTCCTCTAATCCTGGGATAGGCTTATCTAGCGTAACTACTAGTATAATTTCTCCACCAGCTAACTTAATCATTTCATTAAGCTCACCTGTAAATATAATTTCACCTTTCCTAATTAGTGCAACATGATTACAGATTCTCTCGACTTCACCAAGTAAGTGGCTACTCAAGAAAACTGTTACACCCATCTTATTAACTTCTAGAATAATATCTCTAACCTCAGCTCTTCCGATAGGATCCATTCCTAAAGTTGGTTCATCTAGAATTAAAAGTTCTGGAGACGAGATTAATGCATTAGCTATTGATAGCTTTTGCATCATACCTTTACTATACTTACCAATCTTCTTCTTAGCGTCAGAGGATAAACCAACTAAATCAAGTAAATACCTCGCCCTAGATTTAGCTTCAGAATATGATAATCCAGACATTCTAGCAGATAATATGAGAAACTCAATTCCATTCAGAAATTTTGGTAGAGACGGTAACTCAGGCGTATAACCAACTCTACTTAAAACTTCTCTTCTATCAAACATAGGGTCAAAACCTAAAACCTCAACTACACCACCATCTCGATTAATAAGATCAAGAAGAATTTTAATTGTAGTTGTTTTTCCAGCACCATTAGGACCTAAATATCCAAATATTTGACCACGTCCAACCTTAAATGATACGTCCTTTAAAGCTGGAATACCACCATAACGTTTAGATAAACCCTCAACCCTTATAGCAATATCCATATCTAGTGTCACCACTAAGAACAAAATATTCTAATAATATCAATACCTACTAGATTATAATTAATAATCGAAGAGTAATATTTAAAGAAAATTACGAGTAAAAATCTTAGATGAATCCAAGCTCGATAAGGGAAGCGGACTCCGCAGTCAGGCTTGGAGGATATCAGCCGTGATGAACCTAACTGTGTCTTGATATAAATTGATATAAATTGATGAATGAAGATACGGTTTAGGTGATACGGTAGAAAATAGACTTACAAAACTAAACCTTTTTCTAGAATTTTTCTTCTAATCTTATGATAGGTTACGAATGCATATATCGCAGATACAGCAGCTTCAGGACCCCAATAAGCAGGAATTCCGCGTTCATTCGCATATTTAATTGCCTCTATCGCTTTTTCACCGCCAATACAGCAGAAAATTACTGGTTTATTATAAACATTTTCCTTTTCATTAGCATCAAGAACTCCATTAACAATCTCCTGAGGAAATGCATGTGCACTATGAACATTTATAACCAAGATGATATGCACCCTATTATCTCTAAGTCCAATCGATAACGCTTTATAGTACATATCCCTATCTGCATAAGCTGCTAAATCAACTGGATTACCAACTCTAATATATGGCGGTAACAACTCTCGATACTTCTCTTTAAGATCCTCAGGTAAATCCATAAGGGTTAATCCTCTCTCCTCAATAGCATCTGTAGCTACCACACCAGCGCCACCACCATTAGTAATCACAAGAATATTATCGCCATAATAGTGATATGGTGCTTTAAGCATCCTAGCCCAGTAGAAAGCCTCAACAACACTATTAGTATACAAGATTCCAGATTGCTTAAATAAAGCTTCATAAAGATGGTAGGGAGCAGCTAAAGCTCCAGTATGACTTGCAGCTGCTCGAGCACCCTTACTAGTCCTACCAGCTTTAGTCACGATAATAGGCTTTTTAACAGCAACCTTACGAGCAACTTTCAAAAATTTTCTTGGTTCTTTAATATCCTCCATATAAATAAGTATAACCTCTGTACTTTGATCATTACCTAAAAACTCAATTATATCTGCATCATCAACATCAGCTTTATTACCAACGCATACTAATGCTGATATTCCAAGTCTCTCCATTTTGGCCCATCCAATAAGTGCTACACCTAAAGCACCAGATTGAGAGATTAATGCAATATCACCAGGTTCTGGATCTAATCTTTCATCACCAAATGTAGCATTTAAGTTATTAGGAGTGTAAATGACACCAAATATATTTGGACCTAATAACCTAACACCATACCTCTTAGCTATCTCAATAATTTTTCTTTCCAGCTCAACATTACCAACTTCAGAGAATCCACTTGTAACCATAATAACTGCCTTCACACCCTTTCTACCAATTTCCTCCATAACTCTAGGAGTATACTCAGCAGGAATCGTAACTATAGCTAAATCAATATCATCAGGAATATCTAAAATAGACGCATAACACCTTAATCCAGAAACTTCCTTATACCTAGGGTTAACTGGATAGAGTTTTCCTTTGTAACCCCATCTAACTAAATTATACAACACCTTATAACCTAACTTCGTAGGATTCTGAGAAGCACCAATAACAGCAATCGACTTAGGCAGAAAAAATGCAGATACGTTACTCATCTTCATCCTTAACCATTTCTATAAAATGTCAAAATTAGTATTAAGTCCTTATTTATAACTAAATAATATGTTATAAATCAAGCTTGACGTCTAAGCTTCCTCTCAGGATCTAAATTTGCAAGTAAATCAGCTAACCTAGATAAATACTTCTTATCACGACCCCTATTTGAAAGCTTCTTCATCCCATCAAGGATATTTCTATATGCTTCAAGCAATCCAAATTTATACATTTTTAAAGCTGATGATATTAGAGCAACTGTTGTTCTATCGACATCCTCAATAAACTCCCCAACCTCTAAGGTCTCTTCAGATAAATCAATATCTTCACTATCTTCATTAAATGCGTGCACAGTGCCTTCTAAGACATACAGTGCATTCTCAATAATACTCCCATAACTCCTACTGAACTTTCTATATAGCCAGTTAAAACTTCTAATTTCACGTAAAACGTTCCAGTCATTCTTAATTAATAAGCTAGTCTTAATGAGATCAGCCAGCTTCCTATTAACCTCCATCTCGATTTTTAACCTATCAAATCCTCTCCTACCACGAACTAGCTTATAGAATGTCCTTGCAACTTCAGTCTTACTTAACTTTCTTCTACGACACTTCTCAAGATTTCTCATAAGTTCTGGATCATGTTTAACAATCTCGTTAAGTAATAGATATGATAAATAAATATGTGTCTTGAAAAGTATAGAGATAGCATCATAATCTACAAGCTTTAGTCCAGTATAGATAAAGTAGTCAAGAGCATTATCGATGCCTTCTTCATCACCAACGATAGTAGAGTAAAAACCAAGCATTAAGTATGATATTGTAGTATCAAGAGCAGACTCTAAATCTCCATCTTCAAAAGCTCTTATAGTTAAGTCTGCAGATAAATTAACGACATCATCATTCTTTAAACCTCTAAATAACTTACCTCTATCAATATTTCCACTTATATTCCAGTGAATAACCGATAGAAAAGCATTTAGCTGTAAAGTTATCATATTAAAGATTAAAGACGTAATTTCACCTTCATCCACACTACTAGTAAAATCAATTACATCAATTAATGGATGTGGATCATCACAATCTAAACTAGCAAGTATAACTTTACTCAAATCGGAACCTAGTTCATCAATATAACTAATAATATCTATCTCAGAAAGCTCCCCACTCTCAAACCTATTTAAATCACGTCTTAACCTCTTTAAAATTCTACGTACCCTCTCAAGACACTCCTGACTCATTTATTATCACACAAACAATAACTAGCTATAACAATATCGAAAGAAGTAACTTATAAAATTATTATATTATATACCTAGGTAAATTAAACTGCTGTTTCTTTTCAATTCCAGCTTCTCTCCTACCAGCAATCAAACCTCCATCTATAACATGAACACTACCAGTAATATAACTTGCTCTCTCACTAGCTAAATAAACAATAAATTCCGCTATTTCTTCAGGATTAGCGATTCTACCAATTGGAACTCTTGAAGCCATAATCTCCCTAAACTTATCCCTTTCACCTTCAGGAGCATCCTGATAAAGCATTCTAGTCTCAACTAATCCTGGAGCAACAGCTACTACTCGAATATTATACTGAGCATACTCAAGTGCAGCAACCTTAGATAACGAGATTAACGCAGCTTTAGTTGAACAATATATACCACCCTTTGGATACGGACTTAAACCAGCAATAGAAGAAATATTAATAACTACACCTCCACCCCACCTCTTCATCAAAGGCAAAAACTTCTGCATTAAAAGGAATGGAGCAACAAAATTTACCCTTATAGAATCTATCATCTCATCATAAGTAATCTCCTCTAAAGGCTTATACACAAGTATACCAGCATTATTAACTAAGACATCAACCCTATCATAATGCTCTAATACAGATTCAACAAGCTTATCAATCTCCTCCTTATACCGGAGATCAACCTTAATAAAAATTCCATCACTCAGCTCCTTAACTCTATTAAGAACATTCATACCCTCCCGTTCATTCCTGCCACAAACGATAACATTATATTTATTTTCAGCAAATTTCAAAGCAATAGCCTTACCAATACCAGAAGTAGATCCAGTAACTAAAGCAGTTCTTCCCAACAGAAATCACCAAAAATAATTATGTACGTAACACTCTTAAACTAAAATTAAGATAACTTAATCCTTACAATATAATACAACTAAGAATTTCGGGATAATATTTTTGAATGTAGGCTGAAACTTAATATATGTGGGTAATTAAATATTATCGTGGGTAAAATGTATTTAGTGAAAATCGATAAAAGGTATAGGATTACAATTCCTAAGGATCTTAGGAAAAAATTAGGTATTCAACCAGGAGATGTACTAAAGGCTAAAATAGTGGGTGATGAGATAACGTTAAAGGTTATCAAGGAGGATTTGCCAAAGAGATTACAGGAGCTTCTTCGCGATTTTGAATTTAACCGTGAAGTTCGGAGAAAGGCGGAAAAATGGCTTCTAGAAAAATCTTAGTTGAAACTGACTTTTTGTTTGGTCTAAGAGAAAAGGATAAATTACATTCACAAGTGCTTAAAATACTAAATATGCATAAGCGTGGAGAAATTGAAGTACAAGTGTTATCATCAGCTCTATTGGAAGCCCGGGTTGTACTATATTCAGAGGGATTTGATCCTAAGGTAATAATGGAAATAATAGAGCTTATGGAAACAATACTATTAGAATATGACGTAAACACATATGTACCAATATTACCAGTAGACATAATTATAGCTGAGAATTTAAGGATAAAAAATGATAAATTAGGTTTCTTTGATTCACTACATGCAGCTATTAGTATGCGAACAGGAATACCGTTATTATCAAGTGATAAGATCTATGATGAAATACCAATTAAACGAATAAACTTACTAAATCCAAAATTCAATCCCAACAATATTACTTAAAGTTAAATGTCACATCCAATACATTAAAACAAAAATACCTTGTAATTACTTAAAAAACATAAACATATTAAGTTACTACCTCTATAATTACCACGGTTCTTCCAGATTAAAATTATAATATTTAGTTGCATACTCTAAAGAGATTTTCTCATCCATTATATCATTGAGTATATCTATTTTATCCCTGTCTTTAGGGTTACCATATCCACCACCTCCTGGAGTATTAATCACAATAACATCTCCCTCAATAATATCAATATTATCAATATTACTGAGACGAATGATTTCACCACTAGATCTTACTACATAATGATATCCAGGTTCTCCATCTTTTCCACCCTTTACTCCCCAAGGGCTAGTTTTAACCCTACTAGTTGCTATAGATACCTTCGCCTTTCCACGCAATAACCTATATTTTCTAGTTATTCCAAGTCCTCCTCTATACTTACCAGCTCCACAACTATCCTTTCTCAGCGAATACTCGAGGATTAAAATTGGATATTCCCTCTCAATAACCTCTACTGGAGTATTTAGGGTATTTGTCATGTTGGTGTGAATGCCATCTATACCATCACTAAATGGTCTACCACCACTACCACCACCTATAGTCTCATAAAATGCCCACTTAACCCCATCATAAACGCCACCAATCATAACATTATTCATACTACCATGTGAAGCTGCAGGGATCTTCCCAGGCAATATATCCGCTAAAGCCTTAAGTATAACATCAACAATCCTTTGTGAAGTCTCAACATTTCCAAGTGAAACAGGGGCCGGCTTAATCGGATTAACTATAGAACCTTCTGGAGCATAAATTGAAATAACATTATAGAATCCATAGTTCATAGGCATATCAGGATCTAAAACAGATTTCAAAGCATAAAGTGAGGATGACACTGTAACTCCATAAACAGCATTTATCGGATAGTCAACCTGAGAATGAGTCCCACTAAAATCAACGGTGACACGATCATCAATACCAATTGACACATCAATATTAAACAGTTCGTCACCAGCCTCAATATAGTCTTGAGCAGAAACTGTAGTATGCGGTAAATTACTAATAACACTTCTAATATACTTCTCAGCATAGTTAATAGACCAATTCCACGATTCAACTAAAGTTTTCCAACCATACTTCTCAAGTAATTCACCTATCCTTTTAAGCCCAGTATTAATTGCTGCGATCTGCGCCATAATATCGCCCTTCAAATAATATGGCGTTCTAACCTTAGAGGCCAAAGACTTAATTAACTCCATGTCAACCTCTCCTTTCTTAACAACCTTTGTCGGTAAAATAACTATACCCTCATCATACAAGTTTGTAGCTCCACCCATACTACCAGGAACTTTCCCACCTACATCAACATGATGAGCCTTATTAGCAATATAGCCAATAAGCTTTTCACCAGCATATATCGGAGCCAATAACATAATGTCGTTAAGATGAGTGCCAGCAATATATGGATCGTTCAAAATAATGATATCACTAGGTTCTAGCGAAATACCCTCTTTAAATAAATATTCAACAGCATTTTTAGTTCCCACAGCCATACTACCTAGATGAACAGGAATATTCTCTGCCTGAGCAACTAACTCACCATTCTCAGATAAAATTGCACAGCTTAAATCTCTCCTATCCCTAATATTTGGTGAAAATGCTGTTTGCCTAAGAGCAATACTCATCTCCTCAGCAATATTAATTGTAGAATGATAAATTACCTCAAAAAGAACTTTCTCTTTCAAAAATCTAAACCTCCATAAATTTTCCTAAAGTGAACATCTAAATTTAAAATTTACTTATCTCTCCCAGTATATCAGAAACTATAATATATTTACACTATAGAAGATCCCTAACCATTTCTTAAGTACGATATCGCTAAGATAATTTTAATTATTGATTTACTAAATGAAGTTATGGGAGTGTGATATTCCATAATGTTTACCACAATCAATATACCTAAGGATTTAGTACCAAGTATTATTAAAGGTCTTGAAGGTAGATTAAAAGAGCTTGAGTTAGAGATTAAGATTTCCGAGGAAAAAATCAAAGCTTTTGAAACTAAATATGGCTTTACCACTAATGTTTTCCTCCAAAAATATTCAAGTGGAGAATTAGGCGATGAAGAGGACTACATTTCTTGGTATGGGGAAGTTAAATTTCTCGAAAAAGCTAGAGAGGAATATAATAAGCTAACTAAGGTGATACAAGATATCTATAGAGAACTATCTCAAGGAGATTAATACACTACTGAAAATATTAGATCCAATAATATCAGTTAGAAACATCATCCATGAAATTAGATCACCAACTAGAC
>CAYTHX010000021.1:18369-28194 GCA_964437705.1 uncultured Nitrososphaeria archaeon
GATCCAATAATATCAGTTAGAAACATCATCCATGAAATTAGATCACCAACTAGACGCATCTTAAGAGGCAAAATAGTGCTGAGAAAAAATATGCTAATACGGTTATCATATAGATTTAATTACGTAGATCGTCATAATAAACTAATCTTTAGATACGATAATGCTCCTCATCACAAGGAATTAAAAACGTACCCTCACCATAAACATTTACATAACGGCTCCGTCGAATCTTGCGATGAACCAACATTACCTACTGTCCTTAGAGAAGTTATAAGCGTATATAAACGTAGAGGATAGTCTCCAGAGAAACTTAAGATTTAACATAGCTTTATTCGAATATTTAAGTAACCATCTACATATGCAAAGTAATTAGGTGGTATTAGTATAGTTGAATCATATTCTTCAATCACAGCAGGACCATAAATTCTAGCACCAGGCCTAAGTTTTTCCCTACTATAAATACCAGTCTTAAACCAACTATCAGTAAAGAATACTTCCCTATAGCTATCCGGTTTAGCATCATAAGGCTTTTCATTCATCTTCTTTATTGATGGTTTTTCAACACCATATATAACAGTAATGCTAATTGTTGAAACCTCAACAATTTCATCGTAGGAAACAAAGCCATACTTCTCCTTATACCTACTGTAAAACTCTTGTAGTGAAGACTTGAGAGAACCTCTCCATAAAACTTTGATTTCCTCAAGCTGCCCTCTATACCTTAAGCCAACATACTTAAGCAGTACACATTTATCCCTATCAAACTTAACTTCATCAAAAACTTTCTTCTCAAGCTCCTCAAACTCCACATTAATATCTTCATTAGAAAGCTTATCAATATCCTTAAGTACAGACTTAGTCTTCTCAAACTTATGATCAGATAATAATAAGCCTAAAGCTGAAAATGTACCTGGATGCCTCGGTATCAAAGCTTCATCAATCCCTATATCTTCAATAAGTTCAACTGCATGTAGTGGACCAGCACCACCAAAAGCATACAGCTTTAAAGACTTAACATCAACCCCTCTCTCCAAAGTAACTATTCTAATAGCCTTAGACATAACACTATTAACAATCTTGATAATGCCATAAGCAGTTTCAATAACATCCATACCTAGAGCATCAGACAACTTAGATATAGCATCTAAAGCCAACTTCTTATTCAACCTAACCTCACCACCAGCTAAAAACTCACCGAGCCTACCCAAAACAAAATTTGCATCAGTAACTGTGGGCCTATCACCACCTAACCCGTAACAAGCAGGACCTGGACTTGACCCAGCACTTATAGGACCAACTCTTAACGCACCACCTTCATCAATCCACGCAATAGTTCCACCACCAGCACTAACCTCCACAAGATCTATATATGGAAGCTTAACTGGATACCCTGAACCCTTAACAAGCCTACCATAATGCATTTTACCACCAACCTCATAATCCATTGTAACTAGAGGCTCATTATCTATAATTGTAGCAGCCTTAGCAGTAGTACCACCCATATCAAAACTAGCTACATCACAGTCACCAACAATACGTGAATAATATGCAGCTGCAACAGCACCAGCAGCCGGTCCAGACTCTATAAATAACACTGGAGTCTTGATAGCTAAGTCTAAAGATGAAATTCCACCACTACTCTGCATAACATAAATATCTCCATTAAAACCAGCATCAGAAAGCTTACCACGAAAATCAGATAAATACTGAGATAAAATTGGCCTCAACAAAGCATTTAAGATAGTGGTAGAGAACCTCTCATACTCACCCTCAATAGGAATAACCTCAGAAGACAATGTAATATCAATACCATCATTTAAAGAACTAAGAACTTCCTTAGCCTTAACTTCATTCGTAGGATTAATATGACTATTTATAAAAGCAATAACAACACCAACATAACCTCTCTCCAACAAAACCTTAGAAATCCTCTTTAACTCATTAATATCAACAGACTTAAGAACACGCCCATCAGCATCTACTCTCTCATCAACCTCAAACCTATCTCTCCTATCAATCAACGGCTTAGGTCTCTCAAAAAACAAGTTATAAAGCTCAGGTCTAATCTGCCTACCAATCTCAATAACATCCCTAAACCCCTTCGTAGTAATCAAAGCAATCTTAGGCTTAACAAGCTTCTCCTGCCCAAGCAACATATTAGTACCAAGAGTAGTCGCATGAATAATTGCATCAACAGAACCGAGATTAATACCATTCTCCTGCAAAGCCTCTATAATCGCTCCAGTAATATCATCAATCCTAGTAAGAACCTTAATAACCCTAAAATCACCATTTCCAAAAACAACAATATCAGTAAAAGTACCACCTACATCAACACCAACTCTATAGGACATCAAATAAATAACAACAATACACCAAACAAATAAAAGTTATAATGAAACAATAACTATCAATCATAAACCTCAAATTACTAGAAAATAATAAAAATATATTAACCAAAGACTGTAATTTATAAAGTAAATGCCAGACCCCATAACACACTTCGCAGTACCATTTATAGCAATGAGACTCTTGAAAAAAGATTATAAGATTGCAGTATTAGCAGGGGTAGTAGGAATTCTTCCAGACTTTGATGTTCTCTCTAGGATACATAGAAGCGTTACACACAGCATAGTACTACATATAACAATAATCGCCATACTAGCTTGCATTTTAATACTATCTAAAGTTAAAAGTAATATAAGAAAGTGGATTCTAATTGCAGTAGCATTCGGATTGATAAGCCATAGCGTAATGGACATGTTCTACGACTATACACCAATACTATACCCAATCCTACAACACGATATACTAATACACGTCGATGTAAGTATTCATATACAAGAAGGACAAATACCACAAATACTACCCAAACTCGAAATACTACTTAGAGAAACAAACTTTACATCATTCATAAATTTTGAAGCATCACTAACTACAGGACAAACAATAATCATCTCAGCACTACTACTCTTCACAGTACTAACCGAAGAAATATACAATGGAATAAATAACAAGAGAATAAAACTAAGCCGAAAAGAAGTATAGTAAGAAAACACTATTATTTCAATTAAAATAATGTAGTATAGTAATCTAGTTTTAGACTTAACAAATTTTAATACTTCATACACGTAGGAGGTACTCTAACAGTTCCATGTACACTCTATACTTCTAACACTCTAGCTTACTTTACCCTATTAATTAATGCTAAATATAAATAATTTTTAAGGGTACCCCAGTAAGTGAAGAGAATGATTTTATCGTACGATGTTGGAAGTATACCGGAGGTAAAACTTGAGGAAAAATCAATAGTAAAGGCATTTATAGATAAGATAAATACAGGTATAGATATTCCAAATTATCCACAAGTAAGAGATATGATAACGATGTTTCTACAAATGTTCTCAGGAATAGAAAAATATGAAAATAAATACATAGTAATCGATAAAATAGTGATTAAAGAAAAACTTCTTCCAGAGTTAAAATTCATAATAAATAATATCAGGAATATAAGTGAAACTGTAGGGCGAGAAATTAAGGTAAAAGTATGTATAACTGGACCATATACATTATCACAAGTATTCATGTATAGATACCCAAACCTCTTTATAGAACTAGCAGACGCATTAGCAAAAATAACTGAAGAAAACATTTTCAAATTAAAGTATGGACATGTAGAAATTATAGCACTTGATGAACCATCATTTGGTCTCTCAAATGATCCATTAATAGATATAGGTACTGAAGGTAGAGAAGCGCTACTAAAAGCCTGGGAAAAAATATTTAGAAAAGCAACCAGCAGAAATGTAAAAACAGTAATCCATCTACATGCAACATCAGATCCACTATTCTGGGAAGTAAAATCACTAAACGTTATAGAATCTCATGTAAACGACCATATTTACTACTCAAAGAAAACAAAACAACAACTAGAAAAATACGACAAATTCATCAAAGCAAGTATATGCAAAACAAACTTCGACGAACTAATAAAAGATAAGCATGGAGGAAAACTAACACCACAAGAAGCAGCAGAAATCTGGAGAAAAATAAAAACTGGAGTAGAAAACCCAGAAAAATATCTTGAAAACGAAGAAATAATGATAAAGAGATTGAAAAACATAGTTGATATAATAGGTGAAGCTAGAGTCTTATATGCTGGACCAGAATGCGGACTCTACGGATTCCCAACATATAACCTAGCAATAAAATATCTACAAAAAACCGCTAACGCCATAAAAACGTTCAAAAAACGTAATAGCTAACTTTCCCCTACCTTCTCTATCCTTAAATAGAGTTTACATCATAAAATTTATTGATGTCTAAACAGATAGCAAAACTACTCAAGGTAATCGGTATTGTTCAACGTGTCGGATATAGAAGATATCTTCTGGACTTAGCACAAAAAATTGGAGTAGCTGGATATGTTAAAAATGAAAAGGATGGTTCTGTAACATTATATATTCAAGGTGAAGAAGATAAAGTAAATACCTTTCTTGAGGAAGCATATAAACCATTTTATCCAGCAAAAGTAGAAAAAATAGAGTTAATTAAAGAAAAAACTCCAGACCCAAAAATAAAATACTTCGAAATAAAATTTGGAACGATACAGGAAGAGCTTCAAGAAGAATTTGGAGCTATGCAAGCAATATTTATGAACTACTGGCAAGAATTTAGAGACTATAGACAGGAATTTAGAGACTACAGACGAGAATTCCGTGAATTCGCAAAAAGAACAGACCAAAACTTTCAAGAAATAAAAGATAAATATGGAGAGATCTCTGAAAGATTAACAGAAATACTAGATACACTAAGAAGAGAGTCAAAAGAAACAAGAGAAAAACTAAACGAAAGCCTAAAGCTACTCAAAGAAGCAATAGAAAAACTAGACAAAAAGAAATAAAAATAAAACAACAAAATAACTAAGATTCCCCTTCAATAAACCTCCTTATCGCATTCTCCAAAAATCTTTATCCTAATACTCCCCTCTTTTAACACCATCAATAAATTAACAAAACTATGTATTGTAATATTAATTACTTTATGCAGAGAATCTGAGATCATTCGATAAACCATAGGAGCATGAATTAACATTAGCTTCGTTATGCGTCTTATGTAACAGCTTCATTTTTTATTCTTAATATTTTCTGTTTTTTCTTCTAAGTAGTTTTCTTGGATCTATTACTCTAAGCTCTATTATTTCTTTATATATTTTGTCTATTGAGATTATTGTTTTATCATGAGAAAAAGCGGATGCTGCATGTAGAGAATCAAAGTATGTGATATTATATTTTCTTCTTAATTCCGAAGCTTTTACAATAATTTTAGAGGTTAATGGTACTTCATCGAGATTCTTAATCCTTCTAAACGCATTAATATCATTTGATACCTCACTTTCACTATACCCTTTTGATCTAAGTACTAATTCATATTCTATATAAGCTGATGTAGGTACTGCAACACCACCAAGTTTTCCATTAAGTATATTGTTAAAAAGTTCCGTAGCTATATCATGAAGTTTATCAGCTCTATTAACATAAGCTATTAACATATCAAGCTCGATTAGCGGCATGAAGCTCCCTCATCACCAACCTATCTGCCAACTCCTCAACTTTATCATATACCAAGTTAATATCATCATATTTACCCTTCAAGTATTTAGCAGGATTCTTAATTACCTTTATAACAATCATATTCTGTTTCTTATCAATCCTCCATTCAAATAAATCTCCCTCTTCAATATCTAATGCTTTTCTAATCTTAGCAGGAATATTCGTTAACCCCTTTTTAGAAACTCTACTAACCTCCATATCATTCCCTAGTAAAACATATATTCTAAGGATATTCATAAATTCTTAGGATACCTAAAAAGACTTACACATTAAACTATCTTAGCAATACATTATTATTCCATGGATAGAACCATGTCCTAAATTCTGATTGTTACGCAATTGAGCACCTACTTGTTACCTTACTTAAGTTCTCAGTATTTTATAAATTAAGAAGTTTTTTATTGTCAAAAATAATTGCTTTTTAAATCATATCTTTAACTATTTGTCTGTACCACAAATTATAGCAGTATAAAAATCAAATCTTTTTAATACTATCAAACTACCAAATTACCATTATCAAACCTTATCTCAATAATTCTACTCACATTCTTATAATAAAATAAATCTAACAAGCTTTCCATCCGAACAAAATCTGAAATAGAACCATACACAACGTGAGAAAGCAGACCAATAACCTCTAATATATTCGACTTTCCAATATTTGGTTCACCTATAAACACATTTACACGCCGACAATCAATCTCTAAATCTCCTATAGATTTAAAGTTCTTAATCTTAAGCTTCTCGATAACCAATAACCTCCACCTAACCAAAAACAACCTAAACACTGTGAAATATATTAAATAACCATAAAAACGATAGAAACAATTTGGGAGGTCTTCATTGGTTTATATATTGCTGTAACAGTCTTATTGATATTGAAATGAGTAGAAAACTAAAATCTGAGTTCATGAAACTTTTACGGGAAGATGAAGAATTTAGATATGCAGTTGCTGGATTAATAGGATTAAAAGAAATTCTAAAACGATTAGATAAACATGAAGAAGAACTAATAAAACTAAGGGAAGAAACAAATAAGTTGAGAATAGAGACAAATAAACTCAGAGAAGACTTCAATAAAGCATTTAAACAAATAAATCTAAGATTAAATAGAGTAGAGAAAACACTAGAAAAGCTCACTCTCGATATAGAGGAGGAAGCAAGAGCTATTATAGAACATCGATTAAAAGAATTAGGAATAAAAATTAAAATCAAACAACTAATTCTACCAGAAGTCGAAATAAACATCTACGGTGCAACAAAAGATATATGCATAATTGGAGAAGCATCGGTAAGAGCATCATCAAAAATCATAAACCAATTAAACAAGAAAATTACGATCCTAAAAAAGAAATACCCAAATAAACTAAAACCAAAAATAATCAAAGTAATATATACATCACTAGCACTACCAAACCTAAAAGAAAAAGCAGAAAAAGAAAACATATGGATACTAAAAGCAACAGAAAACATAACAACACCAAAAATCCAATAAAAAACTAAAAACCAAACCAACACTACAAATAGTTAACTAATATTTAACCAAGAAAATACAAAAAGTTAAAAATAAGTTGTCTCTAATTAAAAATAGAACTACACAGAAATCCTAGGAGTGCACAAACATGGAAACAATAGAAGACATAGGCACAAAAATGGCATCAGAAAGCCTAAAATACTTCATAACAAACCTCCTATACACAATAACACTAGCAATAGGATCAATAATAGTAGCAAGACTACTAGGACCAGAAAAATACGGACAATACTCAATAACACTATTAATACCATCAATACTAATCTTATTCACAACATATGGAGTACCAGCAGGACTACTAAAATACACCTCAATGTATACCATAAAGAATAAGATACTAGTAACAAGATATGTAAAAGCTGCCCTACTATTCACGATTATAACAGGAGCCTTAATGAGTATAATCGAGTTTATATTCGCTAATCAATTCTCAATATTGATAAATAGACCAGAATTAGCATCTTTCATAAGGATAGTGGCAGTAGTAGTAATTATGCAAACAATATTAAATACTTTATATAGCTTCCTCTACGGAATTGGCGAAGCCGGCCTCTCAGGTATAATAAATTTTATATTAGCAATAACGAAAGCACCACTAATGATAGTACTAGTTGTGTTAGGATTAGGGGTATTAGGTGCATTAATAGGACATATAATTGGATATATAGTAGCAGTAGCAATAGGATTAACATACGTATTTATCTTCCTCATGAAAAAATTAGATAAATACAGAGTGACACGGCAAAAATTAAATCCAGAAAATACCACAACAAATATCAATATAACGTATATCAATATGATAAAAGAAATGCTGAAATATGGATTTCCAATCTACATATCAGTGCTATTATTTTCAGCGTCATCACAGTATATAAATATGAATCTAGCATGGTTTGTAAGTAACACTGAAATTGGAGGATATAGTGTAACAACAAATATATCAACTGCGATAACATTATTCTTAGCTCCAATGACAGCAGTATTATTTCCTAGCTTCTCAATGATAGAAACAAAAAATTCAGATGCACTACCAACCGCATTTAGACGTGCAGTAAGAATATCAGCAACACTAGTAATACCAATAGCAATATACATTTCAGTATTTGGAGAGCAAATCATGAGAATAATCTATGGATCAAAATATCTATTCGCCGGAATATACATAACACTCTACGCATTAGCTTTTATTTTCCAGCCACTATTTGTAGTCATGAGAGGATATTTTAATGGAACAGGATTAACAAAAGAAACACTAAAAATGCACTTAATATACTTCCTAACAGCACTAATAATAACACCAGTATTAACAAGCCAATTAAGGGTAGTAGGAACAATAATAGCAATATTACTAGCAATAGCAATAGCAACAGCTTATGCAGCATATAGATGCATAAAAAGTAAATTATCATTAGAAGGAGGATATCTAGCAAAGCTCATCATTATCATAATAATAGCAGGTATAATCTCATCACCAATAAAAATACTATTACAACAAAAAACAATAATTGACTATATAATAGTAGCTGGAATAGGAGGAGTAATCTACCTAACAGTCCTACTAACACTAATGGCAATAACAAACATACCCAGCAACGAAGACATAAACTTCATAGCAAAAACACTAGGACAAAAACCAATAATAGGAACACTACTAAAAATACCAATAAAATACCTAAAATACATCCAAAAAACTATAAGAAAAATACTAGAGTTACCTCGATAATTTATCAATAGCATTCTTCAGACGCTCCAAGCTACTCAGAGCACCTCAAGTCTCCTTAGACTATTCATTTATTTGAGTACTTGGGATATTTTGGAAACCTCGGGAACGCTACATTTATATTCTTCCACAATTTGAATAATGAAGCCATCAGGGTTCCTACCTATGTAGGCAAAGATAGACCTACGTAGATATTCATTACCTGAGTTTCGTCTCCATGCCTCCTACGCTGGCCAGTTATCCCTATGTGGTCTAACTAGCCTCAGCGACATGGAGATACATCGAGTTTCATCTCCTCAACCCTCATCGGAATGGTAGCACCAATATAGAAAAAGCAACCTAGAAACATTCCTCAAAGAAGCCAAACACCACCACATAAAACCCAGCAAAAATAAACAATAAAATACCTTATTAAAAGCATAGAAATATAAGGAATTCAAAAAATAAGAAAACTTAAAGAATCAAAGACAGCATCATTAACATCATATATCACTACCGCAATAAATATAGAGTGGAACTACCTAAAGAATCCGTCGAAGCATTACTTAAACGAAGGAAGATAACAAAATGATGATGAACTCCATATTAATATCTTAGAGATACAATCCAGCGTTATTTTATATCTCACTATATGTCAAAATTATTTAGGAGAGTGGTAAGAAAGTGAATAAAACCCTAGTTGTAAAGATAGAATTACCTGAGGATATAGCTATGTTAATCGAAAATGATGAGATAATTAGAGACGCTATAAAAAGTCATATAACAAAAGAAGTTATTAAGAAGATCATATTAATAGCTATTGCAGACTCAATATTAAAAGATAAGGGACTCACCGAAGAAGAGGTCATGAAAATCGATAAAATAATTAAAAAAGATATTAGAAGTAAAATAGAGAATGAAATAGAACTGGCTTAATATCTGCATTCTTCGCAATACTAATATTATTCCTAAAAAGGATG
>CAYTHX010000022.1:0-24568 GCA_964437705.1 uncultured Nitrososphaeria archaeon
AAGCCCCGGGTAGCTCAACCTGGTAGAATCAACCCCCAAAAAGGGGGTTGGTGTCACCAGCGGCCGGCTGTAGTGTCACCCTTACTTTGGATTTGTGGGGTGGGCGGTTCGGCTGCCGCTGGTACACTGAGACCGGCAGGTTGTGGGTTCAAATCCCACCCCGGGGACTATTTTTTCTTAATTTTTGTTTTGTTGTCTTAAAATGTTTATAGGTGTGGTTTTATTCAGATAATTATGGGTTTATTGGTTGGGGCCGTGGCGCAGCCAGGTAGCGCAGCGGGCTCCAGACCATATGTACGGGTACGCGGACCAAAAATTGGGATGAAGAGGGTCTGGAGCTTATAGGGAGGTACCCGTCGGTCGTGGGTTCAAATCCCACCGGCCCCACTTTAAAATTTTTTGGTATGCTATATTGAGGTCGATTTTGCTGGAGCTCTACTGCGATAAAGATGGTGTTTAATGTCTCTTGATTTAAATTGAGAAAAGAAAGTTTTTCGTTAGTTTAGTGGGCCCGGTGGGATTTGAACCCACGACCACCGGCTCCCGAGGCCGGCGTCCTAGCCAAGCTAGACCACGGGCCCTTTTGGTATCTCCAAGAATTTTTTGCTTGTTTGTTATTAAAGAGTTTTTGGGTCTTTAACCGTTTATTGGTTGTTTTGTGGGACACTTAATTAATATGATTTTGTTTCTGGTTTAAGTTATGGTGGAGGCTAATGGATTTATTTTCGATGTTGAGTTCTAGTGTTAGATCTAAGGTTATTAGTGAGTTATTATCCTCACGTTATCCCCTAACCTTAGGTGAGTTGAATGCTAGGATAGGGGTCTCTAAAAGTTTGTTGAGATATCATTTAGATAAGCTAGTTTCTGCTGGGGTCGTAATTAGACTGGGAAGGGGGCTATATAAAATCTCGGACAAGTATTTACATGTTTTTCAGGAGTTATTTTCTTTGTCTAAATCCAAACCTTTGTCTGAGCGTTATATATTATCTGATGATGGGGTAATTTCCGTTGAAAGGTATCTACGTGATTTCCTAAATTTCCAGGATCATGATTCTTCTAGAATTTGTGAGTTGCTTTTGTCCAAATCTAGGATATATTATAGTGAAGATCATATTTTTAGCTTATTATCCGGGTTTAGTATAGTAGAAAATTCGTCTCTTGTAGGTTATCTGATTAAGTTAGATCGATATTTAAATTGGAGAAACCTATTAAGAAGTATTAGTTTCCATATTACAGCTAAGTATCTGACTACGTTATTTCCTGATTATATAATGAGATTAATACACGAGAACTATGCCGCTATAGATCATATCTGTGGTTTTCTATATCCTGAGAGATTATGCATAGGTAATATAAACTCTCCTAATATAGATTATGTTGAGTGGCTTTGTATAAATGATACAGAGAGAGCTATTAACCCACTTTTATTTCTGGATATTTCTCCAAGAAAGTTGATACTGAGAGCTCCAATTTCAGAATTTTTAAATAATTATAATATGAGACTGGTGTTCAATTATGGATGCGAGAGGCTATATGGTGCGGCTGTTCTTACAGATTTCTCGTTTAATAATAAGCGTCTAAATAATTTTCTTAAACATTATAGAGGCAGGAGAATATTTTTAGTTAGAGATGGATTTATATGTTTTCCAGATGGTCTTTTTGTTGAGGAAGATAATTTTATTCTTCTTTCAACGTTAAAAATAGATTATAAACTACTGGATAAGGATATAAATTTACTTGAGGAATTGTTATATAGATATGATAATTATATATGTGAAAAACGTAAGTTTTTAGGAGTAAGATATGGAGAGATTACAAATGTTTATGTTAATATTACTATAAGCGATTTGATAAAACTACCGCTGGAGAAAATAAGTAGCTATTATTCTAAGTTTTTGGATATTGTGGAGAAATTTTTGTCGATGAATAACTATCATATTTTAGTATCTTCATATACGAGTGGGATAATTGAGCCATCTAAGATTTCACAGCTACTTACCATATTTAATGGATTACCGCCGATTAAATTAACAGTTGAGTCTATCGATGATCTTAAAATTGCGTTGTCCTATATTTTGGAGGCTAATATTCCGATGATACTGTTAAATTGGTAGATCTTAGGACTCGCCCTTTATAGCTATTATTGCTTCTGCGATATCCCAGTTAGTCATCTCTAAGACTTTAATTGCTGTTTCTCTGTCAACACCAGTTTGCTCCATCACAAGTTTTACCGCTTCTTCATCGATCCCCTCAGTCTCCTCCTCTTCTACAATTTTTTCAGAGCCACTTATCTGGTATGTAACCGTGTCACCGACCACCATTTTCATAACAACTGGATTTTCTATAGCGATCTTCGTACCATCACTTTTTATAAGTAAAACCTCTTCTATATCTGTTATTTCCTCCATAGTTAGCCCCATTCTTTTCATTAGTCTCTTAATTTCACGCGGTGATAATCTCTTCATAATTACCCCCTATCCTTAACTCAAAATATATTTCTTAATAATAACTATTTTTAGGTGTTGATCTTTTGGGCACTTGTGAAATTTGCGGTGCAGAAAGAGAGGATTTACATATTGTTATATTTGAAGGGAGGAGAGTCTATGCATGCTCCTTATGCATAAAGAAATACTCTTTAGTTAAGGTTTCCTCAGTACATAGAAAATCTACCCCAATTGTTAGAACTAAAAAGCAGACGGTTATTTCTAGAAGACCTGCTACACTTCCAATTGAAGAGGAGTACGAATTGGTTGAGGATTTTGGGGATAAAATAAAAAGAGCGAGGGAGAAATTAGGTCTCACACAAAGTGAATTAGCTACAAAAATGAAAATTAAGGTTTCACTACTAAAGAAAATAGAGTCTGGAAAATTATATCCTCCAATAGAGTTAGCTAAAAAACTAGAAAAATTATTAGGTATAGAATTGTTGGAGAAAGTGTCTGAGGAGTTAAAAATAGAACGGTTTAAGAAGGAAGGAAAGGATTACTTAAGATTAGGCGATTTCTTCCCTAAGGGTGAATAGATTGTTAGTTCCAACTATCGCGGTAGTGACTGATCCTGAGAACCTTAATGAATTTAAAATACTAGCAGAGGAAGCAGGATATAAAATTGTAGATATAGTGAAGGTTAGAAGACTATTGCCTAATGGATTGAGTGATGTTAAGCTTGAAGAGCTAAAAAGTAAAATACTATCACTTGGAGCTAGAGAGGTTATTTTTGATGTAGAGTTAAAGCCTAGGCAAGTATATAATGTGGCTAAAGAGTTAAAAATAGTTCCAAAGGATAGAATTGAAATAATTCTTGAGATTTTTAAGAAACATTCTCCATCTAAAGAGGCAGATTTACAAATAAAGCTAGCATATTTACACTATGAGCTAGCTAGAGCAAAAGAGAAAGTTAGATTAGCAAAAATGGGAGAACAACCAGGTTTCTATGGTCTCGGTGAGTATGAAGTTGATGTTTACTATAATGAAATTAAGAAGAGAATTGACAGCATAAAAAGAAAACTTGAAAACATACGTAGCAAAAGGGAAATACACAGAATAAGTAGGAGAAGAAAGGGCTATAAAACTATAGCAATAACTGGGTATACATCTTCAGGAAAATCATCATTATTCAATGCGTTAACTGGTTTGCGCGTAAAAACTGGTCCAGAGCCATTTACAACATTATCGACCAAATTCTGTGTTCTAAAAATAGGTCCTTGGTACTGTTATTTAATTGATACAATCGGCTTTATAAGAAATCTTCCTCCTTTTTTAATAACTGCTTTTTACTCAACTTTAGAGGAAATAGCATTTGCCGATTTACTTCTGCTTGTTATTGATGCAAGCGAACCTCTTTCAACAATTAGTGAGAAGCTTAATGAGTCATTAAAGATTATCTATGAAATAGGTTACCGTAATAAACCCATAATTCTAGTTATGAATAAAATAGACCTATTAACTGAGGAATACACGAACTATGTACTATCTAAAATAGTTTCTATGGTTGAAGATAAAGGTTACCCCATTGTTCCTATTTCTGCTTTACATAAGATAAATATTGATAAATTAATTGATGTTATTAAGGAGAACTTAGGTAAGAAGAGGAATTATCTCATTGTGGTCCCATATCTCGACGGCTCGAAGCTTAATGAGTTATTTACATTTATTAAAAGGTTTAGTGAAGTTCAAGAAATTAAGTATCTTAATGATAAAATTGTTGTTAGTGGATGTGTAGCGTTGGAAAATGTAAATTCAATTAAGAGATATATTCAGAAGATGGGGGGTAGCATGAAGATTGGTAGAAATATGGATATTAAGGCTTTCTCATAGGATTGCTAGAGATGCTAGAATAACTACACATGTAGCCCTTGTTGGTAGAGCTTTCGGTGCGCATGGAATGTATTACAGTGGCGATAGGGACGTTGATCTGGAGAGCAAGATTAGGAAAGTTGTTGAAAACTGGGGTGGACAATTTGAGGTTATGTATACGGTTTCCCCTCTTTCTGTAGTTAAAAGCTGGAAAAAGAGAGGTATAGTCATCCACTTAACGATGTATGGGATAAATATTGATGATGTAATTGACAAGATTAGGAATATCAGTAAAGATATATTAGTGATTGTGGGGTCCGAAAAAGTTCCGCGTGCATATTTTGAGCTAGCTGATTTCAATATAGCAATCGGTAATCAACCACATTCAGAGGTAGCTGCATTAGCAATTTTCTTAGATAGGTTCTTTATGGGTGAGGAATTGAGGCTAAAATTTGAAAATGCGAAAATTAAAATTATACCTAGTGAAAAAGAGAAGAAAGTGGTTAGAAAAGGTTTTTAAGACATGAGAGGAAATTAGATATTAATTAATTATTATCTTAATATAATTAAGTTTATCATTAAGTAGCTTAAGGTGTGTTGAGGGTGGCAATAGTTGGAAAGTAAAAATATAAGGGTATATATCCTTAAGAAATTAGCAGGTATACTCTTGGGTAAGAATGGAGAGATAATTGTAGATACACTTGCAGAGAAGGGAGAAGTAAAAGATGATGAATTATCTAGAGCTGTTGGTATGAATGAAAATGAGGTGAGAAGAATTTTATGGAAGTTATCAGATTATACTATTGTTTCGACTAGAAAAGTAATAAATAGCGAAACTGGGTGGATTACATATTACTGGTATTTACCACTTGATCAGGCGCCAGGTATACTCTATAATGTTATAAACAGGATTATAGATAGGTTAGAGTGTAGACTAGAATATGAAAAAAACAATATATTTTTCTGGTGTGGGAATGTAAATTGCCCAAAGTATACGTTTGACGAAGCTACTGAGCTTATATTTAGATGTAAACGGTGTGGTAAAGCGCTAAAGCCTTACGATAACTCAAGGCTGATTGAAGCGTTAAACTGGATGATTAAAGAACTTAAGAAGTTCGCAAGTCGAGTTATGAGTATATAATTTCTAAGTTCAAGCTATACCAATAGAAGTCAGTTATATACATTTACTTGTAGTGATTATAGTTCCAAGATATTCCAATAGTAATTTCAACTAACACTAACTAAAGATATTATATTGTGAATTTAAATACATGCTAATTTGTAAGCTTTATATGAGGCTTCACAATTTAGATTAAGTAAAGTAATAGGTTAGTAAAGCATATGGAGGGTACAGTGATGCCACATTGGGAGTATTCATATAAGATCCCTGAAGATAAAGAAGATGTGATGGTAAAGGCTAGTTTGAGAGAGGTTTCTATATCTCCAAAGCATGCCGTTGAGATAGCACGTGAGATTAAGGGCATGTACATAGAAAAGGCTAGACGGTACCTTGAAGATGTAATTAAGTTACGTAGACCAGTGCCTTTTAAAAGGTATAACAAGAAGGTGCCTCATAGACGTGGTTTAACTGGGTGGCCATCAGGTAGATATCCGGTAAAGGCGGCTAAATACTTTCTTAAACTCTTAGATAATCTTGAAAATAACGCTGAACAAAAGGGTCTTGATATATCGAGGTTAAAAATTGTACATTGCGCGGCATTTAGAGGTAGAAAAAGGAGAAAATATATCCCACGAGCGTTTGGCCGTGCAACACCGTATTTTGATACACTTGTTCATGTAGAGATTGTTGCTGAGGAGGTGTAGATGCATGGCCGAAGATCGATCGAAAGTCAGATATTTTATCGAAAAAGAGAAGAAAAAAGCATTATTGGATGAGTGGTTAAGTCAAGTCTTAGAGAATGCTGGTTATGCTGGAATGGACTTGATGACTTCCCCGAAAGGTGTAATTGGTACTAGAATTACAATTAGAGCTTTAAGACCCGGACTTATAATAGGAAGACGTGGTGCTAGGATCAAGGAGTTAGCCAAAGAAATCGAAGGAAAATTTGGGTATCCTAACCCAACAATTTCAGTAACTGAAATCGAGGTTCCAGAGTTTGAACCGAGAGTTATGGCTTGGCAAATAAAGCGTTTAATTCTTAGAGGCTATAAATATAGACGTGTTGCTTTCTGGATTCTACGCTCTATAATGGAAGCGGGTGCAGCAGGCGCTGAAATTGTTATTAGTGGCAAGTTAAGAACTGTGAGGTCTGCATATGAAAAGTTTACAAGTGGTGTTATTTTGAAGAGCGGTGAATTAGCTGAAAGGCTTGTAAGGAAAGCAAAGACCGCGATATTAACTAAATATGGTATTATCGGTGTAAAGGTCAGTATAATGCCTATCTCTTTAGAAGAATACTTAAAGAGTCTAGAAGGAGAGAAGAAAGAGGAGGTGGAGGAAAGTGGGGAGGAAGAAGGTTGACGAATTACGGAAGAAAAGCGTTGAGGAATTAATTAAGATGCTGAATGACTTAAATGACGAATATATGAAGTATAAGAAAATTATTAGAGCTGGTGGTGCGCCTGAAAAGCCTGGAAAAGTAAGAGAAATTAGGAAAATGCGTGCAAGAATTCTAACTATCCTTTCTGAGAGAGGTATTAAGTTATGACTATATATAAATCTATTTTCAAGAAAAAAGTTAGTCCGGTAAATATAATTGGAAAAATTATTGAAGTTACTTTCTCCTCAAATCCATATTTAATAGGCTTAAAAGGGAGGGTAGTTAAGGAGACTAAAAATACGATTATAATTGAGACCACGGGGTCTAAGCGAAAAATTATACCAAAGGCAGCATGTAGGTTTAAAATTTATAATACCGAAGGGGATAGAAGTTATGAAATTAATGGTAAATCGCTAGTAGGTACATTAGATAGGAGGTTAAAATCATGGGTAGGAAGGTAAAAACAAGAGATATAGGATTAGGTTTCCCATTACCAAAGAAAGTTTGTAATGATAAAAATTGTCCATATCACGGGAATATTAGAGTAAGAGGTATTTTGCTAGAGGGGGTTATAGTATCTAAGAAAATGGATAAAACTGGAGTTTTATTACGGGAATACCTACACTATGATAAGAAATATAGGAGATATGAGAGAAGAAGATCAAAAATTAGTGTCCACATACCGCCTTGTATCCCTGTTGAGGAAGGAGATGTTGTTATAGTAGGCGAGACAAGACCTATCAGTAAAACTGTCTCCTTCGTTGTGGTTTATAATAAGACGAGAGGTGTATAAAAATGCCAAGAATTGGAAGGGAAATTTTAGCTAGAAAGCCGAAAATTACACGTGCAATTCCTGTAGGAGCAATTGTAAACTGTGCCGATAATACAGGAGCTAAAAAACTTAAAGTTATTCAAGTTGTAGGGTATAAAGGTAGGCTTAGAAGATTACCAGCAGCTAGCGTCGGTGATCATCTTAAGGTTACTGTATATATTGGACCATACAAACTAAGAAAACAGGTTCTAGACGCAGTTTTAATAAGACAAAAGTTTCCAATTAGAAGGAAAGACGGTACAAGAGTGATGTTTGAGGATAATGCTGCTGTTTTAGTTACTCCGGATGGCCAACCGATGGGAACAGAGATTAAGGGGCCTGTTGCTATGGAAGTTACGGAGCTATGGCCGAGAGTCGCAAATATGGCTAGTATCATAATATGAGGTGTATATTATGGTCTCAAAAAAGCCTAGCAAGCAGAGGAAAAGGTTTTTTAATGCTCCTCTACATAAGAGAGGAAAAATTATGAGTGTCCACTTGTCACCTGAGCTTCGTGAAAAATACGGTATAAGAGCATTACCTATTAGAAAGGGAGATAAGGTAAGAGTTATGCGTGGAGATGCAAAAGGTATGGAGGGGAAAGTAGTTAGGGTTGACCGGAAAAAGTATCGAGTATATATAGAAGGTATAACTAGAACAAATCAAAGAGGCGACGAAGTACTTATACCTATTCACTACTCTAACCTTATGATAACAGATCTAGATTTGTCTGATAAATGGAGAAAAAGAAAACTTGAAAAGTTAGTTGAGTTAAAAAAGGGGGTAGGTGAGTAGCTATGGGAAAGAGACACTTAAAAAGAATCGCTGCACCGGTGACATATCGAATACCTAGGAAAATATTTAGGTTTGCCCCCAAGGTTAGACCAGGCCCTCATGGTATGTATGAATCCATCCCTGTTGCTACCTTACTCATATATGTTTTAAACATTGCTAAAAATACTAGGGAAGTTAAGTATATCCTTAGGAAGGGTTACTTTAAGGTTGATGGTAAAGTCATTAAGGATCACCGTTTCCCGATTGGATTAATGGATGTTCTCGAATTAACACCTACTAAAGAGTTTTTTAGGGTGCTACCAAGTACAAAATATTATATTGATTTAGTCAAGATCAATGAAAATGAAGCTAAAATAAAATTGTGTCAAATTAAGAGAAAGATGATGGTTAAAGGAGCAAATATACAGATGACTACTCATGATGGTAGGAATTTTTTGTTTGTTCCTGACGATGATTACTCGAAATTAAAACCTGGAGATGTATTAGTTTATAATCTAGAGGAGAAAAAGGTGGTAGACGTTATAAAGTTTGAAAAAGGAAATTTAGCATTAGTAACCAAAGGCGCGAGAATGGGAGTCGTGGCTCGAATTGAAGAAGTTATTAAGCCTCATCCACTAAAGCCAAGGGTTGCGAGGTTAAGATACGATGATATGCTTATAGAAACATTATATAAATACGTATTTCCTATTGGGAGGGAGGCACCAATTATTACCCTACACTAAGGTGATTTAAAATGTCTAGCACTACTGAAATTAAAGCTGAAAGAAACGTTATGGATCGTGTTCGGTTAGAAAAAGTAGTTGTGCATATATGTGTTAGTGGCGGTGACTGGGATAGACTACAAAAGGCAATGAAGCTTCTCGAGCAATTAACTGGACAGAAACCAACCTTACGTAGAGCTAAGAAGACGATAAAAGCTTTTGGAATAAGTAGGAAACAGCCTATTTCAACTATGGTTACATTAAGAGGTGAAAAAGCATATGAATTTTTAAAGAGAGCATTTGAAGCTGTTGATTTCAAAATTAAAGCCTCTTCTTTTGATGAATATGGTAATTTTGCCTTTGGAATTAAAGAGCATCTTGATATCCCAGGTGTAAAATATGATCCTTCAATAGGGATATTTGGTATGGACGTTATTGTCAATTTATCTAAGCCAGGAAATAGAGTTAAGTTGAGAAGATATTGTAGATCAAAAATTGGTAAAAAAGGTAGAGTAACAAAGGAGGAAGCTATTAACTATGTTAAGGAAGAGTTTGGTGTGGAGGTGATAGAGTAGTATGGCAAAGCCTAAGCCTAAAGTTAGATGGTATGGTAAGGGTAGTAGAAAATGTATTAGATGTGGTACTCATGTAGCGGTTATACAAGCGCATGGATTAATGTTATGTAGGCGTTGTTTTAGGGAGCTGGCTCCGCAACTTGGGTTTAAGAAGTATAATTAGAGGTGTATACTATGGCGCAAATGGATACAATCTCCAATATGATGTCGGCAATAAAGAATGCCGAAATAGTTAGGAAGAAAGAGGTAATTGTTAAGCCAGCTTCTAAATTAGCCGGCGAAGTTTTGAGGATTATGCAAAGAGAAGGCTACATTGGGGAGATAGAATATATAGATGATGGTAGAGCTGGTAAGTTTAGAGTTCAATTATTGGGTCGTATAAATAATTGTGGGTCTATTAAACCAAGGTTTCCGGTGAAGAAGGACGAGATTTTAGAGTATGCTAAGCAGTACTTGCCATCTAGAGATTTAGGTATATTAATAATTTCAACCAGTAAAGGTCTAAAAACTCATATTGAGTGTATGAAAGAGGGTATTGGTGGAGTGTTGATAGCATATGTATACTAAGGTGGTTAATATGACAGCAAAAAAAGAGCACTGGGGAGAAATACAGATTCCAGAAGGTATTTCGGTAGAGGTTAGTGATAAAAAACTTATTGTTAGAGGTCCGCTTGGTGAGATATATAAAGATTTTACTAAAGTTCCTGTAAACTTCTATGTTGAAAATGGATTAGTTAAGTTTAGAATTTACATGAAAGGTAAAAAGGGGTATGCCCTAGTTAATACAATTAAAAGTAAGTTGAATAATCTGTTCATAGGTGTACAGAAGGGCTTTACATATAAAATGAAGGTTTATTACGTACATTTCCCGATGAGTGTAGAAGTTAAAGACGATGAAGTTATTATAAAGAATTTTACTGGAGAACGTGGGGTTAGACGCGCTAAAATAATGCCAGGCGTCTCTGTCAAAGTTGTAAAGAAGGGTCCTGATACAGAATTGATTATTACAGGTCTTGATAAAGAGGCGGTTGGGCAAACAGCTGCAAATATTCATCTTGCATGTAGAACTAAGAATAAGGACCCAAGAGTTTTCCTAGATGGAATATACCTATATTACAAGGGGGTGGGTATAGAGAATGCCTAGAAGACCAAATTTAACGCCTGAAGAGCAAAAGTTGTTGAAGCTTAGAAACGAGCTTAATCGTAAACGTCCGGAATTTGTAAGACAGGAAAGCTGGAGGTATGTTAGAGTTAAGCCTAATTGGAGGAGACCTAGGGGAATAGATAGTAAAATGAGATTAAAGAAGAAGGGTTATCCACCTTCTCCAAATGTAGGTTATAGAGGACCTAAGTTGGTAAGAGGCTTACATCCTACTGGCTTTCGTGAGGTACTTGTTTATAATCCAAAGGATCTAGAGGGTATCGACCCTACTAGGTGTGCTATTAGAATAGCAGCTAGGGTTGGAAAGAAGAAAAGAATGGAAATTGTTAAGAAGGCAGATGAATTAGGTATTAAGGTTCTTAATAGGTGAGTGATATGGTAAATATAGCGCTAAAGAGAAGGCTAATTGCAAGGACATTGGGTGTCGGTATTGATAGAGTATGGATTGATCCCGAGCATCTAGATGAAGTTATGGATATAGATACTAGAGAGGATATAAAAATTCTATTAAGAAGAGGAGTGATAAAAATTAAGCCAATTAAGGGTCAAACGATTAGGGAGCCACGTAAACGCCGTGGTCCTGGAAGTAGAAAAGGTCCAAAAACTGCGAGACTATCTAAGAAAGAGGCTTGGATGATGAGGGTCCGAGCTCAGAGGAAGTTTTTAAGAATGTTAAGAGATAAGGGTATAATTACTAGGAAACAATATAGGAAGCTTTATATGATGGTAAAGGGAGGTATGTTCCGAAGTAAAGCCCATTTAAGAGAGTATATTAAGACGCATATTACAGGTGAGTAAGGAAATGGCTAGGGCTAAGGGACCAAGATTTATTGTGCCATTTAGGAGGAGAAGAGAGGGTAGAACAGATTATAGTCTCAGGAAGAAGTTATTACTTTCTGGAAAGCCTTTGTTTGTTGTTAGAAGGTCAAATAGATATGTTCATGTTATGATAACTAAACCTGATATTGGTGGCGATAAGACTCTAGTTTATGTTTTGTCAAAAATTTTAGCTAAAAAATATGGGTGGGTTAACCTTAAAAATCTTCCAGCAGCTTATTTAACCGGTTTAATAGCCGGGTTAATAGCTAAAAGTAGGGGAATTAAGGAGGCTATTATTAACTTAGGACATGCATGGAGTAAAAATGCCTCCATACCATTTGCTGCGGCTATGGGGGCTAGGGATGCTGGGTTGGAAATTCCAATTGGGGAGGAAGCGCTAGTTGATGAGAGTAGAATTAGAGGCGAGCATATAGCAAATTATGCAAAGCTTCTCAAAGAAACTGATCCTGAACTTTATAAGCGACGTTTCTCAAGATATTTAGAGGCAGGCATCAACCCTGAAGATATACCAAAAATATTTGAGGAAACTAAAGAGAAGATATTGAAGGAGGTGTGGTGATGGGAACGAGGGTAGAACCCCCACCAGAGGATTGGGTCCCTAAAACCAAGTTAGGAAAGTTAGTTTTAGATAGGAAAATAACATCTATGGAGGATATATTACAAAATAATTTTGTTATTAAGGAGCCTGAAATTATAAGACTATTAATCCCAAATTTGGAGTATGAGGTTATTGAGATAAGGTTAGTACAAAAACAAACCGATTCGGGAGAGAGGTCTAAATTTAGAAGTGTAGTTGCAGTTGGTAATAGGGATGGGTGGGTAGGCGTAGGTGTAGGTAAAGCTAAACAAGTCCATCAATCAATTCAAAAAGCCCTGAATAGAGCTCTACTAAACATAGCTCCAGTTAGAAGAGGCTGTGGAAGCTGGGAGTGTGGATGTGGAGGTAACCACTCAATTCTAGCAGCTACCTCAGGTAAGTGGGGTAGTGTACGTGTCTACTTAAAACCAGCACCCAGAGGATTGGGAATCGTCGCTGGAGATACCGCAAAAATTGTGCTGGAGCTGGCAGGTATACAAGATATATGGGCTATAGCCTTTGGCGAAACTAGAACCCCCCTCTCTTTTGCAATGGCTACATATGATGCCCTTAGAAATACATATAAAATTATTACAAAAGATTACTGGATTAGGTGAATAAAAACCATGGCAAGTTATGTAGTGCTAAGAATCAGGGGTAGAGTTGATGTAAGATCTGATATTAAGGAGACTCTAAAGAGACTAAATTTACATAGAAAGTTTCATGCAACAATAGTTCCTGATGACCCAAGTTATAAGGGAATGCTCTTTAAGGTAAAGGATTATGTTGCGTATGGCCCTGCAGATCCTGAACTAATAAAGGAGATGTTACTGAAGAGAGGTAGGCTTATAGGTAATAAGCCGATAACTGAGGATTATGTCAAGTCGAAATTAGGCGTGTCTATTGATGAATTAGCTAAGAGGATAGCTAATGGTGAAATGAAATTAAAAGATATAAGAGGTTTAAAACCTGTTTTTAGACTTCATCCCCCTAAGGGAGGTTTTAAGAAAAGTACTAAGAAACATGTTACTGCAGGTGGAGAGTTAGGTTATAGAGAAGATATTAAGAATTTAATTATGAGGATGCTGTAGGTGGATCTTATGCCACATAGACTGAGGAAAACTAGAAAGTTAAGAGGTAGCAGAACAATGGGTTGGGGGAGAGTAGGTCAGCATAGAAAATCTGGGTCTAGAGGTGGATTTGGAAAGGCTGGTATGCATAAGCATAAGTGGTTTTATACGCTTAAGTATGAGCCTGACCACTTTGGTAAGCATGGGTTTAAAAGCATTTATCCTAGAAAGAAAGCTATTAATATAAGCCAGCTTATGGAGCTAGCATATAAACTAGGTGATAAGATAAATTTGGATGAGTTAGGCTATGATAAGCTGGTAGCTAAGGGTAAGGTTACAAGACCAGTCGAGGTTATTGTTAGAGAAGCATCCGAAAGAGCTATAGCAAAAATTGAGCAGGCTGGTGGAAAAGTAACATTAATTAGTGAATAGGGGTTCTTAGATGGGTGTTAAAGAGACAATTCGTCAAATAGCCTCAGTTTTACCTGAAGTTGCCCAGCCTGTCCGTAAATTATCACTAAGAAAAAGATTATTGTGGACTACACTTGTCGTTGTTATATACCTAATTATGGGTGAGATTCCTCTCTACGGCGTTGTTAAGGGTGGATGGACAGCATTAGGCTTTATGCAAATTATATTTGCATCAAGAAGTGGAACTCTATTAGAACTCGGTATAGGGCCTATCGTAACTGCTGGATTAATTATGCAACTATTAGCAGGTGCTGAGATTATAAAATTCGATTTTACTGATCCAGAGGATAGAGCCACATTTACAGCTGCAACAAAACTATTAACAATAGTTGTTACGATTGTAGAGGCAGGAGCCTTTATATATTCAGGAATCATTAGATTTCGAAGCGCTCTTTCCATATATGCTATTGTTGTAGTATTTATTCAACTAGTCGCTGCTACCTTAATTCTAATGTTGCTTGACGAGTTGGTTCAAAAAGGTTGGGGAATAGGCAGCGGTATTAGCTTATTTATAGCTGTAGGTGTTAGTCAAATAATCTTCTGGGATATATTTAGTCCCTTAACTGTTCAGGGAGAACCATATGGTGTCATCCCTTATTTAATACATACGATAGCTTCTGGAGGAGCTATAGAAAACGTAGTGCTAAGAAGTAGGTATCCAAGCTTACTAGGTCTAATAGCAACAATAATTGTTGCTATTATAATCTTATATGCGGAGGGCATCAGAATAGAGTTGCCAGTTTCATACGCTAGATATAGGGGATTAAGAGGTAGGTATCCAGTTAAATTACTTTATGTATCAAACATTCCTGTAATTTTAACATCAACACTCATTTCAGACATATATCTAATGGCTCAGGTTATATGGTCACGTTTCAACCCATCAAATGATAACTTCTTCCTAAATCTGATAGGTACATTTGAAGTTCAGGATACTGGAATAGTCCCAACAGGGGGATTAGCATACTATTTAACTCCTCCACATGATTTAATTAGTGCAGCAAGTAACCCTTTAAGGACGATTATTTTCGTATTGTTCATGATAATCTTTAGTATACTCTTTGCGGTCGTTTGGGTCGAAGTTAGCGGATTATCTGCTGAGAAAGTATCACAACAGCTTATTGATGCTGGTATGCAGGTCCCGGGCTTTAGAAGGAAAACTGCCTCAATATCTATTCTATTAGGTAGATATATTCCTGTGGTAACGGTTCTTGGAGGTTTCTTTGTAGGGTTAATAGCAGGTGCCGCACAAATTGTTGGGGTATTCGGTAGTGGAATGGGAATATTACTAACGATAGATATACTAATGAATTATTATCAGATGCTAATTAGAGAGCAGATTGAAGAGTTATATCCAGCATTAACAAGAATATTAAAGGTGTAGAGAGAATGATTAACTTACATGATCCAAGAATTGCTATGATTGTAATATCGCTAGTCGCATTACTTATGAATATAATTTCAGGTATACTAAATAAGAAATTTGTCTATACCCAAGATTTCATAGAGAAGAGGAAAGAGATAGAGAGAATTAAGAAAGAATATGAAGAAGCTAAGAAGAGTGGCGATGAAAAGAGAATACATAAAATGGAGAAAAAAATGATGCTTGCGAAAAAAATGGAAGCAGAATTATCATTAAAATCCTTTAGACCTTTCATAATTACCCTTGTCATATTCTGGTTAATGTGGTGGTGGTTAAGTAATATTTACGCAGGGATGGGTGCTTTTATAATATTACCATTCCCACTTCCAATTATAGGGTTAACAAGTAACTTTTTTTGGTGGTACTTAATTTCTTCACTTGCATTTAGCGCATTAACACGCTTTTATTTCCAGCCTACTAAATAGTAATAATAGTTGAATATGATAATAACTATCTCAGGTTTTCATGGAGTAGGCAAATCTGTATATGCTAAAAAAATTGCTAAGCGCTATAACTTAAAGTATGTATCATCAGGGCTAATCTTTAGAAGCATAGCTAAAGAGAAAGGAATAAGTATCGAGGAGTTATCTAAAATTGCTGAGAAAGATGCTTCTATAGACAAATATATTGATAGTAAAATTGTTAAGGAAGCGAAGGCATCTAAACATGTTATAGTTGACGGTTTATTAGCTGGATGGATGCTTAAAGATATTGCTAATGTAAAGATATGGGTGAAAGCTAAGGATGAAATTAGATATAGTAGAATTGCCAGGAGAGACGGATTATCTATTGAGGAAGCTGCTAAAAGAACCAGGCTCAGAGAGGAGTCTGAAGCTAGGAGATTTAAACAGTTCTATGGTATCAATATTTATGACTTATCAATATATGACTTTGTAATAGATACATCATACCTAAGTATTGAGGATGTACTTGAAATCCTATATAAGATAATCGATTGCTATTTATCGCGTGAGGGCAGGTAAAAATGGTAGATTTAAGACACGTTTTTTCACTATATGGAAAAGATAAAGAGATTATATGTATCTTTGATGAAGAAGATCTAGGTTTCGGATTTTATCCATATGAGCGTCCACCAGAACTATACATAAAATATGGAGTTGTAAATTTAGATAAACCACCAGGACCCACTAGTCATCAGGTTACAACATGGGTTAAGAATATTTTAGGTGTTAGTAAGACCGGTCATGGTGGAACGCTAGATCCGATGGTTACTGGTGTTCTACCAATTGGGATTGAAAAATCTACTGCAGCCATGAGGTATATCGTTGGTTCGTCAAAGGAATATGTTGGAGTTATACGATTGCATGGTGACGTAAGTAGGGAGGAAATTAATGAAGTTTTCTCCATATTTAGGGGAAGGATTTATCAGCGTCCGCCACAGAGAAGCTCTGTTAGGAGAAAATTAAGGACAAGAGCAATTTATGACTTAGAAATTGTTGAGATAGATGGTAGAGATATTCTTTTTAGAGTTCATTGTGAGTCTGGATTTTATGTTAGGAAATTAGCACATGACATTGGTCTAATACTTGGCGTGGAAGCGCACTTAAGTGAACTGAGGAGAACAAAAGCAGGGCCTTTTACTGAGGATACTATTATTGACATGTATACCTTATATGCAGCTGTATATGAATGGAAAGAAAATGATGAGTTTAAATATTTAAGAAAGGTTATACAGCCTATCGAAGTTATATTCAAAGACTTTCCTAAGATTATCGTTAAAGATACAGCAGTTGCTTCAATAACCTATGGTGCGTCTTTAAAGGTACCTGGGATAATAGGATTTACAAATGATGTAAAGAAGGATTCGAGAGTGGCGTTAATAACTAAAAAGGGAGAGTTAATTGCGGTTGGAATATCATTATACAATGCAAATGATATATCAAATTTAGATAAAGGTGTGGTTGCAGTGTCCGAAAGGGTATTTATGGAACGTGATCTCTACCCGCCAATGTGGAGAAAAAAGGAAGGTCAAGCATAAAAATCATAGAGGACCCTATGGACCAAAAATTTCTCACGATTTAAAACAAAAGGTATTATTAGAATTATGTCCATAATGACCTAGTTATAAGGAAAATATATTAAAAATCCTTTGTTTCATCGTGTTTTTATCACTTTTTCCTTAGTGTATTTGCCTAACCCTATTCTTACTCCATTAAACGTTAATACAACAGTTGTGTCCTCTGGCAATTTGAGTTTTTTCTCTATAAAGTCTCTGTTAAGTATCGTATCTAATTCCTCTTTGCTTAACTCCACTTCTGGTAGCTTCATTTTATGTAATAAAGTAGTATTAATGTTAATATGCGGAATGAAACGTGTATTTTTGACATATAGAATTTTTACACCTACTTGAATAGGTCTTAGTCTTCTTATGCATTCTGATGTTCTTTCGTGCAACCTACTGACTAAGTATATCTTTTCTTTTACTTGGATTATAGAAAATGTGTTGATATCTTCTTCTGAGATTAAGTATCTCTCTACTAAGTAGCTTTTAACTTTTTCCTCAAGCTTCTTATCAATTTGTAATCTCATTTTAATCACTTCCTCAAGAGTACTATATATAGATATCCAATTGAGCCACCATACCTATCGAAGTTTAAATGTGGATATATCCTAACGCTATGCTTTATATCTGAATCGAATTTAACGTGTTCTCCATTAATCACCCATTCATCTATGCCTCTAGAACACTTAAATAAGGTACTTGGAATCGAAATTTTCTCGATTTTAAATCCTATCTGTAATGCATAATTAACTACAGCTTCGCACTCTTCGGGAGCAAATGTACAAACAGAATATAATAGATACCCTCCATCAGCTAAGAGATTATATGCGTGTTTAATTATTTCCATCTGTAATTTAGGGTATTTTTCGATCGACTTGCCACTAACTAAAAATCGAAGGTCTTTTTCACTCATTTCATAAATTAATGACTCAGAGGAGCATGGAGCATCAAATAATATCCTATCACTACATACATAAGGAAGTTTTCTACTATCATAGCACGTAACTATTATATTTGTCAAGCCTAATCTCTCGATATTCTTAATTAAAATATTTATTCGAGTTTTGCTAATGTCGTTAGCTAAAACAAAGTAGTGTTTATCTATCAATAATTGTCCCATATGTGTACATTTACCTCCTGGAGCTGCTGCTAAATCGAGCACTAACGGAAATCTACCAATCTTATATAGTAGAATTTTTGGCGGTAATATCGATACTATGTCCTCTAGGTAGTAATATCCTAACTGGTGGAATATAGTTTTACCTAAACCTTTATTAGGCGAGTAAAGCACGTAACTCAGACTTGGCAGTTTATATACATCGAAACCAAGGTCTAAAAGTACGTCGTAAATCGCTTTTGGACTGACCTTTATAGTGTTAACCCTGATAGCCCTTAATGGCTGTCTAAAAACTATCTCCATGAAATAATCAAATTCAGGAATAATGTCTCTATACCTTAAGAACCAGTTAACAACATTATTCATCATTAATAAACACTAACTCTTTCTTATTTTTACCACTAATTTTTGGCTCCATGGTACTCTATTGCTTCTTTACCAATTTTCTCGTAATAGCTTCCCATATCCTCTAATTTCCTCTTTTATACCCATTTCTTTGAGTGTTAACCAGAACGTAGCAAGATTACTCGATATAACTGGTTTACCTAAATCCTTTTCAAGTATCTCTATAACCTCTAATGTTCTAAAGTTTGTACAGCTTATAAATACCCCTTTAGATTCTGGAGTATCTACTTTCCTAGCCAACATATATGCATCTTCTGGCGATAACCTCCCTATCTCAAGATTATCTATGATATTCAAACCCATTATCTTAAGAACCTTAATACCATTATCCTCTAAAAACCTCTTTTCTCTTTCATTAACCTCCTCAATATAAGGTGTTGCCACCGATATAGCGTCAAGCGATAAATTTTTTAACGCTGCTAATACAGCGGTTGAAGTAGTTATCGCCTTAATTCCAGTACTATTCGTGATTATATTTGATAATTCCTTATCATACCCGATCCCCTTAATTAGACTACCAGTGGTACATCCCAATATTATAATGTTAACATTTGCATCAACTAATCTCCATGCAGCATCTAATAATTCTTCTTTCATAGCTTCTAACTCCCTAATAGTAACCCTTCTAAGCCTAACTCTAGCAGCATGAAGAGAAACACCATATGGAAGCAATCTACGAAATTCTTCCTCCATAGTAGTATTTGATGATGGAACTAAAAGACCGATTCTCCCCCTCCAACCATACATCACAGAAAAACCTCCAGAGAACAAATTCAAGTCTACCACTCTTGAATAACACTATATATTTCTGATATGGGTCATATTTTTAGATCACACCAAAAAATTTAAGGGTATTCAAGTTTAATGTTTTTATTTCTTAAAGTTATTTCTGTTTTTCTTGGAATAGCGCCGGGATGGCCGAGTGGACCAAGGCGTCGGCCTTGAGCTTATGGTACAAGTAAGCCGATGGGGAATGTTCCCCGCGTGGGTTCGAATCCCACTCCCGGCGCCATTTTACTCTTATTTTTATTTCTAAATACTATTATTTCGATATTTTGGTGTTTTGATGGGTGTTTATCTTATGCATGGGATTTGTGTAGTTGGTCTTGGTTATGTTGGTCTTTCCTTAGGTGTATTCCTAGCTTCTAAAGGAGTTACAGTGTATGGCTATGATATTGAGAACTGGAAGCTTGAGTCTTTGAAGATGGGTAAACCATATATCTTTGAGGAGGGTTTAAAAGAGAAATTAGACAAGGTCCTACATAATATGTTTATTCCATCAAGTGATTTGAAGAAGTGTATTGAGGAAAGCAATATTATTTTTATATGTGTTGGTACACCTGTTGGAGATGATTGGAGGCTTAACTACAATTATATTTTATCTGCTGCTAAAGAAATCGGTAAAGTATTGGAAAAAATTGGAGAGTATCGGTTAGTTGTTGTGAAAAGTACTATTTTACCAGAATCTTCTCGAAAACTAGTTATACCAGCTATCGAGTTTTCCTCTGGATTACAGGTTGGTACCGACTTTGGATATGTATATAACCCTGAATTTTTAAGGGAGGGGGTGGCTTTAAGGGATCTAGAAAAACCATTTAGAATCGTTATAGGCGAGTATGATCGTAAATCCGGAGATATTTTATATTCTCTATATAAGTCAATATATAACACAGAAGTCCCAATAATCAGAACCACTATTGAAAACGCTGAAATTATAAAGTATGCAAGTAATGCTTTCTTAAGCCTGAAGGTTAGTTTTATTAACTATATTGCGAGAATATGCGAGGATGTACCTAATGCAGATATAACTATTGTTAGTAAAGCTCTTGGTTTTGATCCTAGGATTGGAGCTGCACATCTGAATGCTGGTATCGGCTTTGGTGGACAGTGTCTCCCTAAAGATTTAAAGGCATTTATATCCTTTGTAGAGGAAAGAGGATTAAATTCATCCTTATTAAGAACTATTTATGATATTAATGAAGAGCAAGCTTTGTGGCCGATAGAAGTCTTAAAAAGAATATATGATAATATTAAGGGAAGAAAGGTATCTGTATTAGGGTTAACCTTTAAGCCTAATACAGACGACATACGTGGGTCTCAAGCTATAAAAGTTATTAAGCATTTAATAAGTGCTGGCGCCAAAGTTAAGGTATATGATCCACGTGGATCTGAAAAATTTACTTCAAACTACTATTACCTTCCTGTAACTATATGCAAGTCTGTAGATGAGTGTTTGAGAGAGAGCGAAGCAGTAATAATAGCTACTGAGTGGGATGAATTTAAGGAGATTTCTATCGAGAAGTTTAAGAAGTTAATGAAGAGGCCTATAGTAATTGATGGTAGGAGAATATACGATCCAGACAAGCTACAAAAAGAAGGAATCATATACGTTGGCGTCGGTTATCACTCTAATATACCTAGTACACTCTTAGAGATGTAATCTGCTGGATCCTCCAGCTTACTATATAATTTTCTAGCAAGCCTACTAATTTTCTCTCTTTTACTTAACAAAGAAATAACAGTATTAACCACATTTTCTTCTCTCTTGAGATATACAACTAGTCCCTTTCGCACAAGGTACTTAATATAATATGGAGGATTGCCCGGTCGTAAGGAAATAGATGGAATACCCAGTAAGGCCGCCTCCATAGTCATTGTTCCACCATAGCCTATAAATAGGCTAGAGAATTTTAGAAGTGACGGCCCATCAACAGGCTCTTCGGGCACAACAATCTGCTCCACTTCCTTAAACAATTTTCTAAACATTCTAACTTGATCTTCATATCTACAAAGAATAACCACCTTATACTCCCTCAATTCTCTTAGAAGGCTATATATCCAATTATCAATCCTACTAACCCACTTATTCAAAATACTTAATTGATACGAAGCATATTGCTCTACAGACCTTACCACAATGTATGGTGAATCCCCTATCCCTAACTCCTCTAGAACCGACCTATTAAAATTGTAGTTATTTAACCATGCTATCGGATCTAATCCTCTATACCTAAATATGTTCCTCGAGTTTATTCCATACTTAGTCCAAGCGCCTTTGGGAATGATCCATGGTGAATACAGTCTCTCTGATAATGGTAGTGTTAATTTTAATACAGCACTAGCTTGAGGAATATCGCATATAGCATAGTGTGGTTTTGCCAGTCCAAACGCTACTCTAGCCGCCTCGGGAGAACAGTATGAAATCACGATATCAGGGTTAAACTCCCTTACTATTGGTAGTAATTGGAGACTTCTCTCTAAACTACACCTCAACTTATTTACCAGAGATCCTCCACCATAAACACCAACCTTAATTGGAGAATACTTTAGGAGCTTATAGCTCAATAATTTCTCCGTCTCTTTAAACTCTCTATAGGTAACTAGAAGCGAACAGCCATGCCTGTCAAGTTTCTCAGCAATAGCTCCAAAGAATAGTGCTTGCTTAGGTGTTAGAACATCGATCCATATCTTCATTCATATACACCTTATATAACTTAAGCAGTCCACTTATATATGATGCTGGATTTCCAACATCAAGCCTACTTTCACCAGGATCCAACTTAATACCATATACAGAGCCATACTTCTTAGCTATATAGTCAATAGCTATTGATAACGGGATCTCCCCACTTTCATCATATCCAACTGCTCTTAATCCCTCAAATATAAGGGGAGTAAATACGTAAATAGCGATTATAGCTAAATTAGTTGGAGGCTCACTCGGCTTCTCAACAATACTCTTTATCTCAATAACATTCTCAGAAACAAACTCTCCATCCACAACACCATACTTCCTAGGATCCTCAATCTCCTCTAGTAACAAAGCTACATTTGCATTATACTCATTAAATACTTTCAACAACTTTCTCAAATGATTATTATTCCTCGATAAAATGTAGTCATCACCCGCATGAACTATAAAGGGCTCCTTCCCAACAAATGACTCAGTAATTAGAACTGCATGTCCAAACCCCTTAGGCTCATACTGATTTACATACACGATTGTTGATTTCTCCACTTTCTCATAAAACTTCCTTAAATCCTCAGCCTCTTCATGCTTACCTCTCGTAAGCAAATACCTAACAAACTCATAATCTGGAGAAAAATGGTTCTCTATCACCCTCTTAAAACGATTAACTACAAAACAAAAATCCCTTATACCAACATCATAAAGAGACTCAAAAACTATCTGCAACGTAGGACGTAAAATCAACTTACCATCAACATACGTTATCACCGGAAGCATCTCCTTAGGAATCTCCTTCGTAGCCGGAAGCATCCTAGTACCAATACCAGCCGCAGTTATAACAGCCTTCATACCAACCAAAAATCTTAGTGAAAACCAGAGAAAAAATAAAATATATTTATGATGGACCGGCCGGGAGTCGAACCCGGGACCTCCGCCTTGCGAGGGCGGCGCTCTACCACTGAGCTACCGGCCCACCCCTCTACCCTCACTCTCTCCTCATATCAAAACCACTAAAACAATAAAATCCAAAAACAAATATCTTATTAAATAAAACTTAAGTAAAATAATATTAAGTGGAAACGCCCCGGTAGCTTAGCCGGCAGAGCACCGGCTTGGTAAGCCGGGGGTCGCGGGTTCAAATCCCGCCCGGGGCTCTATATCATATTTTTTACCCTTCCGTGCTTGTTAATGGTGAAAATTGTTTTGAGATTACTATTATTCTTTGAACCCTATGTAAAAAAGGTAGATATCCATAATTTCCTAAACCAATTGAAGACATATGTGAATACTCAGATTATTGAAATTGCTAGTAGGAGAGCTATTATTGACATTCAATCTCTCAATAAACCATCTAGTTTTATCCAAAAATTTAGAGTAGTCTCTAGAGTAATCTTTATTGACAACATCACTAAAGACTTATCTCTAAAAGCTATTTCTGAATTAGCGTTATGTGCCGCTAGAAAGCATTCTAAGGGAATAAACACGTTTAGGGTTGAAGTTAGAAGATGGAACAAGTCCTACCCCTACACAAGTCTAGACATCTCTAAATATATTGGTGAAGTTATTAAGAACAACTTAGGCTTAAAAGTCGACCTTAAAAATCCCGATTTAACCATCTTTATAGGTATTAATCATGATAAAGCTGTAATTGGATATTACCATGAAGAATATGTTAAGGTTAAAAAAGCTATTCCACTAGATGTAGTTGATAGCATAAATATACTAGTTGAAAAGCCAAGAATGCTATATGAAGTCATGGACCTGATTCAATTAAGCAGAGCATTCAACATAAAAATTCTACTGCTCGGCGACAATAAAACTGAAAAACTACTCCAAAAAGCCTTAGAAAAATTATCCCTCACCAAAGACAAAGTACTACTCTCAATTATCTACGAGAAAGACTTAGAGAACCTATATAAAAACTACGACTACATAGTTGCACTAACTCCATACGCAGAACACAACGAAGAACTACTAGCAAAACTAGCAGCAAAATACAATAAAATCCTAATATTAACTGGCAATGAATACGAAGACCTATCAATAGAACTAAGAAAAATAGCCAACAACGAAATCAGACTCGGACCACAAACACAACAACCACTAAGAGTAACCAACGCAATAGCATACACACTAGGACTAATACTACCAATAAAAACAAAATACACAAAACCAACCAAAAATAAACCTTAAACCACTAAAGCTGAGGGCCGTGGGGGGGACTCGAACCCCCAACCTCCGGCTCCACAGGCCGGCGCTCTAACCCTTGAGCTACCACGGCCATCCACTAACCATCCACTATACCTAATCAACCAAACACAATTAAAAATTTT
>CAYTHX010000023.1:0-19740 GCA_964437705.1 uncultured Nitrososphaeria archaeon
TTATCTAAAACTGGTGGAGGAATTAACCTATCATTTAATATAGCTTTTGTCTTATTAGATGCATAATGGATATATCTGCAGCATTCCATAATTTCTAATGCAATTATCCAGTCTGCATCGCCAACTGTTATTAATGGTGAATATACCTTATCTCCAACTTTTACGTGGACAACTACGCTTCCCCCTCTTTGTGCCATTCCGTGAACTTCGCTTATTAGTACATCTAAGCCTGCATTTATAGCTGCTTCACCAATTAACCTGGATAACGTTAGTATTCCTTGTCCACCAACACCAACTAATAGAATATTCTTCATCCTTTCTCCACCTCTTCTATTGCATTAACAGGACAAATTTGAGCGCATACACTACATCCGCTACACATAGACTCGTCTATTACTGCTTTATCATTTACCATGCTTATAGCTGGACATGCAAACTGTTCACTACAAACTTTACAGCCGATACACTTATCGGTATTTACGCGGTATCTCTTTATATGTAACCCCAATCTCCTAGCTCTACGTAGGTATTCTAAGGTACAGATTCTTCTAGCAACTATGACAACAGGTTTAGAATATTTTCTAATATAATTTATCGCTTCAGCGAGTACATCGATGGTTTCCTTTACGTTATAAGGATCAACAACTCGCGTAAATTCCACACCAACTCCACGAGCTATATCTTCAATAAGTATCTTCTTAGTTTCATCACCAAATGCTGTATATCCACTTCCAGGATTAGGCTGGTCTCCAGTCATAGCTGTAACTTCATTATCTAGCACTACTAGTATTAAGGGTGCTTTGTTATATACGGCATTTATTAGTCCAGGGATACCTGCGTGATAGAACGTAGAATCACCTATAGTTGCAATTACAACCTTGTCTTGAAAGTGTGCTAACCCATTTGCAATTCCAATACCTGAACCCATAGAAATTGTTGTATCAACCTCCATATATGGTGGGTTAACACCTAGTGTATAGCAACCTATATCTCCGGGGTATACTGCTGCAACTCTCGCCTTCTGAACAGCTCTTTTAATAGCATAGAATGTTGCCCTATGGGGGCATCCAGGACACAATACAGGAGGTCTAGATGGAATCTCTAAATCTAAACTTATCTGAGTAGGCTTTTCATATCCAAGACCAAGAAATCTTGCCAAACCATATAATACTCTCTCTAGTGTTAACTCACCAAAATATCCAATAAGATCTTTTCCACGTATTTCTACATTAGATACGCCATATAATATATTTTTAAGTTGATTTTCAACAACACCCTCAAGCTCTTCAATAACAAGTACCTTCGAGTGATTACAAACAAAATCTTTACATAACTTCTCAGGAATGGGAACTGAAGATGATAACTTAAGTATATTAACTTTGTTATTAACATTTAATCTATTAACTGCATCAACAACATACCCGTAGGATAAACCAACAGCTATAATACCATACTCTCCACCATTACTAATGACTTGATTAAATGGGCATTCTTCAACACCTTTTTTAATTTTAAACCATTTCTCGAGTAGTACCTTTCTTCTAATTCTTGCATGCGCAGGGATTAAAACCCATCTTTTTACATCCTTAGTAAACTCACCTTTAACCTTTCTCTTCCTAATTTTTCCGTATCTAACTAAGCCTCTAGTATGACTAAGTCTTGTTGTTAGTCTAAGAATAGTTGGTACTTCATATTTCTCTGAGAAATCTAGTAAGTATGGTACTAAATCTTTAGCTTCTTGCTGATTCCAAGGCTCAAATACAGGTATATAGCTATGTATACCAATCCACCTATTATCCTGCTCATTTTGACTACTATGCATTGAAGGATCTTCAGCTGATGCTATAATCATGCCACCTCTAACACCGGTATAACCGAGGCTAACCAAGCTATCCATAGCAACGTTCATACCAACATGTTTCATAGCAACTAAACTCCTAATTCCAACAATTGACGCAGCAAAAGCTATCTCTAAAGCTACTTTCTCATTAGTACTCCACTCGACATACATACCAATATCTCTAGCTACAGAAATTAACGCCTCAAGGATCTCTGTAGAAGGAGTTCCTGGATATGCCGTCGCAACACCAACTCCACCTTCTATAGCTCCTCTTGCAACTGCTTCATTACCTAATAAAAGAAACTTCTTACCTGGAGCATCCAAAGAGAGGATATTTACCAAAACTAATTCACCAACATATATAGGTTTCGCTAAACATATTTAGTAGAAAATATACATTGTTAAGTAATGAACTTATAATGATTAATCTATGACTTAAACTAATTAGTTATTATGGGTGTAATTGTTGTCAAGACTTATTGAGTCTCTTGCTGCTCGAACTGATAGAATGCGTTCTTCTGAGATAAGAGACATACTTAAATCGATAACAGAAGATGTTATTACGTTTGCAGGTGGAATGCCAGATCCAAATACATTTCCATCAGACGAAGAATTAAATGAGATATTTGAGTTTATTAGGAGTGTTAAGAGTAAGGCTTTTCAGTATGGAATAACTGAAGGTTTACCGGAGTTGAGAGAGGCATTAGCTAAGTTTATGTCTAAGTTTGGGATAAAAGCTAGTTGGGAGGAAATTATAGTTACTAGTGGTAGTCAGCAAGCCATAGAAATTACTGGAAGAATATTCATTGATCAAAGAAATATTATTGTAGTGGAACTTCCAACATATTTAGCTGCTGTTCAAGCATATAATATCTATAAGCCGATATACGTAGGTGTACCTATGGATGACGAGGGAATGAAGACTGATATATTAGAAGAAGAGTTAAAAAGGCAGATCAACCTAGGACGCAAACCAAAACTTATATATACTATACCTACATGTCAGAATCCAACTGGAATTTCGATGTCTATGGATAGAAGAAAGCATCTATTAGAAATAGCATCTAAATATGACCTTTATATTGTAGAAGATGACCCATACGGTTACATTACATTTACTGATAAGGAATATAGAAGACTTAAAGCTATGGATTCTGAAGGTAGAGTAATATATATTTCAACATTTAGTAAAATATTTGCACCTGGAATTAGAGTTGGGTGGGCAGTAGCGGCAAAGGAAGTTATAAAATATATGGGTTTAGCTAAACAAGCACTAGACATATGTGGTGCATACCTTAGCCATTATATAGCATACTATGCAATTAATAGCGGTATGATCGAGAGACGTATTCCTATGATTAAAAGAACTTATAAAGAAAAGAGAGATGTAATGTTAAAAGCTTTAGAGGACTATATGCCTCCGAATATCGAGTGGACGAGACCTATTGGTGGTATGTTCATATTTCTATGGTTACCAGAGTTTATAAATACGAAAACACTACTATTTAGAACACTATACCACTATAAAGTAGCATATGTACCTGGGCGTTCCTTCTTCGTAGATGGTTCAGGATGGAATACAATTAGGCTAAGCTTTTCATATCCACCTAAAGATAAAATTACGGAAGGTATTAGAAGGTTAAGTTTAGCTATTAAAGAAGCTATGGCTATAGGAATGAAAAAATTTAAGTCATATAAGTTAATGAGTTAAATCAGAGTAACAATCTTACCATACCTTTTCTTTTTTAATACTCTCAAATATACTCATGAGGATAATAGAGTTAGGAGATAAAGTAAGACCTAAAGTTAAATTTAATACTATTAAATATAATGATAAGGAGATATACATACATTTTATTGTAACTAACCCACTAATAGTAGGAATAACTAAGTTAGTTAGAGGAGATGCTAAGATAATTGATGGTAAATACATATATTCTATAAGTAGAGGACGAGAAAATCAGTATATAATATTTATCTGTACTCCAAAGAGCTACATAAAACTAAATGATATGACTATAAAACCAGATACAACTATAAAATCTATTAACTTCAAAATTATTGATTTAGGTCATCCAAACTTGGGAATTGGTAGTTGGTTAACAATAGGTAAAATTGGTAATTCTCTTGAAATTTGGCCTATCTTAATCAGTGACCCATACCTGTATCTCTTTAGATATTGGAGTTGGGAGAAAAGAAAGATTATAATTGATTTTGGAGAAAAGTATAGGGAATCTATAATTATTAACCTAAAGAAATTACATGGATTATATATTTCAAATTCATATTTAGTATATACTTATAATGACGAACCATATATAGGATATGGAGGCTTTAAAATAAACATTTTAGCGTTATTAAAGTAGAACAATGTATTTATGAATAACATATATTAGAATGCTTTACCGATGTTAATAACACATGTCAATACCTTAACATAGTGAGAAATATTTAGGGAATATAATTATATTCAGTGCTATAATATATCTTGATATTACACAGAGTAATTTATATATCCTTATTCTGCTTTCTATAAATTTTGGGTAAGGGCTGAAGAGAGAATGGTCAAGAAATTGGCTTTCCCTGGATTAACCCCAGAAGATTTTCAGCATCCTTCTGATAAGAAAGCGTTGGAAGCATTAAAGAAAGTTAAAGGGTTTGATTTCTTTACTAAGAAAGTTTTAGAGTTAGGACTAGAGAAAATCATCAAAGTACAGTTTACAGCTGACTGCTTAAGAGTTTCTGAAAATCAATGTCCAACACTATATAAAATTTACTTAGAATGTAATGAAGTGCTTGATATAGACAATCCTCCCGAGTTATATATTCTCTGTGATCCATACCCAAATGCTTTTACCACAGGATTTACACATCCTGTTGTCGTAGTATCAAGCGGATTGCTAGATGCCTTTGATGATGATGAATTAAGATTTGTACTAGGACATGAATTAGGCCACTACAAGTGTGGACATGTGCTCTACTTAACGATGGCTCAGTATTTATCAACCTTACTAACAATGGTTGGAGAAATGACATTAGGAATCGGGAGGCTTTTAGGGTCCGGGTTACAAATGGCTCTTTTAGCATGGAGCAGAAGAGCAGAGTTTAGTGCAGATAGGGCTGGTCTCTTAGCTGCGCAGAGTGAGAATGTTGCTATGCGAGCACTTATGAAGCTTGCTGCACCAACTAGAAAAATATGGAATGAAGTTAGGATTGAAGAAATACTTAGGCAGGCAGAAGAGTTCGAGGAGCTCTCGGAAGATAAGTTATCTAAGATATACAAGTTCTATTTTGGTATACAGAGAACTCATCCATGGCTAGTAATAAGAACTAGAGAAATTAAGCTATGGGCAGAAACTGATGAATATGAAGAGATACTTGAAGGTGGGGTTCCGATTGAAGAGTTAGGAAAAAGAAAGATAAGTAAACGAAAGAAGATAAGAAGGTTCTGTCCAAAATGTGGTGCAGAAGTTTCTCCAGATGATAATTTCTGTAGTGAATGTGGGTATAGACTCCACTAAAAATATTCTCCAAATTAATCCCGTTTTTCTAATAAATGTGAAGCATCACAGTATGCCCCAGGTGAATCAAGAAATCTTAAACCATCTCTACATGTATTAAACTTCATCTTAAACTTCAAAGCTAAATTTCTAACTATGCTTAAAATCTCATATCTTAACTTAAATGGTAAATATCTATATCCATGTATATACTCTCCATCAATCCAGTAAAGCTTATGCCATAACTTTTCCATTTCGGGAAATACTCCAATCATTCTTCTATAATTATCAGGTTTAACTTTGTAACATGAGGAGACGATATGTTCAATACCTAATGAACTTGCCATCTCAATAATCTCTCTAATCATTTTTTCATCATCAGTTAATCCTGGAAAAATTGGATCAATACGTAGTGATACATTTACACCATTATTAACTAATTTTTCTAATACTCTAACTCTAGCATTTGGAGTTGGAGCATTTGGCTCAAGTTTCTTAGCTAAAGATTTATCTAATGTTGTTATAGTCATGGAAACTACGTTTCCAACCTTTTTAATTAGGTCTATATCTCTAAGAACAAGAACTCCCTTAGTTGCAATTAAAACCTTAACATCAAATAATGAAATTAAGCTTAAAATTTTTGGCATGATACGGATTTTTCCCTCTGGAGGAGTATATGGGTCACTACTATAGGAGATAGCTATAATACTTCCTTTAGGAAGTGTTTTAAGGTCTATTCTTAATCTCTTAACTATATTATCCTTCAATCTAGGATTGAATGGGTTGGGAATATATGAAGTGATATAACAGTATCTACATGCATGGCCACAACCAGTATAGGGATTTAAGCTATACTTAGGTGGACATGGGCAATAAGGATTTTTCCATGGATCAAATTTTAGTAAAACTCTCATTCTAAACTAACAATCACAATCATTATAATATTAAACTTAAATATCTTAAGGGATGGGATTTCTAATCTTTTACGAGTCTCTTCATACGCTTAATACGGTTAGATGTATGGTAAGTTTTATAAGTTAATTAATCAATACTTAGAATTAAAAAGATAAGGTGAGATATTTGACAGTTATAGAAGAAATTAGTCAAAAGGAATTACTATCAAAATATTTTGATGGATCAAAGGTAAAATATATGGATACTGTGGAGCTACCATCTGTTGCATTCAAAGCGATTGGCGAGGGAATAAGGTATAACTTCTTACCTAAGGGAGAAGTAGATTTTCATGTTAAATTAAATGTAAAGCCTGAGTTGAAGGATGGGGAGAAGTTAATTCGATATACATTAAGTATATGTCCAGAGTGTTACTCATTATTAAACGCTATCATATTTGAGCGTGATAGTAAAGTTTGGATTAGGAAAATATGTCCTGATCATGGTGAATTTGAGGACCTATATTGGGGAGATTATAATTTCTATGTTAGGAGTAGTAAGCAAACAATGGACGGTAGGGGGATCGAAAATCCAAATGTTGATATCATTAATCCATGTCCGTATAATTGTGGATTATGTCCCAGACATAAATCCCATACAGCGCTACTAAACCTAGTAGTAACAAATAGGTGTGATTTAGCATGTTGGTATTGTTTCTTCTTTGCTGAGAGAGCAGGATACGTATATGAACCAACACTAGAACATATTAGGTATATGCTAAAAACTGCTAGGGAGATGCGTCCTGTACCAGCGTTAGCTGTACAAATAACTGGTGGAGAACCTACATTGAGAGACGATATTGTCGAAATAGCTAAGATGGCTAAAGAATTGGGGTATCAACATGTACAAATTAATACTGATGGTATTAGAGTAGCATTTGACCCGGAGCTTTCTAAGAGGTTTAGGGAGGTAGGTGTTAATACATATTACATGAGCTTTGATGGAATAACTCCATATACAAATCCAAAGAATCATTGGGAAATTCCTTATGCATTAGAGAATAGTTGGAAAGCCGGAATTGGCGTTGTACTTGTCCCTACTGTTCTAAAAAGCGTTAATGACCATGAAATTGGTGCGATGATAAAATTTGGACTTAAGCATAACCATGTTGTTAGAGGAGTTAATTTCCAGCCAGTATCACTAGTTGGTAGAATGAGTAAACAGGAGAGGGAGAAGTATAGAATTACAATTCCAGATATTCTAAAGAGGGCTGAAGAACAGACAGATGGTATGATTAAAATGGAGGATTGGTATACAGTCCCCTTTACTGTACCATTATCTAGATTTGTAGAGGCTGTTACTGGTAAAAGGCAATTTGAAATGACAAATCACTTTGCATGTGGAGTAGCTACATACCTATTTCAAGATCAAGAAACTGGAGAAATTATACCGATAACGAGATTCATAGACGTAGAATCACTTTTTGAGTACTTTAGAAGAAAAGCTGAGGAAATTAAAAAGGGAAAAAGTAGGAAGTTAGCGCTACTAGAAACTATACTAAAAATAAACAAGTTTATTATTTGGGATAGTGTTCCTAAGAGATTAAGAAGATGGAGAAAACTATACTGGATACTATATAAAATCTTAGTTAAGCATGACTATAGTTCACTAGGAGAGTTCCACCTAAATAGTTTATTCGTCGGTATGATGCATTTCATGGATCCATATAATTATGATGTCGCTAGAGTACAGAGATGTGATATACACTATATAATGCCTGATGGAAGAATCGTGCCTTTCTGCGCATTCAATGTAATGCCAGAATATTATAGAGATAGAATGCAAAAAATATACTCAATACCCATAAGTGAATATCTAAAGAGGAAAAGTATTAGGAGTCTAGCTGAGGAGAGATATAGAAGGAATATTCGCAAGTTAGAGTCTGGAGAGATCTACAAGAAATACTATAATGGCTTCTTTGATCCGAGTAGTATAAGTTATGAAGAGAAAAAGAGGCTTTCTATAGAGTTTGGCGTCCCTGTGGTAGAGTAATATGTATAAAGCGTTTGAAATTAAAAGCTATGTAAATAAACTCCAAAATTATAATTACGTAGTTAAAGTTATGGCTATAGACCTTACAAGTGGAAGGGAACTTTCACCAGACGCTATTGAGCAAATTACAGAAGAGGATATGATTGATTTTGAAAGAGGCATAGGGAGAGAATTACTAGTAACATATAATGATACAAAATCTGCAGATAAAGCAGAAATTAGCCGTCTTATATATAACTTCGAGGGAGACATCGCCTTAATTTATCATATTAAGGATAATATTGAAGGTAAAGAATGGACCTATATAGAGGTGTATAGTTCTGGAGTATTGAAAAATAAACATAGATTCATGTGTACTCCGGAAAAAGCGCTAAAAGAAATTTTACTTAAAGTTCGTTAACTAAGCTACATAAATTACAATTTTCGATATTAATATTTGGCTCTAAAGCTTTATGAAATCTGCATAAATATCCTTTTTTTACAAAATAATGTGTAATCTCAAGAATTATCCTAGCTATCGTTATAGGATCGGGCTTATTCTCAACAATAAATTTTGTCTTCTCTTTAACTAATTTGGCAACATCACTAAACTCAGATATATCAATAACTTTCCCTCTACTATTAGATAGGTAATATGATACAACAGCCTGAGTTAAATCTAGTAACTTAGCTATATCTTTCTGCTTCATACTATACCTAGAATATAACTCCTTAACAATCATACTTCTAATTGCCGGTATAACCGTTCTAACCGCTACCTCATACGGTGTTAGCATGCCTTAAAACCATAATTATAACTGTGTTAAGATAGTTAAAGTGGACATATATAATCATATATAGATTAAATGTATCGACGCTTTTCCTTTTAGACAGCTTAAATTAAATATTAATAAAAGTAGGAAATGGGCTTTTTATCTTATTAAGTGACAATATATTTATTTGGTGATTATGCGATGTCATATAAATATAAAGAATTAAAAATTATATGGACTGGACATTCTGGTTTTAAGATTACTGACGATATCATTATATGGATTGATCCGTATCAAGTCTCTAAGCCTACAAGGGCAGATATTGTGCTAGTTACACACAACCACTTTGACCACTTTAGTAAAGCTGATTTAAAGAAAATATTAAGTGACGATTCTACACTAGTTGCCTCGTATGAAGTTTCTCCAGAAGCTGGAGATTTGCCCGGAGAGAAAATTTATGTTAAGCCTGGAGATGTAGTTGAAGTTAAGGGTGTTAAAATTTGGGCTGTACCAGCATATAATGTTAATAAGTTTAGGTCTCCAGGAGTAGTATTTCATCCAAAGGAAGACCTAAAGGTTGGATATGTAATTGAGTATAAGGATGTTAAGATTTATCACGCTGGTGATACAGATAAGATACCAGAGATGCGTGGGATAGAGTGTGATATCGCTCTTTTACCAGTTAGCGGAACATATGTTATGACTGCAGAGGAAGCTATAGAAGCTGCTAAAATAATTAATCCGAAAATAGCGATTCCTATGCATTACGGAGCTTTTGTTGGCTCGAGAAGTGATGCTGAGAAATTTAAAAAAGAGCTAGAAAATATCGGAATAAATGTAGTTATTTTAGAAAAAGAGTAGTGTTGGCTAGTTAAATGATGGCTAAATTTTGGGGTAAAAGCGGTAATATTAAAGAGGAGATACTCAAAGATTTTCCCATTTTTAAAAGAAAGATTAATGGTAAAAGACTGATTTATTTAGATAGTACAGCTACTAGTCAAAAGCCTATCCAAGTTCTAGATGTAATTTACGATTTCTACTCTAAAGTTAACTCTAATGTCCATAGAGGGATTTATAGATTAAGTGAGGAAGCTACTGAAGCATATGAAAAAAGTAGGGAGAAAGTAAGAAAGTTTATTAATGCAGCGTCAATTAGGGAGGTAGTATTCACGAAGGGTGCTACTGAGTCCTTAAATATGGTCGCTATGAGCTGGGGTCTACAGAACATTAAGAAAGATGATAATATAGTGTTAACTATGATGGAGCATCACAGCAATATGCTTCCATGGAGAAGAGTAGCAAGGCTAAAGAAAGCTAAAGTATATTATATACCAATCACTAGCGATGGTTTCCTCGATTTATCTTATCTAGATAAAATTAAGGATGCACGGGTATTAGCAGTAACTCATGTAAGTAACGTTTTAGGCACAATAAATCCAATTAGGGAATTAGCAAAGTGGATTCATGAAAAAGGAGGTATTATTGTTGTAGATGGTGCTCAATCTACACCACATATGCCAGTAGATATTAAGCAGCTAAATGTAGATTTTTTTGCATTTTCTGGACACAAAATGTTAGGGCCAACAGGAATTGGTGTCCTATATGGTAGAGAGAAAATCCTGGAGGAAACAGAGCCATTCCTACTAGGGGGTGAAATGATTAAAAAAGTTTCAATGAACGATGAAGAGTGGAGTGATTTACCATGGAAGTTCGAAGCTGGAACACCAAATTTTGTTGGTGCAGTTGCATTAGGAATGGCTATAGATTATCTTAAATCACTAGGCATGTCTTGGGTTAGAAAGCATGAAAAAAAGTTAACTAAATATGCAATTGAACTATTATCAAAAATACCGAGTATAAAGATTTATGGCCCTTTAGATGTTAACTATAGAGGCGGTGTTGTCAGCTTTACCATGAATAACGTTCATCCCCATGATATAGCTACATTACTTGATGAAGATGGTATTGCCATTCGAAGTGGTCACCACTGTGCTCAACCACTTCATGAATACCTAGGTGTAGCCGCAACTGCACGTGCAAGTTTCTATATCTATAACTGGGAAGAAGATATTGAAGCACTCTACAACTCACTACTTAAGATACATAAAATGTTTAATGAATAAAATATACTTATTTCTACTTTTTTAGGAAGATAATGCTTTCCCTAGCTTCGCCAATTTTTATAGTTCTATTTCTAGTTGCCACTCTCTTATTAACAGCCCATAACTCTTTAGGTTTAAAGCCAACATAATATGCCAGTCTCATTAATATGGTATCAGATTCTATAACCCTATCGGGAAATACTCCACCAGCAACGACCATAGCTACCCTACCACCTTCTCTTAGTACTCGGTACATTTCCTTCAAAACTCTCCACATATCTATAAAATATGCCTTAGCTAGAGGCGGCATATCAATAATTATATCTGTAGGCATATCCTCTGGAACTTTAACCCTAGGAATTAAACTAATATACGACCTAATCGGATTAACGTCAGCACCTCCCATAAACAACCTATACTCAATCTCATAAACCCTCGTATATTCTATTTTATTAAGGTATGGAGGGCTAGTTATAATATAATCAACAGATTCATCGTCTAATTCCATTCTTCTAGCATCTCCAACTATAACCTCCAGCTCACACTGCTGAAACTCAATTTTCTTAAGATCATTGATCATTTTCTTAACAACTCTTTTAAAGAGAGGTCGAAATGGAGGTACATCTTTTTTAATAATCCTCAGTACTCCACCATCCTTATATGCATATGTAACTTTTGAAGCTGCATTCATTAATGCAAGCATAAAAAAGTTTCGAATTTTTCTATCTTTAACCTCTAAGATCTTATCCCTAAAAAAGATTATATCCTCAAGATTATGTCTCTCAAAAGCTCTTTTAACAAAGTGATCTACATGAGACAAATCTGGCTTAACAAATTTATGGCTAAAAAGCCACCTCGAAGTTTCTTTAAGTTCTTCAACATCGTAATCCTCAATCTTAACCTGCGAAATAAATGCAAATAGTGGACTAACTTCGATCCCAATACCATTAATACCACACTCTTTACATGCTACTAATGTTGTTCCAACTCCTAGAAATGGATCAAGCACCCAGTCATCACGCTTAACCTTAAATTTATCGAACATAAGCATTACGAAATCACGTGAATATCCCTCCTTAAAGTAAAACCAATTATAAACTGGTAAATCCCTATTCGGCACAAAAGTAACTAATGGGCCTAAATCAAATTTTTCAACATACTTAACTTTTAGTCCTCTGCCACTCATCACTATCCTCCTTAACTAATAATATAGTTACGATAAGGAGATTAAGATTCAATATAGGGTTAAATAATGGGAGTTTAAAGCTCCAGAATCACGTGAAGAAGAAAAACTAAGTTAATAAAGTACAAAGCGCTAAAAATGTGAATAGCAAATGTTAATAGTCAGAACAATATTTTCTATTGATCAAAGCTATTTATAATGAGCAAGCTAAACTCAACACCTAATCTCAGACTAAAAAATCTTTAATGTAATAGATGTAATGGTATTTAAGCTTAGAGATAAGAGAGTTGTTTCTTATTTTTAAAGCAGAATAGGAAACACCCTTCATAATAACAAGTATTATTTGTCATAAAATAAGAAGAATGTAAAAAATTGCACAACGGAATTTTTTAAACAATTCGAGACGCTAAAATACATTTAGAATTATAAAGTAAATCTTTCATTATACTTTATAATCTTATGAAGCTGCTTATCCTTAGCAAAATTTCAAGATAATAAACTAGTTAGAATATCATAATGATTACTGATTATATACTATCTATAATAATTCTATTATCGAGATGGAGGAGGAACTTAAAGATCAATTAAAATTATTACTAGAAATGCGGGATAATATAAATAAATCTGGTGATGCTTTAGGTCTTAAAGATAAATATTATGATCTTGAGGTACCTAAGATTGAAAATCCAGAGTACTACTTATTTACTGGTAGGGAATACCATATAGCCGGCGCTCTAAGTGAAATGGCAAAGTATGGACATAGCTTTTCTCTCAAAGTAGGACTATTTATGAGAAAAATCGGGATAGATCCATTAAAGATCATAATAAAAAGTGGTGTTGTAAAGAGGTTTAAAGAGATTCCTGTAAAATTATTTGAGCTACTTACGGGGGCAGGCTATAAAGTTAGCTATAATATCCAGTATGATAAATATCCAGGAACATTACTCTGGGAGTATGGCTTTATAAATGATTTTAAGTTGTACATAAATAATTTATTTGATGTTTTCAAGAACCTCGGAGTTAAGAAAATAGTTACTATAAGTCCACATTCAACCGAGGTTCTTAAAATAGTTTCTAAGGAGTATTTAGAAAATGAGAGTGATGTAGAAATAATACATTATACAGACCTATTAAGTAAATCAGACTTAAAGTTTAGGTCTGACAACATTAAAGTTGCTTATCATGACCCATGTCATCTAGCTAGAGTAATAGGCATTATGGAGGAGCCTAGAGAGCTAATTAAGAGATGTGGATGTGAACTTCTAGAACACGATTATTCTAAGGATTTAACTACATGTTGCGGTGCTCCAGTAGAATCCATAGCTCCGGAGGTATCTAAGGAGATTGCCAGAAAGAGGATAAATGAGTTAAAAGAGCTAGGTGTCGATGTAATTATTACTGCATGCCCATTCTGCTTAGCTATTCTATCCTCAGTAGCTAAAAGTGATGATCCAAAAATAATTGATTTAGTTGAGTTTCTCTATGAGAGGTGGATTAAAACTTGAGTGTAACCGAATATTTTACTAAACTAAAAAGTAAGCTTAAAGATCCAAGCTATAGAAAGGGAATTAATATAGCAACGGCAAATTATAGGATTAAGAGGAAGATATATATTGATGACTATATTGAGAACCTAGCTAGAGAGGTTAGGAAGATTAAAGAATTCTCAATAGACAACCTAGAGGAGATGGTTAAAATAGCTATGGATTCATTTAGAGAAAATGGTTGTGAGGTTTACCTAGCAGAAAACGCTAAGAAAGCATTAGAAATTGTTAAGGATTTAGTTAAACCTGGAGACATACTTGTTAAAGGTAAAAGTATGACTACAGAAGAGATAATGCTTAGAGAAGAGCTTACTGAGTATGGCGTAGAGCTTTGGGAAACGGATCTTGGTGAACTATTAATCCAATTAGCTAATGAATTCCCATCTCATCCAGTTACACCAGCAATACATATGACCCGTGAAACTATCGCAGAACTATTACGTGAAAAATTGAATGCTAATGTATCTAGTGATCCTGAAGATATAACTAGATTTGTAAGAGGGTTCTTAAGAAAGAAGTTCATTAATGCTGCTGTTGGAATGACTGGTGCTAACGCTGTTTCAGCGAGGGATGGCGTTATATTAACGATGGAAAATGAAGGTAACATTAGATTATCAAGTGGTCTACCTGATAAATATATAGCGGTAGTAGGTATAGAAAAGATTGTCCCAACTATTCAAGATGCCTTTAGGGTTTTAGAGGTAACATGGAGATACGCTGGATATAAGGTAATAAATTATATAAACGCAGTTGCCGGTCCAAGTAAAACTGGCGATATAGAAAAGATTATTGTTAAAGGTGTCCATGGACCAAGAGAAGTACATGTAATCTTCCTAGATAATGGCCGTAGTGAGATGGCTAAGCACCCAGTATTTAAGGAGGCGCTATATTGTCTACGATGTGGAGCATGTATCTACGAGTGTCCACTCTTCCAAGTTGCTGGAGGAAACTTTGGATATAAATATATTGCTGGAATTGGTGCTATTTGGGTATATCACACAATTAGCAAGAAAATAGGGTTATCTATGGCATACTCATGCTTAAGAGATGGTAGATGCAAAATCGTTTGTCCACTAAAAATTGATACACCAAAAATGATACTAGAACTGAGAAAGTCACATGAGTAACTACGATACTAAACTAGTAAATCTGTAAACTCGATACCGATAGCTCCATTATTAATCATTTCCAAAATTGCTTTTTCCGAATCTCCGGGGTTGACATCTACACCCTGTATCGCATCTAGCAATAGAAATACTATGAATCCATATTTTATTGCGTCGAGAACAGTAGCTTTTACACAGTAGTCTGTCGCTAGTCCACCAACAAATAACCTCTTAACACCTATATTACGTAAAATTCCACTCAAGTTTGTTCCTTGAAATCCAGAATATGCTTCCTCATCCTCTCTAAAAGCTTTACTAATCACTATTACATCATCTGGTAATTTTAATTTATCTGGAAACATCGCTCCCCTAGTATTCCTTATACAGTGAGGAGGCCAAGGTCCACCCCTAGTATTAAATGATATATGATTTTCGGGATGCCAATCTCTAGTAGCAATAATAGGTAGATTTTTCTCCATAAATACCTTAATATACTTGTTTAGCGGCTCGATAACTTTATCACCATTAGGCACTGGTAAAGCACCACCAGGAAGAAAGTCATTTTGAACATCAACAATTATCAATGCAGAGTCTTTAGTTAACGCGATTTTCATCAAAAATAGTTCTAATCAAGCATTAATAAATTTGACTTACAAGGAAATCATAATGAACATCGTGTATCATTCCCTTTTTAAATGCACGTAATTACATTAATTTATTTATGAAAGCTGTAATATACGACCCTTCCGTAGGTATAACTGTAAAGAATATTAATAAACCGAAAGTTCCTCCCAAGCATGTGCTTGTAAATATTAAAGCCGCTGGGATATGTGCTTCAGATCTCCACTATATTCTTGGACATTTTAGCTACGCAAAAACTCCTATTATTCCAGGTCATGAAGGTAGTGGGGTTGTTGAAGAGGTAGGTAGTGATGTAGAGAGAGTTTCCATTGGCGATAGGGTAGTTATAGATTATATAATTCCATGTGGCAAGTGTAGGTATTGTCAAAGTAATATGGAAAATATTTGTCCCAACCTTAAATGTATAGGATTCGAGTTGGATGGAACTTTCGCAGAATACGTAGTAGTTCCAGAAGACAACTTAATTAAACTTCCTGAAAATATTCCATTTGAAATTGGAGCAATTGCTGGATGTGCAGTAGTAACTCCATATCATGCTATTCGTATCTCCGGTCTAAATAAAGGTGAAAGCATCGCTGTTATGGGGTTAGGTGGTGTCGGAATCCATGCAATTACGATTGCGAAATTGAAGGGTGCAAATCCGATAATAGGTATAGATATAGATGATTACAAGTTAAGCGTTGCCAAGGAATATGGAGCTGATTATGTAATTAATGCATCTAAAGAGGATCCAGTTGAAAAGGTAAGGTCTATTACAGAAGACGGGGTTGATTACGCATTCGAGTTTATCGGGTTAGAAAAAACGGTAAAGCAAGTAGTTGAAATGGTTAGAAGAGGTGGTAAAGTGGTTCTAGTAGGATTAGTACATAAACCGATAGAGCTAAATATCCCGGAGATACTACATACTGAAAAGAAGATTTATACATCAATAGAACATACAAAGCAAGACCTAAGGGATATAATTAAAATATTAGGCGAAGAAAAGCTGGATATATCAAAATCGATAACTCATGAAATATTTATTGATGAAATCCAAAATGCTATAGAAATATTAAGAGATAAAAAAGAGACTGCAATAAGGATAGTTATCAATAGATTCTAAGCGCTTCTAACTCTTTCCACCAGAGGTTTTAGAATCATCAATAACATATTCATGGAAATATTTTGGTTTGGAACCGGTATCCTTAGAAATTTATCTCTAAATACTTAAGCTTAATTTTTATATTTGAAATATAAACAAATAATAATTGCAAGGGAGGCTCTAATTATCTAGTTGTAGAGGTATAGGTGAATGTTATGTCAATGCCTCCAAAGGTTAGAGCGGAGATTAGCAAGTTCCTTGAGAGGACCAAAAGATCTGAAGAAATATATGAGGAAGCTAAAGAGTATATACCATTTGGTGTAAACAGTAATTATCGATATTCTGAACCATATCCAATATACGTATCTCGTGCACAGGGTACTAGAATTTGGGATGTAGACGGTAATGAATATATAGATTATTTTATGGGTTATGGAGTATTAACCGCTGGACATTCACATCCTAGACTCGTAGAAGTAATAACTGAAAAAATCAAAAACGGCACAATCTATGGTTTCGAATTTGAGGAGTCATATAAACTAGCTAAGATCATTTGTAAAAGGTTTAACGTCGAAATGGTTAGGTTTTCAAATACCGGTTTAGAGTGTACAATGCATGCAATTAGATTAGCAAGGGCATATACACAGAGGGACAAAATAATCAAGTTCTTAGGTACATATCATGGTTCTCATGATCAAGTTTTAGTAGCGACAAAGCCGAACCTAAAAGCTGCTGGTCACCCTAAGAGGCCAGCTAAAGTTCCATCATGTCCAGGAATACCTAAGAGCTTAATTGAAGATATTCTAATTGCCCAGTTTAATGACTTAGAATCTGTTGAGTCTATATTAAGGGAGCATCCAGATGAAGTTGCAGCTATAATTCTAGAGCCTGTGCCGATGAATATGGGCGTAATTCTACCGAAGAAGGGTTTCTTAGAAGGTCTAAGAAAGCTATGTGATGAATATGGTGTAATTTTAATATTTGATGAAGTTAAGACTAGCGGAAAGGTTTATGGTGGAGCTGAAGAAGCATTTGGAGTAAAGCCTGATATGAAAGTTATGGCTAAGGCTATCGCTGGAGGGTTCCCACTATCAGTAATAGCTGGTAGTAAGGAAATTATGCAGCATTATGGTCCAGGTAGGGTAGCGCACGCAGGAACATTCAATGCTAACCCAATCTCTATATCGGCGGCAATTGTAACCTTAGAGGAGATCCTAACTCGCGAAGCTATGGCAAAAGCAATAAAGTTAAGTGAGGATTTGGCCAAGGGATATAGAGATGTCTTAACTGATGCTGGTATTGATAATTATGTTGCAATATTCGGTACAAGTGGAAATCTATACTTTACAAGTGAACCCATATATGATTATCACTCTATGGTATCTAAGCTACATATTGGTAGATGGTGGGCATACTATGTATCGATGATGAACAGGGGAATAATACCAACAGCATTTGGATTTGATGAGCAGTGGACAGTCTCAGTCCAACATACTGAAGAGGATAATCAAAAGCACTTAGATGCTTTACAAGATACGGTACCAATATTAAAGGAGGAAATACCAAATATTAGATTACTTTCTATGGAGGCTTTCTAAAAAACCTAAAACTCCTTTTTTATATTTCTTAAGTTAACTAGCTTTATTTGATATAACATGAAGATGGATTTAGAATGTGTAGCTTGTTTATTAAACCAGACATATAAGGCATTATCAAGGATTAACGTAAGCAGAGAAGTTAAAGAGAAATTGCTAAGAAAAGCTTTGGAAATAGTTGCTAGCAACAGCTGGAGTTTATCATCTCCCCAACTATACTTCAGAATATACAAGTTGATAAGACTAGAGTCGGGTATAAACGATCCATATCAGCACGATAAAAAAACTTGGAATAAAAAAGCTCTTGAGCTATATGATGAGCTAAAGCAAGCAATAATTAAATCTAATGATCCGCTTTATACATCCCTTAAACTAGCTATCGCTGGAAATATTATAGATTTCGGAGCACTAGATAGATTTGATGTTGAAAAAACGATTCAAGAGTCTCTTGAAAAACCATTAACAATCGACGATTATCTACTATTTAAAGAGAAATTAAGGACTGCAACATCAATTCTATACTTTATGGATAATGCCGGAGAAGCTATATTCGATAGGCTCTTTATAGAGGAAATTGTCAAGTATGGTATATCTAAGGTATGTTTAGTCGTTAGAGAAGAACCATTTATAAATGATGTAACTATTGCAGATTTAGATGATACAGGCATCCTAAGTATTAGTGAAGTTGAGGTATTAACAATGCCAGTAGATCCTGAAAAATTTGAATATTACGAGAGAGAAGGTGTTATTAAAAGCTGGATAAAAAGTAATGATTTAGTTATAGCAAAAGGACAGGGAAACCTTGAGATACTAGATAAGTATGAAGATATCTTCTTTGCATTGATAGTTAAATGTAATGCTGTAGCTAGATATCTCGGTGTTAATGTGGGAGATATGATATTTAGGTATAATATCTAGAGACTTAATTCCTATGCTTAATTTTTCTATATTGGTAAGTCTCTATGAAGTGTCCTCCAAATTGTTTTAAGTGTTGCCTAGATACCGAAATGATACTGTCGGAAAGTGATATTAAGAGAATAGAATCTCTAGGGTATAAGCGAGAGTATTTTACAGAATTTAGGGACGGTTTTTATAGACTCAGGAACATAGATGGTCATTGTATATTCCTAAATATTGAAACTGGAAAATGTAAAATATATAGTTATAGACCTATAGGATGTAGGGTATATCCAGTAATCTATGATCTCAATAAAGGTTTTATTTTAGATACTGACTGTCCAGCTATCAATACAGTCACAAGAAGAGAGTTTCTGTATAAAGTTAGACTTCTTTCAAAATTACTTTCTGAACTAGGGATAATATAGTAATGGTAGATATCTAGACTATTCATTCATAAAATTTATAAAAATTACCTAAGAAAAAAGACAATTGTATGAAAAGCGAAATTAAATTAATCATAGTACTAATTATAAGCATTATAATAGCACTGTT
>CAYTHX010000024.1:0-17322 GCA_964437705.1 uncultured Nitrososphaeria archaeon
ATTTCCTCTGGGATGTATCTGTCTTCCATTTCTCGATACTTATCTATACCAATCATTTTCGCGAATTCTGGGAATGTAACTAATTTATCTAGATAGTCTTGTGCTGATCTCTTCTCCTTAAGTATTGTAAGTGTATCTATCATTGCTTTTGTTGCTGAATATAGTGCTGTTAATGGAAATATCACCATTTTAAAACCTAATTTTTCTGCTTCCTGTACAGATATAAGTGGTGTTCTTCCACCTTCGATTAGGTTTAGCATCAATGGTGCTTTAATCTCCTTTACTGCTCTCTTCATCTGATCTACGTTCTCAAATGCTTCTACGAAGATAAAGTCTGCTCCAGCCCCTACATATGCATTCGCTCTTTCAATAGCTCCATCAATACCCTCAATAGCTATAGCATCTGTTCTAGCTCCAATAACAAAATCTGGATCTTCCTCCCTCCTAGCATCATCCGCAGCCATAACTTTACCAACCATCTCCTCCTTAGAAATTATTTGTTTACCAAACATATGACCACATCTCTTTGGCCAAACCTGATCCTCAATAAACAATCCTGCAGCTCCAGCCCAGATATACTCCTTTACAGTCCTATATGCATTTATCGGATTTCCATATCCAGTATCAGCATCACCTACCACCGGTATATTTACAGCTCTAGCTATAGACCTAACTCTATTCGCCATCTCTCCAAAACTAACTAAACCTATATCAGGTGCACCGAGAAGAGATGCAGCAGTACCATAACCAGTATGTAAAATAGCTTTAAAACCTACCATCTCAATTATTTTAGCACTCAAAGCATCATATGCACCAGGCATAATTATAATCCCAGGTTTACGAAGCATTTTCCTAAGAATACTCGACTTTTTCATATGTATAGTCATAATTAAACACCAAATGTTGAGAATAACAGTTCTATTTGTCTAATGCGACCTTAATGTATATATGCTGAGTATATACTGTAGCCTCGAGATAGAATGGTTTAGGGAAAAATAATAAGGATAATTATAAACTAAAGTTTAGAAAAAATTATGGGGTTTATAATTCTACTTCTAAAAGTTTCTTATAATACTCAAGAATCTCCTTATTATCTTCATATGATACTTGTAACATACCCATTCCATTAGCTACAGCGTCGCCAATAAACACCACGAATGGTTTCTCAAATTTATAGCCCTTAACCTTTGTAGATGGAATTATCGAGTCTACGTAGAAGCTTGGTAAGATTCCATCTATCTTCCCTCCGACAACTACTCTTCCTCTAGTTATTCTTAGTCCAGCGAATTTACCGCAGTTACCCATTACTAATATAGAGCCTCCTGTCATATATGCACCTACACAGTTACCAGCATCTCCCTCTATAATTATCGAACCACCAGCCTTTCCAGCACCAACGTTTGAACCAGCATTTCCATGAATAATTATCATTCCCTTCTTCATACCACTACCTAGTGCTTCACCCATTAACTTAGCTCCAACAAAGTCTCCTGCGTTACCAAATACCTCTATTGTTCCATTTTGCATTTTTGCACCAAGCCAACTTCTTGCATTACCCCTAACAATAATTGTTCCATTCTTCATCTTATATCCAGTTAATGGGCCTGTATCACCTTCAACAATAATTGTTCCTCCACTCATCTTAAAACCTAAGAACCTCGTTTTATATGTATCTTCACCAGCTATATGTATCTCTATCATATTTACATCGTTAGGTGCGGTAGATGGCCCCTCAACATCGAATATCTCTGAAAGTTTGACCTTCTCTCTACCTTCTCTAACCTCTAAGCCTAAGATCTTATTAATATCTTTTCCAGCAAAGAGGTCTGGAGTAATTCTCCTTACATCAATTGGAACCTGAACTTTTTTCTTAAAAGTTAATTTGTAGACAGCTTTTTCACCCATACTATTCACCCTAACCTAGTTGAGAATTCTACCTTAATTGGAGACTTAAGTTCAGATTCATGTATGTAATAGTTACTAATTGTTACTGAATAATACTCCTTAAACTTCTTCTTAACTTCCTTCATCGTAGCATCGTATAGATCACTTGGGACACTTGGCTTTACATAAAATGTTGATCCATAGATTGTCTTAACAACCTCTCCATCTTTAACGACTATTTCACCACCTTTAATTGTGTATTTTGCTCTTCTAAACGCTTTAACAAATACCTTATAGTCATTCGCTGGATCAAGCTTTGTCGGATCAATATCATATATAGCTATATCAGCATCTGCACCTACACCTAAGTGGCCCTTTCTATCTTGGATACCTAGTAGCTTAGCTGGAGCAGCTCTAGTTATAATCGCTATATCATATATATCTAGCTCTCTATCTATAGCTGGTAGAGCAGATTTATTATATGCTCTACTACTCATTTGTGAAGCCGTCTCCTCCCTAGCTTTCTTACTCATTAACCAACTATATACCTTTGGATATGCTGTGAATGGTCCAGCATTTGGATGGTCAGTAGTTACAAATACCCTCCAAAGATCATCTGCTAATAGCAATACTTCTAGCCCAATAACCCACTGTATAGTGTTAACATAATTCTTCTTCTTGTATTTATATGGAACTATTCCAGCAGCTGTTTCTGCCTCTACATCGGCAAAGCTCCATTTTCCTTTCATCATGTGGTAGAGTACGTATTCGAACGGAGCGTCTCCAGTCATAGTTACAGCGCTAAATCCAGGTATAACTTGTCCAAGATCTAAAGTTGCTTCCTTATTTCTATTAAGCTCCTTAGCAATCTCTTCTCCACCACTCTTTAAATTCATCCAAGAGTCGCCCATATAACCTGTAAACTGTACATGCGTTATGTGTAGAGATGGTCTCTCAAGCATAGAGTATTTGCTTGCTAGCTTCATAGTTTCTAATGTTATTGTTGCATTACCTGGATAACCAAGTTTATTACAGTGAACGTGAATTTGATGAGGTAAGTTTAGTAATTCAGCTGCTTTTCCAACTTCTGTAATTATATCTCTAGGAGTAACGTTATACCCTGGAACTTGCTCATCTAAATCTAAACTTAACTTTCCATATAACCATCCTACATCAGATCCTGGATCAACTAACTTTAAGGCATAACATTTTGTTGCATCTAAAAGCCACGCGAAGAATGCTGCCAATTTTTCTGTTTCTCCAGCCTCAATATAATCTAAGGCCAACCAATTAGAATCCACAAGTACAAATGCCATTTTATCTATTATTGGTATAGCATCCATCTCTTCGTGTGTATGTCTGCTCTTTATTGGTGGTGTAGCTGGCTCAGCTACAAATGTAAAGCCCATTTCAGCATATGCATAACCAAATTTAAAGACGTTTGGGACTGCTTTACCAGTTTGTGCACGTCTATATGGAAGTTTACCTGGAATATTTGTCATATAGTGATCTTCTGGAACTATTAATCTACCAACATTGACTTTTGGACCAGCTATATGTGAATGTACATCAATTCCACCGGCCATTACAGTCATTCCCTTAGCGTCGATTACATACGCCTCTTTCTCATTAATTTTTGATGCTTCAACTATCTTTCCATCCTTAACACCAATATCCATAACTTCCCCTTTGACGTTATTTAGAGGATCAAAAACATACCCATTCTTAATTAAAATCTCCATTCTACATCAACCCCCTTAACTCGAGAATACGATTAACAAGTCTCTTGAGAATCTCAACATCAGATAGTAATCCATCTGGAGGATCAACAACCCTCTTTACGTGTATAGCTACTCCATCCATTCTATATGCTGTACCATCATCTTCAATACCAATCATCTTTGATGGAATAACTACATCAGCTACTGAAGCAGTTAAACTCCATTTAGGATCAACAACTATCAGTGGAATATTACATAGATGTTTAACTGCCTTGTTCGGTAAGTGAGCAACTGGATCACTAGCTACAACTAATGCAGCATCAACTTCCTCATTAATTAATGGCTCAGTAGTAGTTGTTACACCAACTATCATTTTTGGAAAGTCTGTCTGATAGTGGACGCCATATGGGTAGCCCGTATTCCATAATGTAGCAGCATTTGCTCCAGTAACATTATAATGTCCTCTCATGGGTATAACGGTAAATCTAGTCCATTCATTAAGATCGTGAGCTAACTTAATAACCTCCTGAATATTCCTAAACTTTGCTCCAGTCATAGTTACGCCCATACCAACGAATATCACTCCATACTTAGCTGTTCTCATCATATCAGCTAACTCAAGGATCTCCTCCTTACTGACACCAGCTACAGATTCGGCCTCAATCTCTATATCTCTAACAGCCATCCTTAAGGCAGTTATAAACTCTAAATCCCTACCAGGTTCTATATGAATAAACTTATCCGCTTGCTTAGCTGTAGCAGTCTCCCTAACATCTACAACCACAATTTTCCTGTCCTTTCTTCCACTTCTATCTTTACCCTTAGAGAAAACCCATCTAACTAAGTGATTTGGATGTGCATGTAGACAGTTTGAACCCCATATAATTATTAAATCAGCTAAATGTCTAATTACGCCTAATGTTGCTCTCGCTGTACCTACTTCCTGAGCACCTAATGCGGTAGGCCCGTGACAAATTACGCTAGTATTATCCATTATTCCACCTAAAATTTCAGTTAAATATATACCTAATTCTATAGCTTGCGTAGATGTATCGGACCATCCAAAGAGCAATGGATACTTAGAATTAGCAAGTATCCTGGCAGCTTCCTCAATTGCTTCATCATAAGATACTTCTACAAAATCATCATTCTTTCTAATGAGGGGCTTTAAAATCCTATGTTTATAGTAGTTTTGATATTTAGCATTTGAAAGTGCACATCCACCAATATTCCTAAGTATTCGATTTCCACTAACCTCGACCCTTAAGTAATCACATAGCTCAGCACAAAATGTACATACTACATCTTCAATAACCTTCTTTTCACCATCTTCAACCTTTAGATCCACACCCTTATATATAACCTTCTTTTTGGTGTATCTAGAGAGAATTTCCTCTAAACTCGTGATATCCTTATCTGTAGGCTTTACAGCTACATATGTCCCTTTAAGATTAGGCATACCTGTGCTTTCTGTTCTTGGATCTACAATAGCGTTAGCCCATGGACCCATAGGAATAAATATTGTTCCGGGAGTAACTTCCTTACTAGCTCTAACCTTAACAACTACACTTCCAAATTCACTTTCAACCAAACATTTACCATTTAAACTAAGTTTACTTATATCATCAGGATGCATCTCTGCAACTGCAACATTATCCATGTACTTTGGACTAAATTTACCCTCAGCTTCCATAGCAATTCCTTGCTGAAGAGTTCTTCCAGTTATCAATAAAAACTTATTAGTCATTATTTTTCACCGAGTTTACTCAGGCCTTTTAGGCTTCTCAATCAGCTTCTCCTTATATAGTATTGTTCCATCTGGATGATGTGGTGTTCTAACGACAGTATCATTCGCCTTTTCAATTTCTCTAGCCTCCTCTGCAAGCTTAGCAGCATTTCTCATCATTTCGTGTGCAGCTGCAACAAGCGCTGTATATCTCTCCCACTCCTGGACCTTAAAGCATCCCTCCACAGTTACATCAGCAACTCTTCTAGCAATTTCATATGCAGCCATAGCTTTTGCCTTAGCATATGGGTTCTTAAACTCACCATACTTTGTAACAACTGTCTCCTTATCAAGGACTATCTTCGGTAATTCTGGCTCTTTACCAGCCTTTAACTCATCGATAACTCTATTTATCTCCTTATGTAATGCTCTAAACACACCTGTTATAGCTAAAACTTTAATTATATCAGCGTTAAATAACGCCATCTCCACAGGATCTAAGAATTCTCTTCGAGCACCAATCATCGCATCTCCTAAAACTATAAAGTATCCAAAGCCCTTTGCATTGAGATCTTCAACTATCTTCTTAGTTGGCGCGTCTGAAATTACAATTACCCTCTTACCCTTTTCACGTAATACTTCCCTAGCCTTTGTTGGACCCTTTACTGTAGCATTTGGACTAGCAACAATATAGAGGTCAAAATCTTGATCAGCAACTATATTAGCTAGCTCCTCACCATATTTACTTGCAAACATTTTTGCTCCAGTACTAAAAACTCTAACTTCAATATCCTCCCTTTCTGCTCTCTCGTCAAGTAAGTACTCTAGAAGTACTGATGAGCCTATTGCACCAAGCTTCAAAATACAAATCTTAACAACTTTCTTCTCGGACATATGTCCTCACCTCTTCAATTAAATCTTAACATCTAAATCCTTAACGGATTCTAGGGCATCCTTAAGGTAAATCGGGTATGGACCCAACTTACCACCATAGTTACCAGCATCTATTTTTACTACGCCATCAACAGACGCTGCCGCTTTAATTGCAACGCCCATAGCTTTTGTTACATGCTCAAGTGTTAAGCCATTGATTACAATCTCAAAGACGCTATTAACCTCTGGTGGTATCTTTGTATCCTCAACGACATTCTTTAAAACTGGACAGTATAGGTGATTTGTAGTTGCACCAAGCTTTGGATATTTTAGTGAACCAACTTTAGATCCAGATCTAACTATGCCACCTGGGAATGGCATAATAACATACTTACAGTATTTCCTAACTGCTTTAACCGCTTTCTCAGCGGCTAATAATCCTGCTTCGTGAGTCTTAGCTAAAATTAGGATATTACCTCCAGCTACAGCTTTCATATAACCAATTGCATCCTCAACAATAAATTCACCCTCCATAACAGGTATTCTCCATATCTTCTTACCGTTTAGTGTATCCTGCTTCTCGAATCCATCTCCAAACTTAGATAATGCTCTACCAATACCCATTTTTCTCTTAGTTTTTGGTAGTCCGTCAAATAATGCCGTAGTTGGACACGTAAGTATACATTGACCAACACGAGCCATAACCTGGAACTTTAGATTTGCAGGATCTCTATGATATATCTGTACTAAGACACCTGGTCTACCATCTGGAGTAGCACTTGGAGGAACCAGCGCTTCAATACCAGCTTCAGCTGGTGACATGATAATTGATGTAGCAAACCCTGTTGATACCATTCCAGCGGTTATCGCCCATTTCTTATTAATCGCCGTTATTAGGAGTCTAGTGGCATACATCGGGAATGCTTCAGCAAAAGTATCCTCAATAATTACATTTCCGACCTTCATAGCCTTTTCACCGAAAAAATCAAATCATTAATATATATATTTAGTAACTGAAATTATTAAGTAGTAGAATGTATGAGTATTATTTATTAATATGCCACGTAATATTTGTAATACAAAAATTAATTAAAAATAATTCTCAGAGTAAACATTTATATTGATTTAAGTTTAACATCCTAATTATATCTTGTCTTAAAAATAGTTTAAACTGTTAAGCTGAGTTATAGTTAATATATTAATGAATGCATTACCTTTTTCCATTTAAGGATGGCATCGGGGATATCATAATGAAGCTACTCGTAAGTGTTATAGATCTTAAGGAAGCTGAAGATGTAATTTTAAGTGGTTGTGATATTCTTGATATTAAGAATCCTAAGGAGGGTGCATTAGGCGCGTCTCACCCTGTACTTATCAAAAAAATTATTGAGTATGTTAATGGCAAAGTTGAGGTAAGCGCTACAATAGGTGATTTACCTAATTTGCCTGGAACTGCTTCACTAGCGGCTTTAGGAGCTTCTATACTGGGAGTTAATTATATTAAAGCAGGACTATATGGAGTTAGAAAGGTAGATGAAGCTATCAATTTGGCGCGTTCAATAGTATCTGCTGTTAAAGAATTTAATCCTAAGGTTAAGGTGATAGCGTGTGGATATGGTGATGCGAGGTATATAGGATCTATTGAACCCAACTTAATTCCTAAAGTTGCATATAAATCAGAAGCTGACGGCGTATTAATAGACTTAAAATCTAAAGGGGATAAGTGTTTATTTGATTATTTATCTCGAGAGGAAGTTAGTTATATTGTTAGAAAGTCTCATGATTATGGCTTATCTATAGCTCTAGCAGGAGGTCTAAGCATAAAACATGTTAAAATTCTTAGGGAATTAGGTGTAGATATTATGGGAGTTAGGAGAAGTGTTTGTCATAGTAATACATGGCTTAATAGCAGAATCTCTAGGAGTAAGGTCATGGAACTATATAGAGCTATTCATGAGCAAATAATTATTTAATAACCTCTGTACAAACAGTTCTTTTATCATATAATACTTTTCTGAGCCTATCAGGAAATAGGCCGTTTATAATAAATATTCTTCTGATACTACACTTACTAGCTAATAGTGGAAAGTATTTATCTAGGCATGACTTATTCTCACTTAACCATTCAATTGATACTTTATCAAGTAAATTTCCATTTGCATCATATACTCCATCTACATCCTTTATAAGTACTAACTTTTTTGCGCCAATTTTACATGCAATATATAGCGAAATTGAATCTGAAGTTACATCCCAGCTATGTTCTAACGGGTCTACTCTAAGCATATAACTATATGGTAGAAATATAGGTATTTCTCCAGCGGCAGTTACCAATCTGTAGTCCTTAATCCTCCTAATAACCTTAGAATTTGGTATTAGCTCTGAAAGAATAATTCCATACTGCTCCATCGCTAATATTGCTACCCAGTGTGACGTATTGTCAGATAGCCCATATATACTGTGATATTCCCTAGCTACATCAGCAAATTTAGCTCCTCCAGGGACTACCAAAATTTTAAATTCTTTAGATAATTTACCAATTTCTAAGCACAATTCTTTAAGTTCATAGGGGTATTTAGAGAGGCTACCTCCAATTTTTAAAACTATATCCACATCTTCACCTCCCCAATTAAGTACTCTAGTCCCATTAATGCTACCGCATAAGCTGGGGTCGCTTTAGCAGCTTCAAAACCGATATAGTCGGAGAGCCTCCTAATATCCTTAAATCCAAACTTCCCTAGAGCTACTTTAGCTAAAAATTCTCCACCAAGACCTGTAACATAAGCAGGGTATAACCTAAAGTTAACATTATGATTCTTAAATAGCCTCTCGAGTCCCTCAATAATTTGCTTCACCTGCTTTTCATAAATATACTTAGCGATCTCATGTATTTCATCCATAGTTACTAAATCCAGATCTGCACATATTACTCTGGCTAATCTAGCAGCAGCTTCTATATGAGAGCACCCTCTCCCATCAGGTGTATCTACAGTATACTGCTCCTCAGTAATATTTCCTAGAATTATATGTACATCCCCAGATTGTGCGAAATATTCTGAGGATACAGGGACCATGGTATTCCTATATGGTAAGTAATGCGTTATTGCCGGAATATTCGTTCTTAACACACCTGTATATACAAGTTCGCCAAGCATCAATTTCTCAAGATCATTCTTTCCCTTAGCTGCAACCCTACCATTTAAAACTGGTATTATTGAGGTTGTTGTGCTTCCAGTATCAAGAACTAAACAATTCTCAGAGAGTTTTGACGCTAGCCATCCCGTAGCATACCAATTAGCAGCTGCAACTTCTAGAGGATTTTTAATAGCTTCATCAGTAGCTATAAGCTTTCCATCTACAGTGAGTAACACTATATTTTCTTTAGGAAAAATGTTTTCAATAGTACTTATAATATGAAGCACACCCTCTTTCTTAGAAAAGTATACATCAGAAAGTTCGGCTGTCATCGTTATAGCTATCAAGTTAGGATTATAGCTACAAACTTTATCTTTAACTTTCCTAATAGCATCACCCAACTTTTCTTTACCTCTTCTCCATATAGGAAAGTAATATGTTAAGACTTGTGTAGATGTAATTTTACCACTATTGTCATCAAAGATGATATATGAAGCCTTTATATTTGCCCCTCCAATATCAAATCCTAAAATAGAGATCATATATATCACTTAACTTGTAATACTGCTATAATTAAGAAATTACTCATAAATCTTAATGTTTAGCTTATGTATACTATTCACCACTGCTTTAAAACTACTTACAGCACCCCTAAAATTCCTGGCTAAACCATATATAAATCCATAGGCCTCACAACTTTTCTCTACAGGGATAGGTGGAGCTAATATACCCTTATGTGATGTTATCTTGTGATAAAGCTTCACTATATCTCCACAAAATCTTACCTTACGGAAATAGCAGACACCACGGTAGTTGATCTTGACTTCCCTTAACCTTCCTAATGCTGAGTCTAGTATTAACTTAGCCGGATTTACACTTAGGATTTTACCTACTCCTGCATATGAAACTGTTAATCGTGGATTAATCTCCATGATATAAGGCTTACCATCCGATATTACTATATCAATTCCAAAGTATCCTTTTAAACCTCGAAAAACCTTAGGGATCTTAGAAAGCCACTGAAAATTTTTTAATTTTATACTCTTTATAGGGGTATACCCACCGTAATAGCCTACTCTTCTAAATTTGATAAACTGTCTATTTATAGATAATGGAATACACTTTTTTCCATCTGTAACTATAGAAATACTAGCTGGGGTGCCATAGACGAATTCTTGAATTAATACCGAGTTATGCTTACTAAGCAATTTCTGTGTAGCTTGAAGAAGCTGATCTCGACTTCTAATGATTCTAAGATCTTCGCATCCTACACTAACTACTGGCTTAATAACTAATGGAAAATTTAGTGATTTAACTTCTTCACTAAATACGTCATTAGTACTTTTAATCTCGATAGTTAATGGAACATTTAAACCTATTCTTTCCAGTGTCTTAAGCGTATATACCTTATTAGATATGAGTTTAATTACTTTAGCTTCTGAATTTAAGCATACACATTTATCCTCGATGCTATGCAATATGTTATATAATATATTGTCGCTTTCTGGTGCGATAATATGTACACCATCGTAGTCTTGTAAAATCTTGGCGATCGCCTTAATTGATAAATTATCTACCTTTATAATATGTATATTTTGCGTAGTTATAGGTATATAATACTTTAATATCTCATTACTGAGTACAATGGATACTTCATGACCTAATTTAGATAAGTCATTAGCTATAGCTAATAGCATAGATAAGCCTTCAGATAAGATACTTGAGCTATATTCCCTTAATAATCCCGATGATACTGCTTCTATAACTAATAGTCTCATTTACCCACCAAGTACCCTAGAGCTCTTAACTCATTAATGGAGATTTTCTTAGTATGTAGAGCTGAGGCTATTAGTACTCCATCAACTCCAATATCATCTAATAGCACGATGTCTTCTATACTCTTAATCCCTCCACCCACAATCAGCTTAATATCCATACCACAAAGATTTTCTATAAGACTAAAATCTGGACCCTGAAATGTACCCACCCTACCTATATCTACAATTATCGCTTCTCTAAAACCTAATTCACGGAATAATCTTAAGCACTGCTTAGGTTCTGCATCTCTAATTTCAGGTATAGGAGACAACAATTTCCCATGATACAAGTCTATACTTATAATTAGCTTCTCACATGGCACATGGGATAAAATTTTATCTACAGCGCTTAAGTTAGTTAATGTTTCCGTAGCAATTATAATCTTATGGATACCAATTTCATAAAGCTCTAAAGCTTCGTCAAGACACTTAATACCACAGTCTAAAAGAATCTTTGAAATTTTCATTAGGTCTCTATACAAACGTAAATTTCTCTGGCCACGGAGAATAGCGGTTAAATCAGCAACATAAGTTTCATAAAATCCAAGTTTCGTGTAGTTCGTAACTAGTTCAATCGGATCTGAAGATTTACACAACCAACTCACAAGTTTTTCATATTTATCCCTAACCCCTCCTCTAGCCCATACAGCAATTCCCTCCTTTATATCCATAACAGGGATAACCCTCATTTTTCCCTTTAACCCCAATAAAACCAACACAATATACTATTCATACCTAAATTCCTCATAAACTAATTTTTTACACTTAAGTTTATTTTGAATAAAGCTGATAATTCTTTTCCAGGACAGTTCTTTACATGTATATATATCTATGGTAAAGAACCTGTGATCAGTCCATGTATATATACTTATACCAGACTCTACCCATGCAAGATAACCGCCTATACCATGGTGTATCCTACTACCCTTACCACTAGGTGAAAATATTATTGGTTTTATAATTGGCGTCATCCCAGCTATATTCGTTATATCAATTAAAAGTTCTTCGATGAATCTATCATCTAACGTTATATCTTCTCCATAATACCCCTCTATAAATAACCTTTTCCTAAAGATATTAGGAGCTATATTCTTCATTATCAAATAAAAATATTTTTAATGAATTAATTTTTATTAAGAGCTTCAAAAGCTTATGCAGATAAATATTACAGGTAAGATTAATAACGCCGTTTTCAATATTCAATGCAAAGAATTAAAGCTATTTATATTTTTAAAGTTAGTGGTTGTTACTAAATTTCATGAGCCATATATGTATTCTACTACTAATAACAGTAGCAATATTTGTTATTTAAAAAGCCTCTAGAATTCCAATATTCCTCTCTAAACTTTGACTTTTCATTACCTTGTCAAACAATTCAGTAAAGAAATATTTTTCAAAACATACAGTTAATATCCAAAGCCTAGAACATATTCCTCCCAAATAGGAAATATCAAATCTTCCATTCTCTTAATTTATATTAAAGCCGCAAAACTTTTAATTGAAGGTTTTAAGTATTATAGTAATTTTAATGTGAAGATACATATGTGTTGCATATCTATAACATTTACTCTGACAATACTAAGAAATTATCAGTATAAATATCGTCAAAAATTATTAATAATGTATATACGTAATCTGTTAAATAATTTTAAGTGAATACTTTCTTAAAAATGAGCTTTTATCTGAAATAATCAGAGGATAAATCTTTATGTAATAGTGCAATTATGATTTGCGGTAATATATAGTATAAAGTATATATACATAAAAATTCCCTATTAAAAATTTTGATGAAAAAATTAATTCTTGAGTATTTAAGTGTTTTTATTTTTCTTTTAATGCTCCTCTCACCGTTTACAGTGTTATTTACAGTTCAAGCGTCTACAGTACATTTAGAAAGTGTGCAGTCTAATCAAGTAGTTTCTGAACAGTTCACTAGTGACGGAGGATATCCATATAGCTCAAGGTTCCATCCAGTAGAGTTTTATGGAACTTACTCTCGTTACTATCCATTCAGAGCTACTTTAATAAATGATCCCTTTAGCTTAGATTTCTATGAGGATATTGATCAAGTTAAGACGTTAGCTGCTATGTTCCACGCTATGAATATGAAGGTTATAATTTACAGGCCTTTCTCAAGTCTAAGCGAGGATGAAGCTTTCCTAGATTACTGGAATTTATCTTTACAAGATGTTGCTCCAATGGACTTGAATGGAACATATTGGGTTGCCTTACCATATAATATAGGTTATGAAGGGAGAGAGGCATGGCATTCATTCTTCATAAGGTTTTTAAGGATTCTCTTTGACGCTGGTATTGACGGTATTGAATTTGATGGTGGTGATGGTTTAGTACAGCTTGGAAGTTTCGACCCAGAAACTATGCAGAAATTCAATCAATATCTTGCTTCCAAATACACTCCACAGGAGCTGAAGGAGAAATTTAATATAACGGATATAAGCAGTTTTGACTTTAGGCAGTATCTTAGAGACCTAGGCTATCATCATTGTTCATATGTTGTTGATGAAGATGTTATAATAGCTCATCCTGGACCTGATGGACCAAAAGATAATAAATATGCAATGGCACTTTGGGAAGAATTTAAGACCTTCAATCTAAAGATGTTAGTTGAGTTTTACAAGCTTATCATGGATAATGTAAGGCAGTGGGAGGAGGAAACAGGGAGAGAATTTTATATATCAACGAGAGCTAGTACATATCCTTTAGACTTACCTGTTCTTCAGTATGTTGATGGAGTTAACTGGGAGTATTGCTGGGTTAATTACCCAAATAGAACCGCTGGTAAAGACTTTAGAGTGGTTCAGAGTCTTGGTAAGACATTTAATCCTTGGATTACTCCTTGGAGTTCCCTTGAATCAACTGGCTTTACAGAATGGTTTATTGCTGGATGGAATAAAACAGCCGATCCTGAAGAACAATATTTAGGGCTTTCTGAAATAATTGTTTACGGAGGTAGAATTCCAATAAGTGATGGTGTTAACCAATCTCATTTCGCTCAGTTTATAAAGCTTGTTCAAGAAAATCCACAGTTATTTGGACAGAATCAATTTGGTGAGATCGCCCTTATATATCCTGTAGCAACTGCAATAAACCTACGTAAGCTAAATATAACATCCATAGTTGAAAAGGGAAACTTCGATAGCTATGAAGGAACATACTACTTACTGGCAGATTCCCATAGAACATTTGATATAATTGTGTTCGGAGATAATATCTGGGTTAACATAACACAACCATCATCTAAACTTCTAGAGTATAAAGCGGTAGTTTTGCCTGAAGCTCTTTGTCTCACAGATGATCAAGTAGAGCTACTTGAACAATACTTGGAGAATGGCGGAATAATTATTGGACTTGGCGACATAGCTCTATATAATGAGTATGGAGAACCAGTAGATAGAGACTTCTCAAAATATTTTGATGGTCAAGTCCATCAAGTTGGTAATGGCTTAATCATCTCGATAAAGAATATTTCACCAAGCAAATACTTAATATATAGAATCAACTATGAGCCTCGAGCTAATCAAATTTTAGATGAATTTAGAAAAATCATAGATACTTATCTGCCAAGAGAAGTTTGGACAGATCTTTCTCCAAGAGCTCATATATACAGGTTCTTCAACTATAACGAGAAGACTATGATCTTTCATATCATAAACTTTAACTACGACTTCGAAGCTGATAAAGTTATCAGAACCTATAATGTCAGCTTTAACTTTACTTTACCTTCTCAGCTTAAGGGAGAAAAGCTCTCTGTATGGGTGTATAGTGAAGATTATCCTGATGGAATACAAGTTTCATATGTCGAAACTGACGAGTATATTTCAATAACTATTCCGAAAGTCTCAGTTTTAACTAGCATAGAAGTTAGACCCTACTTTGAGAATCCCAAACCAATAGTAGTTAATCAGCCTACAGTATTAAGTAATGAAATACTCGTTCTCAATAGAAGCTTAATCATAAATTCATCTCTAACTATATTAAATTCACAAATTAAGGTAAAGGGTGGCGTAAAGCCAATTAAGATAGAAGTTCTTCCAGGTGGGTCATTAATTATATTAAACTCGATAATATCCAAGGAAGCTGGAGGCTACTATATTGTGGCTAAAAAAGGATCATCGGTCTTTATTAATGGATCAGATATCTCTGGTGCAGGTGTCTTCGGTCTTTTAGAAAGGGGAGGAATATGTATAGAAACTGAAGGTGCGGTCATACTAAACAGTAAAATACATAATAATTATGACTTCGGTGTACTACTAGTTAACGCAAATCATTCACTTATTGGAAATAGCATCTTCTACGATAATGTCGTAGGTATAGCATTAGTGAATTCGTCACACGTGGATCTCTTTAATAACATTATTAAAGGCAATTATGCTGGGATAGTATTGAATAGCCCAGATATTTCTCTGCGAGAATTAGTTAAAATGTATAAACGTGGAATAGTACCACCTAGAGGTCCCGAAAAAATATCTATTTCCAACAGTCATCTATTAGGTAATAAACTCCTAGATATCGTAGCTTCAGGTTGTAATTTTGTATCAATCGTGGGATCGGAGTGTAGTAGTGCATCCACGATAAATATTCTTTCATATCAGAGCATAATAAAAGTGTGTAACTCCTCCATTCATTCAGGCTGGATAGGTATTATGCTTTATCAGAGCCCCATAAATACGATTATCGGCAATAGGATATATAATCATACTCGTATTGGGCTAAAAATATATGAATGTTGTTCAATGGGTATATTATACTGGGTACATTTAGAGCCTATTGGAGCAGTTTCAGATGAAGGAGATACCAGAATAATAGGAAACTATATTGAAAACAATACCTACGGAATCTACATGGACTTTGAAGGAGGACCATCAGGATACTTTAATCGCCTTATTAAAATATCGAAAAATATGATTTCGCATAATAACGTTGGGGTATATGTAAATAGGGTAGTTGGGTATATATTCCAAAATAACTTTATAGAGAATGAGGTACATGCAAGGGGAGGAGATGATCCCTGTGACATTAAGTTCTATTTGAATACTTCTAAGAGAGTTGGAAATTACTGGGATAATCATGTTAGTGCTGAGCCATATGAAGTATTCTCTGGATACTATGACTACTATCCCCTTATAAAGCCAGTTCAAATACCTACTATTACTGATTATGAGGGTCCATTAATTAGGGTTGAAAATATTAGAGTTATAGACTTTAATGAGACTCATGTAGTGATTAAATTTGACCTATATGCCTCAGATCAAAGCTATCTAGGCGCTCCAGACTTCATAGGGTACTTTGGTGTTGTAGCTCTATTAGGACCGCATCTAACGGGACGAGAGTTTGCATGGAATGGTTTTGCAGCAGGACTTCCAGGTCCAGAGGGACGAACAAAATCTTTCAGCTTACATGATTACACCTTCCTCTTAGGCTACACATGGGATATGAAGCCTGTACCATTCCCGAGGGAGTGGGTTGAGAATGCTTCTCTAAGAATCTATGTAACTGATATGTGGGGTAACTGGAATAAATACGATCCTAGCGCTCCGTATATCAAGGTTATCTATAAAACTCCTGATGTAGCGTACCAAGGTAGCCCAGTTAACTTATATATACGCGTATCAGGCTGGAGTAAACTATCAAAAGTTCAAGTATCTTATTTCGATGGTTCTACATGGAATACTGTAGACGCAGTATTTGATGACACGACACACCTTTACTACGCTGTTATAACACCTCAGAAAGGAGGAGTAACATTAGAATATAGGGTTTATGCGGAGAATATATACGGAAAGAGTAGTACGTATACCGGTAAATTCTATGTACAAGAAAAAGAAGTTCCGGAGTCTGAAGTAAGTAAAGTGCCTACAAGCATAACGATAAGTATTGAGAGTAAAGAGGTTATTGTTGGTGAGGAGATCGTTATAAAGGGATCAATAAATCCGCCTATAAGTACTGTCATAACCTTAACTATAAAGAAGCCAGATGGAACAGTAGAGGTTAGAAACGTTACAACAAGTAGTGATGGAAACTTCAGCTTAAAGATAAAACTTGATATGGAGGGCAAGTGGGTCTTTACAGCAGGATTTCCTGGTGATCAACAGTATGAAGCTTCAGTTAGCGTACCTACAAGTGTTGATGTTAAGCCATCATCAAC
>CAYTHX010000025.1:0-15971 GCA_964437705.1 uncultured Nitrososphaeria archaeon
TAAAACTATTTATAGAACCTTGGATACCTGTAGTTGATGCTTTTAGGGAACCGTCGAAAGAAGAACTTATAGAAGCTGTCACGAGGGCCATGAGACATTTATATATAGTATCATACCATCCTCTTTACTCAGAAATTCTCAAGATAAGAAAGAGTAAGAGAAAAGCCATATTCATAGATGTACTTCCAAGGAGATAATATTACTGAAACTTCTCCTCAACCTTCTTTAGAAATTGTAAATGAAACGATAGGTAAAGAAACTTTGAAAAAAGAAGAATTTACGTATATTCCAAAACCATTATTGATCACGGCTCTAGTGCTAATTGTAGCTACTATCATAGTACTACTAGGATATAAGAAGTATAGGAAAATAGTAGCAAATATATAAATACACCCTTACTCTTTAATCTGATTATTTATCTTTCAATACTTCAGCAGTACGGATATTTAATAATCAGTATACTCAACTTTAGCTTTTTATAGCAAGATAAAAAGGGGGTTATGGTGAGCTTTTATTGTTTAAATTTTGCCTTTCGTTTTCAGAACTCTAGATACCTCTTTTAGTAGTTGTGCAGGTGTTTCTACTGGGAATTTAACCTCATCTAAGATATCCTCAATTGGGATATCAAATATTTTGATGCCTTTTAATCTACCTAATAGAGTATCTTTATTAACTGGGAAGTCTAGTCCTCTTACCTTTGTCATTAGTATTACTGCCCATTCTACACCTAATGTTTCAGCAGTTTCTGAATAGTGTTCAATTTCCTGTTTAATTTGCTTTTCCTTCAACTGTTTATATCCAATCTTTGCAAGACCACCTGCTACATGCTCATCAATTTTTTCTTCTACAAGTTCACCAGAAATCTTTTTCATAACATCCTCAGGATCGGCCCTCAACATTCTATCTACAGTAGCTTTAGTGACACCTAACTCCTTAGCAATTTCCTCATGAGTTTTTCCAGCCTCCTTGAGTAATAGTGCATATCCTGCCTTAATGATACTTGGAATCCATGTTAAGTTTCTAAATTCAATTATTTTTCTTGGTCCACCTAAAACATTCAAGACTTCCATTAAGATATTTAATACTTTCTCGTCTCTCTTCTTGTCTATATCTGTAGGTGGCCTAATCTCTGGAAATGCAGTCATATCTTCACCCCCTACTTAATAACTCCTAAAAAGTTAATGTATAAACATAAATTTATCTTATGCATTATGAATAGGAGTACATAATCTTAACATTTAAAATACTTATAAATTTAATATTAAAAGAAAGTTTTTATGAAGCTATTTTTAGCCTTATAGATATATTTATTATTTATTTAGGTAAATTATTTGTATAGGTATGTGGATACCTAAATGAGTTGGTGAAATATACTCTAAGCTTTATTTTAGGTATAACTCAGATCTATTTACGTTTAACGATGTATATAATTATCTAAATATTAAGAAAAGTAAGCTTATGATGGGATTTTCTTACCTCCATAAAAATGGAACTTTAACAATATTTAAGAGAAGTAAACCGAGATTATATCGACTTCTAAAGCCTGATAACTTTATATTGATTTCATCTGGTTATGTTGAGTTGGTTAGTATTAAGCAAGAAAGATATCTAAATCTTATATATGACTTTTTAGGGTATTAATGAGAAAATATAGTATAGTATCATATGCTATTTACGGTTCTGTAGCGAGAGGTACTGCAAAAGAAAATAGTGATGTAGATATTTTGTTGATTTCAAATGATTTTGGAGGTAGTATATCTAGTAGGTTAGATGAGTTGTATGAGGGTGTAGAGAGGGTTGAGGATGAGATTAAATGGTTATTTAATCATGGAGTTTATACTACTTTGAGTATTTATCCACTAACAGTTAATGAAGCTAGAAATATTACTAGATAGAATTAGGGGTAAACTCTCTTTAATGGATGCTAAGAGGATAGAGTTGGAGGATGGAAGTTGGTATTAGGATTTAAAACCCGATTACAAGATGTATGAGTTGATTGAGTTACGAAACTCTTTAAATTAGCAACATCGTATATTAGGCAAGCTAAAGCTAGAATTGAGGATGCTAGAAGAGCATATAAGGGAAATAATTATCCATACGCCCTTAGGTTATCGCAAGAAGCTATAGAGCTTTGTTTAAAAGCATCATTACGGCTTGTAGGTATAGAATATCCAAAGGTACATGATGTTTCCAACGTACTTCTGAGATATATGGATAGGTTTCCAAAATGGTTTAGAGAGAAAGCAGAGTTTCTCGCAGAGTCATCAAGAAAACTGGTGATGAAAAGAGAACTGAGTTTTTATGGAGGAAGGAGTTGCTACTTACGCCAGAGGAATTGGTGTCTAAAGAGGATGCGCTGAGAAGAGCAATTAGCATATTAGAGTTATGTAGTAAGTTATTAGATGAGTATAAGGAGAAGTTAGGATTATAGATGTTGAGGCATATTAAGTTGTCATAGATGTATGGAGGTTATTGACTTAACTATTATGAGAAAAATTAATAGTTTCTAAGGAAAAAGATGTGAAGATTATTTCCTCTTTATATATTCATCTAACGGGGATATTATTTTTACTAATCCTGTATCTGTAATTTCAAAGACATATGTTCTTGTATCGTGTCCTGTCATTCTACAACCATCAATTCTCATTAGCCTAATTACACTGCCGATTGGTAAGTTAAAGGTTTGCATATCATATCTACTTATAATTAACTTTTTATAAAGTACTATTGTTCCATCTACAATATGTGCAACACCATATCCACCAGCTGCTTCAGCAGTTAATTCTTCAGATGCTGACCTCTTCTGTGAAACTAATAGACCTGTTTGATGCCACTTCTTAAGGAAGTTATATACCCTTCTAACTATTGATCTAGCGAGAACCTCCTTTGCTTCATAAAGACCTGTTATTGAATCGATTATGACAGAGTTAATATCAAACTCCCTTATCGCATATGCCATAGTATCTAATAGAAGATCAACTTCTTCTCTAAGTTTAGCATTTGACGCAGCATCTACAATAAATATGTTCCTCTCAACTTTTTCTATTGGAATATTCATTGCCGCTGCTCTTGCTCTTAAAGACTGTACTAGAAATTCTCGTGGAGTCTCTACAGTTATAAATAATACTCTATAACCTAGAGATGCTTGTTTTACAGCGAATTGCTCAGCCATTAAACTTTTTCCAGTATCAGCTACACCAGTTATATTCAGTACTGCTAAATATGGATATCCGCCTAAAGGCTTTTTAATAGACTTACCATTAACAATCTCTACCTTAAAGAAGAGGTTATCTAAACCCTCAACTCCAGATGGAATTCCAAATAATCGTGGTGCTTTATCCTTTAACTCCTCCATCGAATATACTTCTTCCCTATATCTTCTAGAATTCATATTTCATCAATTAAAAAGATTTAAAAGACTACTATTTTAATAATTGAGGGTTGAAATGTCAAGAAAAATTTATATTACCGTGAAGATACACAACCTATTAAGGAGGGACACACATGAAACCAATCTTTGAAGAAGAATGGGACGACTTTGAAGAAGAGGAAGAATGGGAAGAATGGGAAGAGGAAGAGGAGTGGGAGGAAGAGTGGGAGGAGGAAGAAGAGGAGTGGGAGGAAGAGGAGGAAGAGTGGTAACTCTTTAGATATCAGTGCGCCCCGAGGTTTTTTATGTAGTTATTTAGTTTTTTCTTCATTGGAAAAATATCTTTTGTACTCTTTTAAAGCGCTCCTCATATGATATTAAGTGAATATTTCGTTCCAAATCATCTCCCACTCACTATAGTTTTTAACTGGATATACCAAGTGTCCTGTTTTTAATATCCTACTCGGTTCATATATTATTAACTTCTCTATCAAGTCTGGATAATTCCTTATCAAATCTTCAAAAACTTTCTTGTTAGTTATTCCACGTTGATACTCCTTTATAAAAAGTATTTGTGAGTGTGGGGCTAAGTAGTTATCTACTAATGCATAAGCTAAATCTAAATGTTTAGTTTCTTTTGTAATTGCGTTTCCATATAGAAGTATTAGAGGACCCTCTTTAGGTAGTACATATTTTACGGGTACGCCACTTTTTAGTAGCTTTATGGCGTCTGAAATACTCCCGATAGAAAGCCATACTTCACCGGACGCCATTAATTCTGGTAATTCGAAATTAATCTTATTTGAAAATTTAAGAGCTATATTTTTATGCTTAGCGAGGAAATCCTTTATATTTTCTAGCTGATTATCAGTTAATTCCCACCATCCATTCTTATTGAAATCTAAGTTATAGCCTAAAATTAATGCTACGATTGAAATAATGTATATCGGGTTATTGACAAATAATATATGTCTAGTGAACTCTGGATTAAATAAATCTGCCCAACTATTAATACTTCTCTCAATGATATCTGTTCTATATACTATGCCCTTTACATCATAATTAGTAGGTACAAACCATACTTTATCATCAATAATAACTCCAGGAATATTTTTGAATTCTTTAAATATTTCATTCCAATATTTAAGTTTATTGACATCTATAGGCTGTATTAATTTTAGATCCTTTAGTATAGAAATTCTATTTATGCATAGAGTAATTACGTCAGCCTTATACCCAGCTTGTAATCTATTTATCATTTCATTCTGATTTTTATATATACTTATTCGTAAGTCTACATTAGGATATTTCTCCCTAAATGGGTTAATAAAATCCTCTAAAGCTTCTTCAGCTCGGGTAAGTAATCTTAATACAGCTTTCTCAGAAGTAGTATTTCGAATGGAATACCACCATAATCCACCAATGATTATTATACTACCCACGGCCCCAACAACATAAAGAAAATTTCTTCTCTTCATAATACGGCCGCCAGAAAACAATATATCTAAAACTTTAGATACAGCTAATGAACAATAAAATTACCACTAAAATTTAGCATTTTGTTTTATTCTACTATACATTTCCATAAGTATTGGGATTTCATTTATTTTTTCAGTTTTGAGATACTCCCATAATATACCGGGTGGTCTCTTTTCCCTATTAACTACCTTAATTAGCCTTGTCGGTGTAGCTATATAATCTACGGTTATATCGTATGGATCTTTAGGTAACCAATTAACAATTTGTATATCATGGACATTCGTTGCTATTGGTGTATTCTCTGAAACTTTATTATACTCTCTTAGTATTCCATATTCAAGCTCACTATATCCACCTCCCTTTCCTATCCGTCTACCACTCTCAGTTACAGCTACGGAACCGGTGACAATTAAGTCTAGCTCAGGTAGCTCCTCTGGGTGTACTTTAGAGCCATATTTAAATGCTCCTCTAATTGTAGAGGCAGCGCTGTATGAACAAGAAAGTCTTCTAGGATTTAGTAGTAAAAAACCCTCTCTAATTCTCGGAGTAGGCATAATTAAGATTTTATTATGTCTTAATGCTGCTTCTCTGATTAAGCGCTGTGGAGAATCTGGGCTTACCTTAATAACTTTAGCATTACGAAATATAGAAAGATTAATAATTTTTATTGCTGAATCCTCAACGCCAATAAAATTAGGTATTCTTCCATGTGGTGGTGTAGGAAATTTTGCTAATCCTAATTCTACAAGCTTATCCCAAATATACTTCCTAATTTGATTTTTATCTTTAAAATCGAATTTCATGTCAATATCCTATATAGATACAGCTTATAATAATTATATAATTGTGAAGACACAGATTTTAGCTATAGGGATAAGTGAAGAAACTGGTAAGAAGTTCTCAGCTGCGCTAAAAAATAATTCAGATGCTAGAAAAGGTTTAATTAATTATTTTAATAGATTACTGTCGCTGGGTATAAATACTGTTCTTGTAATTTTAGGTGGGAGTTGGAGGTTTGATGTGATTACCAGTTTGATGGGTAAAAATTATGATATTGAATTAATTATGGCTCATAATAGTAACTGGGTTAATGGTTCTGGAACTATAATCAGGATGATCTCAAAGCTGATTAATAACAGTTATATTTTCTGTTATGATGTATTACCGAAACTTAGCATTTTAAAGAGAATTCTATATGAAAAAAACGGAAATATTTGTTATTTAGCTCACGAGAAGATTAGTATTGGACTCGGATATGCATACGAAAAAAATGGTTTAGTTATTAAGGTTGGAGATATAATAGGTCATAATGCATATCTAACTGGTATATTTAAATTTCACTCGATAGTTCATTTATACGCTAGAGTAATTGATTCCCTATTTGTAACGTATGAGTTAAAGGATTTTCTTTACTGGTTTAATCGTTGGGTTGGATTTAAAGCTAACTATATTTCTCCCGACGTAGTTCTACTTAGTAATTTAGATTTAGAGTATCAAAAACTATAGATCTATTTTTAGCTTAAGTAACTTTACCTAAGATGCTCTAGGAGTTAGCTTAATAATATACTCTGATATTTTATTAAAGAATTCTGCTGCCTTAGATTTTATCCAGATAGTTGATGGTTGATTTGAGATATATGTTGGATCTGGATTAATCTCAATAATAAAGCCACCATTCTTAATTACAATCATTGGTAGATGTGCAGCTGGATATACAAGTAGACTTGTACCAATAGTTATCATTAAATCTGCTTTAGATGCTTCATTTATAGCTTTATGCCACTGATCCTCTGGTAGTGGTTCGCCAAACCAAACTACGTCCGGCCTTAGCAGTGCATTACATTTGGGACATTTTGGTGGGATCTCATCTAGTGGTTTCTTAAATGTAATTTTGTAGGTACAGGTTGTGCATTTTGCTCTCCAAATATTTCCATGTAGTTCAATTACATTTTTTGCTCCTGCTCTTTGATGCAGACCATCAACATTCTGTGTAATTATAGACTCTAGATAACCTTTTTCCTCGAGTAGAGCAAGCATTTTATGAGCCATATTTGGCTCAGCATTATATATAATCTCCATTCTCCACTTGTACCATTCCCAGACTTTAATAGGGTCTTTTTCAAATCCTTCTGGACTAGCTAGCTCTGTTGGATCATACTTATTCCATAAACCATCTTTACCTCTAAATGTGGGTATTCCACTTTCTGCTGATATACCAGCTCCAGTAAATGCAATTATGTATTTTGACTTTACTATTAAGTCTATTATGTTCTGAAAACTCATCTCTAAACTTTTTGTGTTGGATCATATAGCTGTGGTTTAACTTCTATTTCGCCGTTCTTCAACTTATTATAGACATCTATACATACTATACATCCTGGGTCTGAACCCATATAGTCACCTAGATAGCCATATGCTCTTGCTCTACAGCCGCCACAAACATACCTATATGGACATGAGCCGCATGGTTCATATAGCTTATCCTTATCTCTCAGGTCTTGGAGAATCTTGTTATTTGCCCACCACTCATCAAAGTTATCTAAGACCTCTAGTATATTGCCTATCTTCATTGGGAAGAATACACATGGCCTTATGTCTCCATTAGGCCATAAGCCAAAATAGAATCTTCCTGCACCGCATCCACCGATAAAGTCAGCTAGGCTCTTTAGCTTTCCACCTAATTCTGCATTCTGGAAGTGCGTTGGGAATATAAATTTGTCTTGTTCTGTTAGTCCTGCCTCCTCCATAATAGCGATCCTTGAGTATTGAGGGGCAGTTGTTAAGACACCTAGTCCACCCTTCTTATTTTCTCTCCATAACATCTTTAGTATTTCCTCACGCTCGGTTGGTGATAAGTCATACTTGTCTATAAATACTCCTCTACCAGTTGGCACGAAGTTATATAGCATAAACCACCTTACTCCAAGCTTTCTACATAGCTCAATAACTTGAGGAATCTCATCCTTATTTGTCTTTACTCCCGTCATTGCTACATTAACAAAGAAACCCTTCTTAACTGCAACTTTTATCCCTTCAATCGTTCTCTCCCACGCACCTGGAACACCTCTGAACTCATCATGTTTCTCAGGCGTAGCTGCATCTAAGCTAATCTGTAGGAATCTTACCCCACTCTCCCAAAGCTTATCAGCGGTACGTTCATTTATTAGAGTACCGTTTGTAGCCATAGCAACATATATTCCTCTTTCATATGCATATCTCGATAACTCATATATATCTGGTCTTACCATGGGTTCGCCACCAGACCATGCTATAGCAACTACTCCAGCCTTAGCAAAGCATTCGATTACTCGTTTAGCCTCTTCTGTAGTTAGCTCATCAGGTAATGGTTTACCAGCGTTCGCGTAACAGTGCTTACACTTTAGGTTACAGGCATACGTTACATCCCATACTACGAGGAAGGGTGCTCCAGGAACAAACGGCTTTCTAACACCAAACATTGCTAAGCCTTTAACTACTGACGCTAATCCACGTCTCCAGTAAACATCTTTCATAGCTTCTCTAACTTCATCTCTAGTTGTTCCAAAACTCTTTGCTCCTAATCCAATAAGCCAATTTACAATCTTTGAAGTCCACCTACACCTCCAGCAGACCTCATGTTCATCCCTTAATCCAACAAATATCTCAAGTGCAATCTCGAGACGTGTACTACCATCCTTATCACAGTATGTGCTAAGATTCTTTAGCTGAGTACGCATAAACCTGTTATCAATTAGCGCTTTGAATACACCCACAGGATTAATTATATTTACCATTCCTCAAACACCTCCATATACTCCTTTAACCTACTCTTAACTATACTAACGAATCTCTCCCTTGGAATAGGCTCATAGACATAAACTAATCTTCCATTCTTTTCACTAGGTACTCTCTTAATTAGGCCATGCTTCATAAGTTGAGTAACATGCTCATATACGGTACGTATAGAGATTCCTAGATGCTCAGATAATTCTTTAATTGTTAACCCCTCATGTTTAGCTAAGATTTTAAATATTCTTAGTAACTTTTTAGGTACACCCAGTATATTGAAACTGAAAACTAAAGTCTCTTCATCAAACATAAGCATCACCTAAAAAGATAGTATGAAGATGATTTTTCAATTGATATGAAGATAATTCTTCATATTTAAATTTTTCAATATTCTATAAATATATGCTATAGTAATTATAGCTACTTATTAGATATTAGATGATAGTTTTATGCTGATATTGAGTCTAAATCTTGATATAACCCACCTAAATCCCCATAGACAAAATCAACATACCTCTCCACATTCGAGCTATAAATATTATATCTATCTACTAGAATCGTAGTTATACCTAATTCCTTAGCTGGAATTAAGTCATATTCTATATATGATGATACATGTACCCATTCATTAATGTCTAGATCATACTCCTCTTTTACAATCTGAAATACCATTTTATTAGGCTTATAAACGGGAAGATCTGCACAAGCCACAAGTAAACTTGGATTAACACCAATTTTCTTAACACTCTTAAGAAGATCATCATAATCAACATTTGAAATTATTCCTATATCAACCCTCTCAGCTATTAAAGGTAGGTATTCAATTGTATCTAGAAATGGTGGCCAATCACCAATTGACTTAGAAATCAAATCTAAATCTTCATCTTTAGGCTTCATACCCAATTCAGTAAAAGCTTTCTTAACTCCTTGCTTTAGTATTTCCCTATACTTCCTACCTCCATACTCTTTAACTAACATGAGGTCATACCTAGACCACTTATCAATAAAATTCTTTATGTCATCATCACTCATATCAGGATATATTCGTTTTAACTGATCTGTCAATCCTTTAATCCAGTTAATTAATGTTCCATAGCAGTCAAACGTTATGATTACCATTCTTAATCACAATAAAAATTATGAAAGAAGATTATAAAGAAGATTATTATTTAGTTGCTACTTTCTTTATTACCTATGATAGTCAAGTTAAGAATTAAAAAATTTGGTTCTCTATATACTTCAATTATATAGGTACTAAGTATTTTGAATGTGAGATTTATGCTACCTATAGCTTATGTAGATCATGTTTTTCGATGTATCGTTGTAAGGCGAGTTAATAAATTTGTAGCTGAAGTTATCTTTGGAGATAGAAAAATAGAATATGCTTACATAAATAATACTGGAAGATTAGATAAGCTACTTAGTGAGGGAAAAATCGGTTTTTGTCAGGTGAAGAAGAGAGGTAAGCTTAGGTTTAGGCTCTTTGCTATTTATGATGATGGATATGGTGCAATTCTTGATACAATGATGCAGATGAGGGCTTTTGAGAAGGCTTTAGAGCTAGGTGCTATACCTTGGCTAGCAAATTGTAGAGTAGCAAAAAGGAATGTAAGACTTGGAAATTCACTTATTGATTATCTTTTAATGTGTAACTTGAGAGAAGTTTATCTAGAAGTTAAGAGTGCTGTATTGAGGGAAGGAGAGTATGCTTTATACCCTGATTGCCTAAGTTTAAGGGGTAGACGTCATATTAGAGAACTAATTAAAAGCATAGAACTCTGTGATAGATGTATTATACTTTTTATTGCTGCATTACCTAATGTATCTAAGTTTAAACCTAACAACAAGGTTGATAGTATAATTCATAGTTTGTTGAGGAAGGCTTCGAAAATTGGAGTTGAGATTAAGGCTATAGGAATGCTCTTTAACCCTAGTGACAATTTCATATACCTATATGATCCTAATTTAAAAGTTGAATTATGAAGAAGTAAGTAATTAAATATGAGGAAAATTTTTATTTGAAATTATATTCTCTCTAAGTTAGGTTAGCTTAGAATTAATCAGTAGTATGGAGGTGGCGATTAATGTCAGTAAGTGCTAAAGTGTATAAACCTGCGAAGAAAAGCAAAGAAGTTAGGGTTGGTAGAGGATTTAGTGTCGAAGAACTTAAAGCTGTCGGATTAACTATTGAAAAAGCTAGAAAGTTGGGTTTGTACGTGGATAAGAGAAGGAAGAGTATTCATCAGTGGAATATAGAGGCACTAAAGAAATTCCTTGAGGAAATAAGAGAAAAGTAAATAAGTAGAAATCATCCTAGTTTTTTCAAGTACTAAAAGAGTTTTTTATTTAAGTTTGTTCAATAGACGATCCGTCTATATTCATCATTCATAATCCCTTTTAAACAGTATTAACTAGAGTATTCTGGGTGATGTTAATGAATAAAAAAGTAATTGCAGTTGCTGCGGCTATTATCTTAGTATTAATAGTGGCGATTCCTGTATACGGTGTTATTACTAGTGATGCATGTGGCGTAGGAAATGTAGATCATGGTAAAGTGCAGAAGATGAAAGTACATGAAAACTCTGAGTGTACTCACAGAAATTCCTTTAGACATATGTACGCTGAGGAATATAGAGGAGGGGTGTCTAATAAAACAGCTACTCTGACATTTAATGGTATTGGTGATTTAAGAAATGGAGAGTTTAGTGTAAATGGTGAGTTTACATTAAGTTTACATAAGAAGAGGGATAACCGTGTAATATTTGAGGTAGTTGATGGCAAAATCACAATTGTAAGTGAAGATACCACTCTATCACTCACTGTGGAGAAAGGTATAGCGATAGCTAATCTACAGAAGCACACGGTTAAGGTGATAATTAAGCTAAGTGGAGAGAAACAGAGTAGATTGATTCTCTTTGGATTTTGGACGCCAGAAGGGGATAATGGTTATAAGTTGTATCTACTATTTGTATTAGATATGCAGGGTGAAAAGGGAGTAGGCTCAGCAAATGGAATAATAGCGATAAATACTGAATAAAAGATACCTTTTTATACTGTTAACTCACTTCCCACATACATCCTCATGTACTTATCCTTATACTTTTTCTCCATTAAACTTCTAATTCTATCTCCGCTACAGTGTATTGGTGCAACTTTCTCAACACCCAGTTTAAATAGCTTATTTAAAACTTGCTCTATTGTTTCCTCACTACTCCCCACTAGATGCAGTCCACCAATTATATAGTCTGGTTTATATCCTAGTGAAATAGCACGCTCAACGATGTTTACAATACCTGGATGACTACATCCAACAAATAGGATTGCCTTACCATCTAAAGCTACAATTGAATGTTCATATGGAGGACCATATAATTGACCAGTATCTAATATTCCACCACCAACTGGTATTGCAGTATTAATTTCAGCTATAGTACAACCCATACCCTTAATCCAAGATTTTGTAGAATCGGACATACCGTAAGGAACATATACCTTTACACCCTTGTTAAACTCAGCAAGATACTTTAGTCCTCCATAGTGATCCATATGATCATGCGATATAAATACCATATCTATATCAAATGGAGAAATATTCATAGCCTCCATATTCTTCCTTAACAACTCCGGATCTGGACCAGTATCCCACAGAATCTTATATCCTCCAGTCTCAATTAGTATACTTAAACCCCAACCAGTAGAGTAGGTAGTAAATGGATTTTGGTTATTATCAACTACAACTTTTACTTTAAGCAACTACAGTATTCACCCCTCTCCGCAAAAATATTTTTACAATCATACCTAATTTAGTTATCATAAATAAAGTAGATAAAAAGTTAATTCACGTAAGTGTAAGGTATAAATAAAGTAATTAAAGTAAGAAGTTGTACCCCGCTAGTCGATCCCTCCTCATCTTCATCCCCCCATTGTAGGTCTTCGGGGGACGGTTCTTCGCGGGGCTTCAACTAATGATTATTATCGTTTATACAAATAAGTTTATTTTATTGATTTAGCTTTTACATAATGGTGCTATGACATTCAAAAATTGGTTATTGGTTATAAGAACACCATTCCTATTATTGTCGTGTACACTAGTATTTCTTGGTGGCGCATTAGCACTTTATACGGGAATAATAAATACATTTAATGTCATCTTAGCACTTATTGGATTATTACTACTACATATTTCAGTAAATGTACTAAATGAATACTATGACTATAAATTTGGTACAGACTTCTTAACTAAAAAGACACCATTTAGTGGTGGAAGTGGAGTACTTCCAGCTGGATTAATAAATCCATCTAAAGTACTACTTTTAGGTTTAATATCATTTAGTATAGCGGCAGTAATTGGCATTTACTTCCTCTACACAGTTGGAACATTACTCATACCAATCTTAGTTCTTGGAGCTATATTCACACTACTTTATACACAGTTTTTAGCTAGATGTATGCTTGGAGAGATCTCTGCAGGATTAGGTTTAGGTACACTTCCCATCTTAGGTGTATTTATTGTAGCTACTGGAGAAATAACTCTAGAAGCAGTAGCCATATCAATAATACCAGGGATAACAACATTCAACCTACTTCTACTAAATGAATTTCCAGATGTAGAGGCAGATAAAGCAACAGGTAGGAAAAACCTAGTTACTCAATTTGGATATGAAAAATGTAGTAAAATTTATAGTATACTACTCATCCTACTATACATTTACCTATTTATACTGATAGTACTTAAGGTAGCACCACCATACCTCTTCATAGCATACCTAACACTTCCACTAGCAAATAAAAATATAAAGATACTAATGAGAAAATTCACACAAGAAGAACTACTATACGCCATGAAAAACAATACAATACTAACACTAACAATACCAACACTACTAGCAATTGGATACATAATAGCAACAATAACACTACAATAAAACAAACACAAATAAACAACCAAAAACAAAAATAATAATGGAGACGCCGGGGTGGCCGAGTGGCCGAGGCGGCGGGCACCCTTAATAATTAGTTGGGCCGCACTGCAGTTTCGTGTTGAGAGGCTGGTATATTGAGCCGCTAAGGCGATGATAGAAACAGATACCCGCTTTACAGGGGTTCGAATCCCCTCCCCGGCTCCATTAATATTTTTTATATATTTATGGCGTTCGTTGTTAATACATTTTGAATTTTATTTCTATAATTCTAGTATATTTCTTTATTTCGTGATTATTGGAGAGATAAAAAATGTTGATTGGAATATTTTTGAGTATTCTAGTTATTTGATTAGTAGTCTGGTCTATGTTTTTGTGTTTTTGTGTTGTGTTATTGGGTTTATTAGGTTTTAGTCTATTGTGTTTAGGTTTCCGAGGTGTTTTTCGATGATTGTATTGATTTCTTCTGAGACTTGTTTAACTTTTTCATTGAATTCTTGGTGTATTTTGAGGATTTCGTTGATGATTTCTTCTATGGTTTTTTCAGTGGGGATATGTTTGTATATTTGAAGGTGGAAGTGTGGGTCGTCGTCATATAGTTCTATATCATAACCATTATCTATGTAATATCTAGCTAAAGCTCTAGTATACTTATCAATAGGAATTTCTAGGTACCAATATTTCCTATATTCGTGAATTTCGATTCTAACGTAGTCTCTACCAACGTATATTTCTCCGATATCGAGAAGTTCGACGATTTCTCCCTCTTTCTTATTATAAATAAGTATTTCAAAATCCTCAGGAATTTGTGAGAGCATTATATTTTTTGCAACAGAATATGGAATCTCAACACAACTAACATCATCTACTTCAATGGGAAACCTATGATCATCAATTTTGAAATATCCCTCTTCAACAGATACCTTAACCATCAGAAATTTACGAATATACTTATTATTTATAAAGATAGATTTTACATATTCCCTAAATTTTTTGATAAAATGGAAATCTACTATAGGGAAATTGAAATTTTAATGTCCTCTAAGTTTCTTAATTATTCCTCGTATTATGTAGAATATAACTATGAGGAAGATTACGATTAGGGCTAATTCTGGTAGTCCGAATCTTAAAGCTTATTTAGAAGATTTGTGGAGTCATTAACATAGAGATATTTTTACCAATGTTATATTCATTTGGTTTATATCATATGGTGTAATGATTAAATAAATATTTTTTATCTTGATATATTTGTTAGCATATTTATATAAAGAGATTATGTATAGATGATAAGGTATGAATTGTTATGTATTTTCTTCCCATATTGTTATGCCTTTTGTTTCTACTTCTTTAGGTATTGAACTATTTCTTTGTTTTAGTTTTGCATATTCTTCCTCGCTATATATGTGAAGTTGAGGCTCTGGTATTTCTATTATGTCCCAGCAGATATTATATGCATCCTCTCTTTTTGGTCCTTTATAGATTATTAGTATATCTATATCACTTGCTACGGTATATTTACCTGAAGCGTAGGAGCCAAATAGGATTACCTTTTTGACTGGAATTTTCTTTTTGATTCTATGTATCTTTGCTTTTAGTAGTTTAATTATCTTCTCCTTATTATATTTTGGATAATATATCTTTACAGAATTTGATGATTTCCTCTGCATAACTAATCATCCTCTTAGCTTCACCTTCTGTATAAACTTCATATGGAGCACCCTCTGGATGTGCATTTGGGTATCTTGTTGGTATATAGGCTTTATCAAGCTCCTTAGCCTTATCAATTAAATCCTTACTTGGTTTATATTCTTTAGGTAATTTTTGGAGTAGTCCAGCAACTGCATGGCCAAATGCTTCACATCCTAATTTTTGAAAAATAGCTTTAACTGCTTTTTCAGCTGCTTGTTGAGATAAAAAGCATGCCCATTCGTAGTATCCACCTACTAATTCATACTTAGCATTTTCAAGATCTCTTTCAGCTTGTTTTAACCAATCTATACTTCTCTCTACCAAACATATTCACCTACTAAATAACCTTATTCTGTAATACTATTATATGATATTCAAATTCATCTTGAGAGATTAAAAGTGATGAGTAGATTGAGCAATATATTTAGTTATTTATCTTTTTAGAAATTTTTCCTAGAATATTTCTCTTGTTGTTAGTGCCCTTCCCTCCACGGAAGTCGAGCTATCCTCCTTCTCGTTGCATCCCTTAAAACTTTATTAATAACCTCGAAATCTATGTCTACCATTATATCAAGGCACCAAACAACCTAGGAAGGGCTAGATATATGATTTTTGACTAAATTTCTTGTCAATTATCTGAAAATCTCTAACGATTAGAAAAATCTATTATTACAGAGAAATTCTGGAAAATTAAGTATATCAGTTTTTATTGTTAGGTTGTATTATTAGTGTTAATTTTTTGATTC
>CAYTHX010000026.1:0-13856 GCA_964437705.1 uncultured Nitrososphaeria archaeon
TGGTTTAGTGTTAGTAGATGAGGTGAATAGAATAGTGAAATTTATCACCTATGTAAGGATGATTATTGCATTAATCATATTGATATCCGGAATATTGACTTTTATTACTGGCGTATTGCTTTATACTGCTCCAGCTGGTCGAGGAGGGCAAATAGAGCTACTTGGCCTTGCAAAGAATGATTGGAGAACACTACATTCATATTTTGCCTTTACTCTAGCAGGTTTCTCAATTACACATATTTACCTAAACTTTAACGCAATAGTACGTTATTTTAAGGAACTTTTTAGCATAAAATAATATAATCACGCTATATTACTCCATATGATGTATACTCCTCTTTTCTTAATTGGAATACTATTATTCCTAGTATAACATTATTTATTTGGTGATTCTTATTGGGATATAGTGTGTCTATTGTAGGATTCGGAGCACAAGGGAGAGTTCTAGCAAAATTTATGGATACAAATCCTGAAGTAGATAAAATCCGTGTTGGCGATATTAGATGGAGCTTTATTAAGGATTATATTCATAGATATGAGAGGGTCGAGGGATACAAAGTTGATGCATCGAATTATAATGAAGTTTTAGAATTTACTAAGAATTCAGATGTAATAATTAATGCAGTCACTCCTGAATTTAACATAAATATTATCAAATCTGCATTAGAAAATAATGCGAATTATATTGACATGGCTTTCGGCCCTCCGTATGAAAATCTAGATAAAGAGATAGCGTTGGATAGTGATTTTAAGAAGAAGAATATAACAGCAATTACGAGTTCTGGTCTTTCACCAGGAATTACAAATATATTAATTGCTAATGTTGCCGATGATTTAGACGCTATTGATTCCATAAAGCTAGTTTGTGCAGGCACTATGGACAGCGATATTCCATTTACAACATGGTCTCCAGAAGTTATGATAGAGGATTGTCTAGCAGATACATACATTTATAAGAATGGATCTTTGGTTAGAATGCCTCCATTCTCAGGTAGACAGTTAATAAGTCTCCCAGTTATTGGTGAAGTCGAAGTTTTCCATCATATACATGAGGAATTATTTACACTATGGAGGTTCCTAGGAAAAAAAGTTAATTATATAGAATTCAAGTTTGGTGGACTAGGTATTGAAATAATATATTTAGCATATAAGCTTGGGCTATTAAGTGAGAAACCCATCGATGTCAAGGGCACTAAAATATCACCATTAAAAGTATTTCTATCTGTAATACCCAGACCACCAACTGAGGATATGCTTGTTAAGTGGATTAATGAAGGAATTGTTAGGGATGGAAAGGTGGTATGTCTAGCTATGGTTGAGGGCTATAGAGGTGATAAAAGAGTTAGCGCAAGAGTTTACGCTGTTACTCCATCAATTGTAGATATTGTAAGGAAAATGCCACAAGCAAATCATGTTTCATACGCTACATCAGCATCATGTTATATATTTGCAGATATGCTTGGGAAAGGAGAAGTTGAGGAGAAGGGAGTATATGTTCCAGAAGCATTAAGTATGGAGGTAAGGAGGAAGTTTATTGATAAAATAACGTCTTTAGATCCACCTATAAAAGTAAATTTAGAACTTAGAATGGAGCTATAGAAACAAGATTTTTAACATATAGCTTAGTGGCTGATTTCCGTGAGGTAAGGCATAACTCTATATATCAGCCTAAGTATAGGCGGTCCCAATATTATCAGAAATGGGATCTCAGTTGAGAATACCCATATGAACCATATTACAGCAGCCACTAAAGGTAAATTTACATCTCCAGATGGAAGTACAAATAACTGACTAAATCCCCATACACCAATTCCAATAATTGCACTACCAACTAATAGGCCAATATAGCTGGCAATACAATATGATATCCATTCTTTATAGATTTGGGACATCACAACTAGCAGTATAAAAGTAATTACTATTGTAGCTATAAATATCATACTAACTTCCTCGTTAATAAATCCATTATAATGTAGAGCTAAATCAATAGCAAGTAGAGCAACTGAATATAGCCCGGTAGAAGCTATAGATCTTGAAGCACTAAGTTTATATTTCGCAATCTTACCCATAATATAGAACGCTATAAAATTAGCTGGAACACCTACGGTAATACTTAATAAGGCATTTCCATGAATTAACATGTCACTAATAAATATCCCAATTGCAGCGCCTATAGCTGCAACAAGCGGTCCAAAAATAACTGAGAATATTCCTGGAATAATTACTGCAGGCCAAAACCTAACAACACCAATTACAGGGGTAAAAATACCAAGATAAGTTAAGTATCCAATACCGGCATATAGAGCAGCACAAATACCGGAAGCTGCTATATCAATACTTCTCATCAGAAAAATTAATCATATAAGTGTCGAATAAAACATGTATAAAGCATAACTATTTATCTCTAAAGATGTATAAAGTAGAGTATTTTAATAGTTAGCAATAAAAATGATTAAAAAATAATCTATATTAAAAGATTACGTAATCATATAATTATGTAATTATTGAGTTGTATAATACCCACCTATAACTGTACATGGTGAGTAGAGTCTGTGAGGCTCTACATAATAAGTTTGGGCTTTGACATTACCCAAGTAACATATATGCTCAGTAAAGTATCCTTATTTGCAAATGATAAATTACTATTTATAGTTCCAGAAGTTGAAGTTCCACGTTCTAAACAATCTAGAGCAGCAATTGAAGAAGTTATAGATGGATTAATAGCTAGAGGGCAAAGCATTTCCTACGAGTACTGTAAAGTTTCAGAAACTGACGTCATTAATGACTTAAAGATACTCCTAGAATACACATCAAGAGGAGATTATGATGAAATTCATGTATGGGCTATCGGTGGACCTCGGTCTATAGTAACACTTTTAACCTTATATGGACAAATTGACCCTAGGGTTAAAAGCGTATATACATATAGTGAGAGTAAGATGCATGAAGTTAAAGTTCCAAAGTTTATTTTTTCATATCCAAAGCTGAATAAGTACGAAATGATGATTTTAGAAATCCTAGCGAAACATAATACTCTATCAATTACAGAGCTATCAAATAAAATCAGTTGCTCTCAATCAAGTATATATAGGGTAATTAATAAATTGTCAAGAAATGGATTGATCACTCGGTTGAGGGGAAGAAGAGGGAAAATCGAGATAACAGATAGCGGTAAATTACTACTCTCAATATATAAGCTATATCAACTAAGAAAATAGGTTTGTAAAACCCGATTTCTCGTTGCATGTAAATCCATAAATATAACCTAAAACTGAATATAATTTCATACTACATTAAATTATAAATAATATATTCCTATACTTATCTTTACTTTTTACTGCAGTAATCTATATTTTAAATAATAGAATAGTATTATAGCTTAGTATTTTGAGGTGATAAACTTATGAATAAAATGCTTAGTTCACTAGTAATCACTATGTTGTTACTACCTATTATCCTAGCTATACCAGTGGTAAATGTTTCTGCGGAAGAGCAGCCACAATATAAATGGACTATAATGGTATATCTTGATGCTGATAATAACTTAGAGGCTGCTGGTATCTCTGACTTTAATGAGATGGAAATGGCTGGTTCAACTGACGATGTAGCAATAATTGTTTTAATGGATAGAATTGAGGGATATGACGCTTCTAATGGTAATTGGACTGAAGCAAGGATTTATAAGGTATTATTTGATCCAGATACTGAAACCATAAACTCTGAATTATTGCTAAACCTTGGAGAGGTTAATATGGGAGATCCTGAAACGGCAAAATTCTTTATCAATTATACAGTTCATAACTTCCCAGCTGAACATTACATGATAGTATTCTGGGATCATGGAGATTCTTGGAGAAGGGCGGGAGTTTCTCCGGTGGTAAAAGGTGTTTGTTGGGATGAAACTAATGGGCTAGATTACCTAACTGAATTAGAACTTGTTGAGATCATGAATTACGCTGCTTTATTAGGAATTCACTTTGATATAATAGGTTTTGATGTATGTCTATTACAAATGATAGAAGTGGAGTATGATATGTATCCATATGCAGATATAATGGTTGCATCGGAGGAATTTGAGCCAGTCGATGGATGGTCTTATGACTCGTTCTTAGTACCACTTGTTCTAAACCCAGATATGGATGCAGCTACATTAGCTGAAAATATCGTATCTGGATATGGTAATTACTATACAAATGTTTATCCTATATCATGGGCAACTCTCTCAGCAGTAAACCTAACGTGTATCCCAGATATAATCAACGCTATAAACTATTTTGCATATATGCTAACCATAGAAGTATACTTATACCCAGAGCATGCTAGTATAATAAATAAAATTAGAAATGAAACTGAGAAATTCTGCTTAGGCGAATTTTTAGATCTCCACGATTTTGCTTCAAGATTGTCCACTACACAAGGCTTTAGTTACGATCTGTCATCTCCAGCCACTCTCCTTGCAGGATTAATTGAAAATGCTACGATAGCATCGTTCCATGGGAGTGACCATCCAAATGCCCTCGGGATGGCGATATATCTTCCACCAACTGTTGACTGGTATCTTGAGGAGAGATGGCTATACTTAGAACAAACAGCCTTCTCCGTAGATACTTGGTGGGGGTTCTTCTTAGACTATTACTTTAAGACAATGACTCCACAAAAAGAATTTAGAGTAAAAGTTATATCTCCATCGACATTAGTACCGGGAGAAGAGTTAACTGTATATGTATTAACGATGTTTGGAGATAAAGCAATTAACCCAGATGCTCTAGTTATTTTGGTAACAGTCGGAAATGAAACCGTCTCTCTAACTCCCGAAGCTGTTAGTGTAGGATTATTTAAGGCAAGTATGCCCACTGTTCCTAGCATGCTAGGGAAGTCTGTATTAGTCTCTGTAGATGTCTGGTACTGGTTCTTTTATAGAAAAGATTGTAGTATGTCCCAAGTCACATCGATGTATCAGTCTATTAATGAGCTAAAAGAATTAGTAAACGGTTCACTAGCTACAATTGAAGGTAATTTAGTAATAATTAATACTGCTCTCGGTGAATTAAAAGCTACTATCGATGAGTTAAATATGACTATAATTGAGATTAAAGATGGTATAGCTACGGTCCAAACTAACCTTGGGAATATCCAGATGGGACTTGATTCACTTAAAGCTGTTCTAGGAGATGTAGCGAACAAAGTTATTTCTATCGGGAATGATGTTGCGGTATTAAAGACTGATGTAGGTACAATCAAAGTGAAAGTTGAGGAGCTACCAGAATTACTAAATGCTTTAGGAACATCGATAGATGAAGTAAGTGCGAATGTGAAATCAGTTGCTGATGAAACTTCTACATTAAAGGAGAATCAAAATACAATACTACTTCTAATAGAAGTTAACATAGTCCTGACAATTATAGCATTACTAATAGCTATCTCATCCCTAGTCAAGAAAAAGTAACTATTAACACGAAAAACTGTTAACCCACCCTCCAATAATTTTTATGTTTTCGTTATAAAGGTCTCTATCTAAATTGTGAAACCTATTAACTGTAAATACCTATTAACAAAATTGTTAATACTTTTTAATTGAATGGTAGCTTTAGTGTTAGGTGTAAATTAGAATTATGAAGATTAATGTGTTTAAGTTTGGTCCTGTTTCCGATGACTTTGTGAATGATGTCCTAGAAACTATTAGTAACACTTTAACTAAAGCTGGAGATCCAGATATTTACATAGAGGTACTTTTGTTCGATAAGCTTGATGTTCTAAAGAGCTTTAGGGAGCAGGAATATACTAAAGTTGGTGTTGAAGTTGGAGATTTATTCTTTGCTATGCATGATGCGTGGATGGGTTATCCAAGAATATTAATATGTTACGAGTTATCAAAATCTCTTCCCAAGCTAGCCTTTATAGGTGGTGTTAGACATGAAGTTGGACATGCAATTCTACATGGATCCTTAGAGTACTATGTTTTTTCACCTACCGAAAAGCTGCTAAATCTCGCTAATAAATATATGTTGACTAAAGATTTCACTAATAGAATAGTCTACTTAACATCGATAGCTGTTAAAGACTATGAAGTAACAAACTACTTAATAAACAAGGGTTTTCTAGAATGTCAATATAATCTCATTAAGGAAATTCTAAAGGTCTCAGAAGATGAGATTGAAGCGTGGAACCTTTCATGGAATAACTATATGAAGATTAACCACATATTAACAATCTTTAAGGTATATGCTACTGCAAAACCAATACTTAACATTGACATATATAAAAGAGAGATCGGATCTCTAATCGCTGAAAGCCTTAAATACCTCCCTAATAACTTTAGAGAAATCATAATAGCGTTAATGGATAAACTTGAATCTCTTAAGGGAGATACAAGAAGTAAAGTATGGAACATGATAGACATTATTTGTGATACACTTATTGACCCAATATTGAGTAAGAAAATCTCTTAAACTATTTTGAGGTTAAATACATTATTTTAATTATTATAAAAGCATATTTCCATTATAATAGTACAATTATCTTGACATTGTATAATATTGTGACTCGACGATGAAATTTAAGATTTGGCAAAATTATATCAAAAATTATCGTGAAATTGGTATTACAAAGACTAGAAGACTATTATTAAATACGCTGAACTATGCTCTAAATAGTGTAGATCCTAGGAATTACTTGCATAAGATAGTTAGGTATAGAGGAGGAATACTAGCAGTATATAATAGTGAATATGTAGTTAACATAGACAATACATATATTTTCGGTTTTGGGAAGTCTGTAGGCTATCTGGCTGAAGCACTTATCGAAATTCTTGGTGGAGTTGCAGGTGGCGCTATTATAGTTCCAAAGGAAGATATTAATAAGTATAGCTTTAGCGAAATAGAGGTATATGGAGCATCACATCCGTATCCTGACGTAGATACTTTAAAGTCATCTACAAAGTTGGTAAATTATTTAATGGATACTGATGATTCTGCATTTATAATCTTCTTAATTAGTGGGGGAGGTTCCTCGTTATTTGAGATACCAAACGAATCTATTAGCATGGATGAGCTAGTCTATACGTACAAGTTACTTGTTAACTCCGGATTATCGATAGAGGAGATAAATACGGTAAGAAGTATTTTATCTAAAGTTAAGGGTGGTAAACTACTTAGATACGTCTATCCAAGAAACTGTATAGCTCTAGTAATCTCTGATGTTGTCGGTGATCGTTTAGATGTTATAGCATCAGCACCACTCTATAACATTACTCCTAATTACATTAATATACTACCCAAAATTAAGAGCGCTGGGCTACTAGAAAAGCTCCCTAGTAATGTTATCAAAGTACTAGCTAAAGAGGAATATTTCCAAAGCTATGATTATTACGTCGAGCATTTTATTGTAGGAAGAAATTTCGATTTACTTAATGCTGTAAAAGAGTATTTAGTATCGATGGATATAAATGCTGCAATAATGTCCTCATTTATAGATACAAGTGTTGACTTGGCTGTTGAAATTTTAAAGCCAGTTATTCTAGAGGAGATTCATAATAATGAGCCTCTTAGAAAACCTTGTATATTAATATTTGGAGGAGAAACATATTCAAAGGTTCTAGGAGATGGATTAGGAGGGCCAAATCAGGAATTAGTTCTTAAGCTAGCTCTGGCATTAAATTATCCAAAGAATATATCCTTATTAGCTATTGATAGTGACGGTATAGATGGAAATTCATCTGCAGCTGGTGCTATAGCTGACAAACATACCTTTGAGAGGATTGCTAAGGATAGACTTAATGTTAATCAGTACTTAATGGAAAGTAATAGTTATACCTTACTTAACAGTATTTCGTCTGCTATAATAACTGGGTCAACTGGGCTAAATGTAAATAATCTTATGCTAGCAGTGATTAAGTAAGTTAGGATGTGAAGTGATCGTATTGGCGAGAGTTAACTGTTGAAGCTAGGCGATATATTATATATCGTTATCGTATGCCCTCTATTATTTACATGGTATATGATACCGTATTATCTATTAAGTAAGTCTTGGATATACGATAGTTGAAACAGGACTAATATTCACAGCTATCCAATTAATTGGAGTACCAATATCCTATCTCATGGGAAAAGTATTTACATATAATGACCTTAGAATTGGAATTGTCTCTATAGATTTTCTTGAAGGAATATCTAGAATACTACTTGGATTAGCCTATGGACCAATAGCACCAATTATAATACTGATAGCTTTAATATTTGAGGACCTATCCGGTTACTTTTACCCTATTTATCCTGCTTATGAAAAGCTTATTTACCCTAGTGATAAAATGAAAGATGCATTAGCATAGCATCTAAGACTGCCTGAAGCAGCTATAGTACTCACATATCCAATATGGAGGTACATCTTAGGGGTTTTATATCAAGATCTCAACTCTATTAGAATCGCTTTTGTCCTCTTTGGTATTAGTACACCTATCTCTAATATTATATACCTTTACATTTCTAAAACCTATGAAACCTGTAGAGTCTGAAGAAGAAGGAGAAAAAATTAAAATTACTCGTGCTCTACGGAGGGTATGGATCTACATAACTGTTGAGATCACATTTACTATGGTTTGGATATTTGCATCAACTTTATCTCTAGTTTACTATATTATGGAGGTGTATAGAGGTAATCTACTACGTATTGGTTTAGTAGAGGCTTCAATTTCTCTAGCTACAATAGCTGGAACATACATAACCGATAGAATTAGTGTATCAAAGTCATTTAGAGCATTCAAAATAGGAACTATAATCACAATTTTATGGCTATTAATAGTTATGCTATCCCCTCCTTTCATATTTATACTACTAGCATTTTACATCGGTAGATTAGGAGATACGATAACTTTTATATTCAAAAGAAATTGGTATTACGAGATAGTATCTGATGAGGAAATCGCATTGATAGAGGGATCCATAGAAAGTGTTAGGAAAGCTCTTTACATAGCCTCACCGTTATTATGTGGGATTGTCGCAAATATAGACCCTAAGCTCCCATATATGTTTGGCTTAGTATTTATGATTATTCTACTTATTCTATACGAGGTAGCGAGAAAACTAAGTATAAAATCAAGTTAAAATATCCTTTATTCTTGAACTATGAGTGTCGGAGAAGAGATTATCACTAGAGCACGTGGTATTGTACTAGATTTAGGGTGTGGAAAGGGAGCGTGGATTAAAAAACTTACTTTAAGGAAACCAACTATTTACCCAATTGGCCTAGATATTAATATAAATTCACTAAGAGAGCTTAATATCACAGATAAAATATATGACTTAATTTATGGTGATATTTCAACTATTCCGATTAGAGATAATTCAGTTAACTCGATATTAATGATAAACGTATTACATGAGGTCAGTCTAGATTCGGTTGATATGGTTTTAATGGAGGTGAAGCGTGTTCTACGTGTAAATGGAGAAGTTTTCTTTATTGATAAAGTACGTAAAGAGGATCTCCCAATAAATGAAGCTTTACCAATTTATACTGAGAATTTATACCTTAAAGTATTGAGGCTTATAAAAGGTATTAAAGCCCTAGGTGTTAAAAACATAGACGAACTATTATTTTTATTTCGTAATTTTTCATTTAAAGTTAGTATGCATAAAGAGGTAAAATTTGGAGAGAAAATTTCTGGTAATGTCTTCTTAAAAATGTGGGGTAGAGAAACTAAGAATTTAGCAAAAACCTTGGTAGGCATACCTCGTTTCGAGATAGAACGTGATATTGAGAGAATAGAGAATTTTGCTAAACAATTTGGATATGGACCTACAAATGCAGTTTTCCTAATACTAAAGAAGTAATGTAGCTATGGTTTTTCATAATAGCCTATTCTACTAAGTTCTCTAGTGCCAACATAAGGAATAAATTCATATGAATATGCTTTATCGAAAAATATCCTTATATTCTCAATTTCTCTTGGATAATCGATAACCAAAATTATTATATGCTTTCTTTTTGCAATGTTAAGGTAGTATAGGTCATACTGAACTTCCTCTGCACTCCTAGGTTTATCATCCATAAACCAAGTATCCTCTTTACCAATACCATCAATGATAGATATGAACTTTGGATTTTCCAGCAGTTCAATTCCATTCTGGGGTATAATTAAGAAACCTGGTTTCATTTTTCTAGCATATGTAGAAATTTCAGATATAAACTTCACCATTTCAAACGTAAGAAAATCATATTGATATCCCTCTTCAGCCCAATACCAATATACATCAACCTTATCAAGATATACACCATCATAACCAATCTCTATAATTTCCCTTAATCTACTAGCTATAATACCCTTCCAATCAATATACCAATACTTAACTGGATAACACCCTGGCCACTCCGAATTTTCAGGACCTAACCATTCTGGATATTCACCAGGTCTCCAATCAGCACACCAGTAATCTCTGTAATCCTCTGCTTCTCCGATACTCAAATACGCTAATACAATTTTACCACGCTCCTTCAACTTACTAATTTCCTCATAAGTTAAGTTAAAGTCATCTGGATCAATAACGAGAAGATCTACAGGTAAGTTTACTAAATCGTTGTATGAGACATTATCAGCTTGCAAAATATAAATCCAGCTTTTAACTGTGGATAATAACATTTTCGATAAAAACCTTATAATATCCATAAATTGCAGTAAATACATCCTTTGATACATCTTATAACTCAGCATTTCTCTCTCAGAAATACTATGGTCAGAGTAGAAAAGTGTAGTGTCAATCAAGCTAGAAACAATATGAGAACAATTAGCGTAGAGTTCATAATCCTTCAACCTAAGCCTCTTGAGATAATAATTAGCTAAAGATAAATTTCCCTGGAAGTCATCAATCAAACCCATATCTATAGGTATAAGCCTCTCAATAGAAATGCTCCTCCTCTTCTCTGCGATATTTCCTAAGTCAGTAGTTAATTCAGAAAAAGTTGATAGTCTGATGACACCTTTCTTCTCCAGCTTAGTAATATCATCTATAATTTCTCTAAGTAAATTTATATCCTCAAGAGACGAGATTTCGCTACACGAGATGATAAAAACAGTCACCTTATTATTCTTTAAAATGTTCAACACAACATCTGGAGATAAGCCATTAAGTTTTAATCCAAGAATGATAAACAAATCATTATCTGTATAGACTTTGCGCTTCTCATAAGCATCAGTGTAAGATACGGTCACAGATATATTAGTATCTCTAAGTATATGTATTATGCTTGAAGAATATTCGCCCCATGGAAGATACAAGACATGTGGGTTATATTTATCCCTATAATGTTCATTAAACCATATGTTAGAGGATAATATCTCAACTCTAATAATCTCATCTGGTAAACGCGTTAAGGGAACATATGAATATGTAGAACTAATAACTTCAGAAGCATTATCAAGCAACTTCTTAATAATTAGATACTCATCCTTATCAACTATATTCTGAAAGTTTGGATAAAATGATACAACATACTTTATATTACTCTCTGTAAGTATGCTTAAGAAATCCTCTAAATTATTTATATTCCCACTATCAACACTAACAGTTATAACTACATTACTGCCCTCTACAAAGAAAAGTTTCCAAACCAATGAATAGTATGATAGAAATAATCCTCCAATAACGATGAAAAGTAAAATAATAGCACGTTTACTCATTAATCATCAGTAAGAATCATATATCGCGCAAGTATTTAATATCATCTATCGAAAGTCTCCATCCCATAGCGCCTTTAAATTCATCAACTCTCTCTCTTCTTTCAGTTTTCGGTATAGCGACAACCATCTTATGTGAAATCAAGTAATTCAGCCCTATCTGTACAGGTGTCTTACCATATTTCTTCCCCAGCTCAATTAAATGTTTATTTCCAGCTATCGCCCCTCTCTCAAGAGGAGTATACGCTTGCATAGTAATTTTCATATCAATCATATATGGTAATAAGCCTTTTTCAACACTTTTATCCAAAACACTATACTTGACTTGATTAACAACAATATCATGCTTCTTTAAATATGTTAGTGCAAGAGCTAAATCCTCTAAACTAAAATTACTTACACCAATATATCGAGTATAACCATTATCTACCAAAGCCTCTAAATACTTAATATAGTTCTTAATTGGAATTATATACTCTGGCCAGTGAACAAGTACTAAATCAACCGTGGAAATGCCAAGCCTAGCTAAGGACTTTTCAATAGCTCTAAAAACTGTATACTTAGATATAAAATGCTGAGGCTTAAGCTTTGTCGTAATAAAAACGTTTTCCCTCCCCACCCTCTTAATAACTCTTCCAACAAGCTCTTCAGCTAACCCATTACCATAGATCTCAGCAGTATCAATCATCCCTAAACCGATCTCAACGGCATGTGCTAAAGCATCCTCTGCCAATATATAATCCCTAATATCCCATGTACCAATACCAATTGCTGGTATCCTTTCTCCCGTAGAACCTAAAGGCTTTAAATCATCAAAGTCTATAATCATCACTAACTAATAAAGAGAATATAAAGATGCTAAGATAAATTAGAAACATAGCCATCAAAAATCTTCCAATAAAACTATAAATTATATTTGTATTTTGTAGTGTAATTTGTTTTTGTGGATCTCTCTAAATATCTAAATAAAGTTGTTAATAGGATCTTAAGTGACGAGTGGAGAGTTGGATGGTTTAAAGTAGAAGAAAATATAGATATTAATGGTATAAAATGTAAGTATCTCCTATATGGACATTCAAGACATTTTAAAAAGTATAAACCAGTATTTCTCTCACGATTTCTCTCTTACCAAATTATACCATATGGAGCAGCAGCTATCATATTTGTAGTAGACTATATTGATATTTCAATAATTGAGAAGATTATTAACGCTGTAAAGAGGTTTGTAGAGAAAACTAGATTCACTACTCCTGAGGGTATTGAGTGGGAGGTGGATGTTGCGTACATAGCTATTCTGTCTAGGGAAATTGGTAGGGGTGTGGATGAATATGTATCTAGTATTTTTAGGGGTATAATTAATGGCCAGTACATGATGTATGAGGGATTTCGAGGGAGAGTTAATAAAAGAATCGGATTAGTGATTGTTAACTATGAAGATGAAGAGATATACTCTGGAGATGATATGTTCTCTAGAGAGGCACATAGACTATTTAATCCAAAGTCTTCAATATTAGAGAAGATAACTAAATTATTTCATAAGGAGGAGTAGTTTCTTTAAAAATTAATAGAAATAAATATGATGTTATACCGGATAGAGTTAGTGCACTAAAGCATGTAGGGTATATTCCAGAGAACCATGTTGCCTTTCAAAATCTAACAATACACTGAATTCATTAAGTTTATAGCTACACTTCGAGGGTTAAAACCAAGTGATATCGAAGATGACATGAAGTATTACTTAAAGGTATTCGAATTATACGATAAGAGAGATAAGTTAATTAGTGAATTGTCAAGAGGTATGTTACAAAAAACACTAACTATAGCGATATTCAACTACATAATTAACAATTATACTTAATGATATTATCACAATAGTACTAGTCCTATTTATCGTAGTATCAGCCGTAATATACCAATATACAACAAAATTTATCACAAAGAGAATAATGAGTTACGATATCTCATAGTTAGTGGCTCATAGGGGTAAAACTCGTCATCCACTAGTCAGACGGTTGATCCCTATTCATCGCCACCAAAAATACAAAAAATAACCCAATTAATAAGTAGTCATAATTCAAGAGGTTTAATGAACACGTCTCTCCTAATAATTTTTAAGATTATAGTAGTATGGGTAGGTCCTTAAAAACATATACTAGATAGAATATCTTCATATCCACCCTATATATCAAGA
>CAYTHX010000027.1:0-13682 GCA_964437705.1 uncultured Nitrososphaeria archaeon
TTTAGATGCTTTATTTCCCCTCTATCGCCATATTCTATCCCTGAGAAGTGCATATGCATATTCTTTAGTGTTTCTTTCCCCAACCTCTTTTCAATAGTCTCTAGAATCTCTGTAAATTCCTCATATGTGTTGTACTCACCTAGGCTTCTAGCATGTATATGAGCGAAATCTACACATGGAAGCACATACTCCAATTCTTCACTTAACTTGATAATCTCCTCTAAACTTCCAAACTCCGCTAGTCCACCCATGGTTTCTGGTCTAATCCAAATCTCGATTCCTTCATCCTTTAGTGTGTCGATCACCTGCTTTAGTGCTTTCTCAACTCTATCATATACCATCTCGGGCTCATCCTTACCATAATATGCTGGATGAAATACGACTGACCATCCATCTACCTTAAAAGCCACTCTAGCCGTATCCAGAATTCTATTTATGCTTGCTTTAACTTTAGCTGGATCTGGAGAGTTGAGGTTAATATAATATGGACCATGAGCTGTTAAAACTACATTTGCCTCCTGACTAACCTGCTTCACTTTAATAGCAAGTTCATCACCCATCTTAACTCCTCTAACAAACTCAAGTTCCATAGCATCCAAGCCTAGAGACCTAACTTGCAGAATACCATTAACGCTACTCTTAGGTTTTGGAGTACTGATGGGTACACCTGCTGTACCAAAAAGCAATCCATGAATCTTCTTCAATCTTAAGTCCCCTCCATAAAAATGATTAGTATAATCAAGAGTATAATACTTGAAGTTACCCTAAATAGTGTTATCCACATAAGACATAAGTAATATTTAAGAAAAGCTGTTAAATGTTTAATTAAAAATGTTTAATTAAAACAGAAAAAGTGTTTAAGGGGATTATCCTCCATTTCTTCCTCTATGATAATATGGCACTGGCGGTCTAGGCATATACTCTATACCTGGTCTCTGCTGAATAGTTTGTGGATAAAGTTCCATTAAAGTATATACCTCTGCTGGTACATCTGTACTTACAGGTAAACCAAGTCTTCTAGCCTCATCAATAGTTATTGGATAGTCATGTGTGTAATGTCCCTCCGTTAACTTCTTGGCTATTTCATTCGCTTTATCCTCTGAGATTTTATCCTTAAGTAAGTAAATGATAATGTCTCTAATCTCATCCAGAGCCTTCCTAGCTACATCAGCATATATAAGGGTTTCATCACTCGCTTTCTCCTTTTTCTCCTCAGCAACTTTTATAACTGATGGCGCCGGTAGTACCCCTCTCTGAGTTTGGATCTGAGGGTCAAGCGGTCCTAACACAGCCGCTGGATCCATTATAATTTCATCAGCTGCTAAAGCTATGAGTGTACCGCCGCTCATTGCATAGTGAGGAACAATGACAATTTTCTTTGCTGGGTGTTTTTTCAGAGCCATTGCTATTTGTGCTGCTGCTAGTACTAGACCACCTGGAGTATGAAGTATAATTGCTATCGGCATATTTGGTGGTGTAGAGCGTATAGCTCTTAAAATAGCCTCTGAATCCTCGATATCTATGAATCTGTAAACAGGTATTCCGAAGAAACCAATTCTCTCTTGCCTATGTATCATCGTAATTACTCTCCATCCATACTTTATCTCCATTCTGCGTAAAAGACGCATTCTTGAAGACTGTAGAAGCTTAAACTGTATTTGTGGATGTATTAATGCATATAGTAGTAGAAACCAAAATAGTAGCCCAATTATGTCAAAGCCAAATCCATTCATACATAATATATTTAAAAAACATTAATTATTAGTCTAAAAAGGCAAGTTAGGTAAGAGACTTTGAAGAAGGAGTTCCATGTTTCTTTAGGTATAGCTCCAAGTATGACTCTATAATGCTTTTATCAAGTGGAAGGTTTAGATAACGAGCTATGGTCTTAACCTTATCTATCGCATTACTATATTCCTCATCCACGATAGCTTCAATCTCGATAAAATTACCTAAACCAGAGACACTATCCAAAGCAATCTTCAAATTAAACGCCTTATACACTCTTCTTCTCTTTCTAATTTTAGCTACACACTTAAAACCAAGTAACAACAGAATCTCCATAATTTTTTCAGCGTTGGAAACTTCAACTTCAATTTCCGGCCTAACTTTAAGCTTAAAATCTTTCTTAGAGCCCTTATAAGTCAGAAATATCTTATCTCCACATATCCTTACTCTTAAAGCCTCATCCGTAACTCTAAAATCTCTACATGGATGCTGAAAATATAAATCAATATGATGTTCTTCACCTAAAAACTCCGCCCCTATCTCCTGGAGTATATGCTCATATCTAGACAGCTCATTAACTGGAATTTTCATCTCTACTTCAATCATCATACAAATATATCACTAGGAACAGATTAAAGTCGATATTACAATAATTAAGCCATAAAAAAGAGGTTCAAATCTCTTTGCAAAGAATTTGCAAATTAAAATTTGAACCTCGTTTTTAAGAGTACTGAATATCCTGTTTTTAACGGTATGATCGGGAAAATCCAATCTCTAAGTAAGGAATATTATATCAACATTGATGTTCAAAAGTATAGAAAAGTTTTATGTTTAGTGAAGTACAGCGATCATCTAACTGCATTACTGCTTAAAAAGTATCAAGAGAAAGGTATAAAGATATGCTTCATCGACCTAAGTGGGTACTGGTCTAGCCATGTAATAGATGACACAAACCTACTAACAGTTAGAATCGGCTTTGACCTGAGGTTCAATCCACTGTTACCCCCGGTAGATATACCTACAAATAGGCACATTGACCTCTTAAAGCACTTAATCATCATGTGTCAAGAAACTATGGATGTTAAAGTACCAAGCTACTGGAAGCTCGTATTTAACCAAGCTATGCAATACATTACTAGAGATACCCAAGACTTAACTGAGATGTTTAACAAGCTTCAGGATTATGTTGAGACTGCATCTGGATTAGAGAAGCACTGCCTAACAATTATCAAGGATCTACTTGAGGGCTTCTTTACAAGTAATGATTTATCAATATTTGATAATCAAGAGAAGCTGACTCTTGAGATAATAGCATCAATGTTTGAAAGCTATGATGGCACAGTTATCGACTTATCACCAGTTGGAAATGGCGAAACAAGAGCACTGGTAGCATCAATACTCTTATATTATATAATGCATAGTGAGGAATTCAGTACAAAAGTTGTGATAGTAATCAATAATGCAGAAAGCATATTCATATCGTCAAGAAGTGTAAATAAGCTAAGTCCATACTCCACAGAAAAATTCGTCGTAATAATCAGTAGCTATCCTGAACAAATCTATCAGGGAATTATTGAGAAAGCGGACATAGTTATTGGTGACACAAGTTTTCTTAAGGTGTTGATTAAAGGATTAAGGAGAATCGACGGTTACCACAAGTACTTCCTCTATCGAAATAACTACATAATATACTTTAATAAGTTAAATACTACAGTTAAAGCTCGAGAAGATTATGAAGAAATCGAGCTTAGCGAAGCTACTACCATAGATATTCTTGATAACTATAGAGATTTAGCTGTATCTATTCTAAGGCAGCTCAAGGAGTATGGAGGAATGGGGATTAAGGGGCTCATCGCTCTTAACCCTAAGTATGGTAGCTCAGAGGTCTGTAGAGTGGTACAAGCTCTCTTAAGCAGAGAGTATATTAGGATTAAGAAAGTTGGGAGAGAGAAGATATTCGCAGTTTCGGTTAAGGGGTTGATTTACCTAAAGGAGGCGGAGAAGAATGCTGGTTAAAAGGTATAGGCTGAACACGCTTCCAAAGTTAAATTATGTTTTCCAAGGTGGACTTGGAGAAGAGAGTATGGTTCATATTTATGGTCCATACCAAGCTGGTAAGACTATCCTAACGATACAGCTGATATATGAAATTTTATCTCAGGATAATGTCTCAGCGCTATATATAGATGTAGAATCCTCGCTTAAAAATAACTTTATAGTTGAGGATCGTCTAAACGCATTTAAAGAGAGATTTAAGTTTGAAGCTAAGATTGCCTCGGTAGGTATAGAAAAGTATGCAAGGTCGTCTAAGAGGAGGGATAGAAAAAGTATCAGTGAATTAAAGCGTATATTTGAAACGGTACTTGATGAGCTTGAAATCGAGTACGATAAGGATGACTTAACCGACGCACTTCATGTTTTCTTAAAACAGTACGAGCTTAAAGTAGACAAGAGTGAAAAGAAGTGTATATACGTCTTAGATGGTATACAGCTAAACGACTTATACAAACTTTTAGATATAGATGCTGAGGTATCGAGTATAGGACAGAAAATTGAAATTAAGGTTAAGCGCCAGGGAGACCCGATAACAAGTCCTCTCTCAAAGTTCATCAGAAAAAATAATATTAAGGTAATAGTTATCGATAGCTTAGGAAGCCTTCTAAAGAACCTACCAACAGGCCTATCCGATTTACCAGCTAGAGCTGTAGCACTAAACCTCCTACTAACATCATTAATGAAGTTAACAACCTTCTATAAACTCATAGTTATAGTTACAAACCACGAATCTGTAAATCCAACAAAAGACAATATCAGAATTTACTATGGGGGAATAGCAGTAGGATATAGCTTTAAGTACTCAATACACTTAGCGAGAAAAGGTGAAAAGCGCTTCATAATCGTTGACCGTGCACCGCATATCCCAGATAGATCAGTTAAAATTGAGCTAGCTATAAATGACGATGGTTTTCACGAGGTGACCTCAGAAAATGAAGATTTTAACTAAGGTAATTACATTTTCAATAACCCTCATTTTTTTATTTATTTTTCTATCTTCAGCTGTAAAAACAGGTAAATCCATAAACATAGTATTAGCATATATAATTGTAATATCAGCAGTATCTATGCTAATATTCAAATTTACCGGACACTCGCCACTAAAAGCTCTTCCAGTCATACTTATAGTTTCACTGCTACTAACTGCACTAGTAGACGTTAGAGTGACTATAGTGCTCCTAACCTTATTCGGTTTTTCAAAACCGGGAAGAGTGTTAATCCATAATGTTAAGGTGCTTATCGCTGGCATTATAAGCAGAGTAGCAGGTGGTGAATATGGAGGTCTTAAGGAGAATTAGGCGGGGGAAATTTATCTTATGGTGTGAGGGAGACATATATTATAGTGATATTCTCCCAGAGATGCTATACAGTCTAGTAAACAATCAACATGTCGAGAACTTTATTCTGTTACTTAATTATAGGAGGAAGAAGTTTATCTTAGGCATAAAGCTATATTCAAGTACTAATATCTCACTAGTTGAAGGTGTAGCTAGAGTAAAGAAGCCGCTGGGCAAGTTCAAAATAGCGTTTGGGCTTGAAGAACTATATGAAGGTAAGTATTATCAAGTGCTAGAGATCAATAATGATATCAAGTACGATATTATTCGAGATTTAATTGATTTTTTAGAAGGAGTTGTCAGGGATATCATTATATTAATATCATATATTAGGTGTGAAAAAGCTAGAAACAGCAAGCTCTACATATTGCTAGAAACAAAAAGATACTATCGAAAAAAGATTAAGAAAATTATTGAGGAGTTTACAGCTAGTAATAAGGAGTATAGAGATGCAATTAGTATCGCAAATATAATTGATAGATTCCTAATAGTGGAGGAGCTAAGAAAAATACGGTGTATATTCCCAAGTCACTCAATTGAGGTACTAATAGAGCTCATTAGGAAAATTTTAAATGAGCCAATATACCTTCGAGATGAGGAGGTCTATGATATTCTAAAGCTTGATAACCGAAGCAAAATTTTCTATATGTCAATTAATGACTTAAAAATACCTAATGACTGGCTAATAATAGATATCACGTATAATCATAAAGGGCCTCAAGCTGATATAAATCAAATATCTAAATGCTCATTACCTGTAATTATATCATACATAGCAAATTTCCTCGGTATCAATATTGATGTTAAACAACTATATGATGTAGCCAAAGACTTTATCCATGGTATGGACATACAAATACTACTTATGATTATAAAACAAAATTTGCTAACTTACTATGATAGTGCAAAAATTAATGACCTTATGGATCAGTTAAGTAACCTAAGGTTATCTGTATCCAAGGGTACAATCCAAATATACCCATTTAAAAAGCTCCTACCACTAGCCTTAGCAGTACTATTCATGACATTTTCAAGCAAGTTAAAAGAAAAAGCAATCGTCATTAGAGATCAAGCAGATATATTTAATGTACTAGATAGAGGAAGTATAGATTTACTATTCGAAATTTTTAGGAAGCACAGTGGAAAGGTCATAATACTAACTAATGCATTCAATTCAACAATTCTAGAGTTAGCAGATACAGCGATATTGGATATTACATCAAAGATTGTAAGAGAGTATCTAGAGAGAAGATACGGCATAAAATTCCTCAATCTATGGAGGTACGTAGTAATCAACAACCTTAAGCTTAAATATCTAGAATATCTGAGGTAACCTAGCTGATAAGTAGAAGCTCCACATGAAATCAAGATATTTTTATCTATATATTGAAATAATACTCATATTTTAATTTGTTTTATCATCTTTAAGGTAACTTAATAGGAAGTTTGCTCTTTTGAGTTAGAAAAAGGGCCTAGTAAGAAATAGTATTTTAACCACTGATTAGTTAAGAGGTGTAGTAATTGAGTCTCCGTGTATCTAAAGGGTTGCTGATGTTAATTTTAACTTCATTTCTCTGGGGTTCTTCATTTCCAGTAATTAAAATTATCGTTACACATGTTAGTGAGTATTTTTATGTTGGTTTTAGGAGTTTATTAGCGATTATCGGTCTATCTCCGTATGTAATATACTGTATGTATACGTATAGAGGACGCTTATCCGAAAGTGTTAGAGGTGGACTACTTACTGGAATAGTGTATACTTTAGGACTGTGGCTTCAGGGCTGGGGAACTAGGTATACATCAGCTTCTAACTCAGCTTTCATAACAGGTTTAAATGTTATTTTTGTTCACTTATATGCAGGAATTGTTGCTAAAACATATAGTGTCAATCTTGGATTGGCATTACTCTTGTCAATAGCAGGTTTATATATGATTACTATACCAAGTACTGGCTTTAATATTGGTGATTTTCTTGTATTGCTAGGATCATTAATGTGGGCTCTACAAGTAATCTTCGTTGATAAATACTGTCATGGTGACCCAATAATATTTACATTCTTTGAAATGATGCCTGCACTGACATTTTTAGCGCCGAGCCTTCCACATGCACTAGGTTCTATAAACCTAGAAATTACTTTACTATTTATTTACCTAGCTCTAATATGTGGCGATGTGGCATTTATTTTACAAGTTATGGGGCAGAGACAAGTTAATCCTGGAGCAGCGGCAATAGTATTTCTACTAGAACCTGTATTTGCTGCTATACTATCACGTATATTAATAGGTGAAATTATGAGTACTCTACAAATATTGGGCAGCATCCTAATACTTCTAGCGATACTGACCGCCACATATGAAAGGAAATACCTATAATATACCTTGTTCTAGTTAGTAAGTTGCAAGCTAATTTGGGTTGAGTAAAAAATTGATTTTTATAGTCTTTGACTGGTAACATTTACCATAGTGCTACAACAAAACTTAAATATTATAACATTTTCTAGGTATGTTTCGAGGGAGGTTCGATGCAGCCGGAATCATAGATCTTATAGACCCATTCTGCTGTTTTCAGTGTTTAATCTATTCTAGATTTAGGTTATTACCCGTGGAGTTATATCCTCAGATGTTAAATGGAATCTCAAAGATACTAATAGAGTCTAAGGATAGAACTGAGCTATTTATAAAATCATATGATCTTCTAGTGGATCTTCTAGGCTATGATCCATATTATGAGGCTAGGAGAAAACTGGATGAAGAGGCTCTTGAGTATATTAAGCATATACCTAGAAATATAAGCATAAATGAAATGGCGCTCTACCTAGCATTGAGTAATGGTGCTGATATTGAAATGAGAGATTATAATGGTAACCTCGACCTAAACTTAGATACTGAATATAAATTTGGAGACTATAATAAAGTAGTCAATGATATTGCTAATGCTGAGAGAGTTGCGCTAGTAGTCGATAATGTAGGTGAGGCCTTAATAGATGTATTACTAACATCTAAACTTCAAAATATGGGTATACAAGTTACATTAATAGCTAGAAAATTTAGGTATGAAGTTGATGCTACAGTAGACGATATTGTGAGGTACCTGAAAATGTTAAATATAAACCTAGAGGTTATGGGTATAGAGAGCCGTTACTCTATATTCCATGACAAGAAGTTAACTGAGAAATTAGCAGGGTGCTCAAATATAGTACTAGTTAAGGGTATCTGTAACCTAGAATCATTTATAAGCATTAGACCCGAAAAACTAAAGGATAAATGTATATTTCTATTCAGAGCTAAATGTAAGCCTCTCTCCAAAATGTTTAATGTAAAACTTGGACAACCACTTATAGCATATGGAAATGAAATCCTAGATATCTACTATGAGTTTAAATGTCAGCAGCTATGTAGTATATCACGATTTAAACATAAATCCTCTGCTCATTAACATTTAGACACAGGTAGTAGCATCACACGATAGAAGTATAACATCACGAGCTATCTAAAAAATAAGTAAAACGACGAAGATTCACTTTTATAAGGAGGGTCCTGATGCAAATCCAGACCTTTCCTATTTTTAATTATTGATTATACTTATGCTTAAAGATGTTTTAAAGGACCAACAAATATTCACACTAGTTTTGTTGTCTCGTGCTTGTACGGAGGTATACAAATACATAGGATTTCTAGTTTTGATCCTTTATCTGCAACAACGCTATGAACGGTATTTCTAGGAATATAAATTATATCCCCTTTCTTAATCTCAAATGTATCTTTATTTGATCTGAATGTCCCACTACCACCTACGATAAAATATATCTCATCAAAATCAGTATGTATATGTGGCCTCGTCTCCATACCCTCCTCTACCACTGCAAGCGCTACACTAAGCCTCTTAAGTGGAGAGTTTAACGGATTTAAAAGCTCATAAATAACCGATTTATCCAAAGTAACATATGGCTCAATCTTATTTAAAGACTGCTTCACAAGCATACATAAGTATTTTCCGTAAAAACAAAATTATATGTTACTACGGTGTTGCACTAGTAAAAGTAATCTACATCCATATCCTTTTTATCCCCTCTACTTTATCAAATTCATGATCTTCAGATATGATATACTTGATATTATTCTTTATCATTACAGCTATATGTAATGCATCTGAAGGCTTTATTTTATATTTTCTAATTAGCTCTGAAGCTAGTACATATTCCTCTTCTCCGATAGGTAGTATCTTAGCTATTTTAAGGACAACATTACTTATGAAATCTATACTTTTATCGTATGGAATTAAGTATTTTCTCCTTGATACATATATAACTTCATCCAACACTAATACATCAGTATAAAGTCTATAATTCTTCAGAAGTGACTCGAGAAAACTTTCATAAATAATGCGTACTTCTTCAGTCACAATAGTATTTAAATATATAAGTAAGTTAGCATCTAAGAAAGCAATCAATTCTCAAATTCCTCCTCTAAATATACAGACGCCAGTTCACCGGGTTTTGGCTCTTTTCTGCCAGGTATACCCTTAATTTCATCAATATGCTTTCTTAAAGCTTTCTTAATTTCATTAATATCAACTTTCCTTATAGGCTTTAAAAGAATACCATCCTTAATCTCAACCTCAACTTCATCACCCTCCTCAATTCCTACAGCCTCTCTAATAGCTTTAGGCAATATAATATACCCCTTCTTCCCGACCTTAATCCTAAGAGGCAAACCAAATCCACCCACAATCAAACTAAGTCAAACCGAAAATATAAATTCTCCGTCAGAAAACAAAATTCTAAAAGCACCTGCTTCCTTAACATTCAAGTTAAATAATGATGGATATTACACAATAGGAACTATGATTAAAAAATTACTAAATTAACAGAAACAGATAAGGAATTTGAGATTTATTTAGTAAACTGACTTTCTAAAATCCATTTTTTATAAACTAAGTTAACTTGACTAATGTTTAATTTTTGCTTCAGCCTTTACCAGCGTATTTCTATTACATAGTGTTATTGTTATCTGATAATTATTAACTAGGAATCTCGCGATCTGTTTATTTACACATATCTCTTCACCTATGCATTGTAGTGCCTTTACCGTTGCATTATAAAATTCTTCAGCGTCTATTTGAGTATCCCATGTTATATTCCAGTATAGTATCCATTCTTCACGTGTTTTATATAATGCTAGTTTATCCCCTCCCCACCCCTCAGTCGCCTTAAAAGCTTCATCAAGTCCTACTTTCGGCGCTAAAATTAATAAGATGTAATACTCACCCATTACATTAACATACTTTAGCTCTCCATCCACAGAAACCTTCAAAATAGTATCTATCGGTTTTTCCCCTCTAAGATATTTCTCTGGATGCATAATCTGCTCTGTACTCTCTGGTAGATTGGCATACACCTTATTTACCAGACTCCAGTTCCCTACTCTATACAAATATGCGATGAATCTTTCACCGTAAATATATGGAAATAGTTTTAGCGCAAAATACGGTTGGTGTATCGGTATGGCTAGCTTTGATCTTGGAGGTATACCTGTTTCATTACAATAAATATCAGCAGTAAAGTCGGCATCCCCCTCCACTATAGCCCTTACCGCTAATTTCCCATCTAAATACTCTGGGTATTCCACTTTAAAGTAATGGTATTGAAGGACATGCACTAGTTCATGAGCTATTGTTCTCATTCTAACATCTTCTTCAGTAGCATTGAAGTTCTCCTTAATTATGTAGATAGTATATCCTGCTGTTGCAGCTAAAAATGAAGCTGTCCATTCACCTACTGCCGCCGTTAAATTAAATGTCTCAGGTACTAGTAAAGTTAATTTATAGACCGTCTCTTCGTATGTGAGTTTCTCCGTTGGTTTACCGGGACTCCACCACTTTAAGGCCTGTTCCCTACTAATTACAACTATCTTCATATCTCTAGGAAATTCTAACTTTCTTATGGCTGTCACCACTGTTTTTATATCCTCTACTTGGCTGAGAATTTCCTTCTTAAGCCTATCACTTTCCTCCTGAGTAGTTATTAATAGATTAGTAATGTAGTAGGCTATAATCGATAAAACAATTATTATGAGCAACGCTGTAAATACGTATTTACGCTTCAGCACATCACTCACTCCTACCACTAATATTTACAGTATTAAGGTAATCAATAGAGTTTACGAAAGAAGCACTATAAAACTCTAAGATCCCTAACTTTGGAATATAGGGCTAATATAGATAATTCGTCTATATGAATCGTTCATAAGGGTTTTTAAACGTAAACGGTATCAAGGGTCTGGGGGTAGGACGATGAATACGAGTAAGTATATTATCATTACATTGATCATTGTTGGATTATTATTTACTGTTACGATGGTAAAGCCGTATACCCTAGCTACTACTTTTCAAGATGTAGCTGCACAGACCTTAGATGAAAGTGGAGAAAACAAGAAGTTTAATATTAAATTATTCAGTGGAGCTATTACCTCAGTTACAAATACGAGTATCTATGTTGAAAGTGACGAGTTTACTGGTGAATTATTTGCTAGGGGGAAATGGCTATATATCGATAGTGAATTTATAGGCTTTGGAAACTGGGCTAAAGTTAAAGATTATATTAGTGAAGGCCAGGCATTAATAATGATGTTATCAATTAACAAGAATGATAAAATTATAAATGTATTGCTAGGCTTAAAGCAGGAAGACGTTATATTATTAAGACCTAGAGTACTAAAGCATTATGCTGTAAAGCAGGCTCACACAAGAAACTACTTCGGAGTTTATGGTACAATCTTACACAGAGGGGAAAATTACATGTTGATAGATAATAATGGACGTAAAGCTATAGTTGTAGTCGGTATAAATAGTACATGGTATAAAGCTGGCTCCGGAGTTACAACGTGGAAAGAAATACGTAGTGAATTTAAGGATGGAGACAGAATACGAGTATTTTGCCACAATATACTAGTATTAAATAGTAAATTTGCTGAGTACTTCGGGTTTAACGCTATAATTTGGGGATACAGTGGATCTATAATCGACTTAACATCAGGAACATCAATAACAAGATATCTAGGCGAAGGCTAGATACCGAACATAACACGAATTATGAAAATTCATCACCACTTTATTTTTTAGTAGTATTAAACTTTATATCTTCAAAAATTTACTTGCGTAACTTCACATCTCATCTTATAGTATTGACTTGTCAACAATAGGTATGTTATAATAAGTAACCCCGTGAATACTATGCTATAAACTATGTAAACTTCGTTTACTACGATTCTAAGGCTAAAAATATTCAATATACTGATTAACTCTAAGTTTGGATTTGATATATAGAAGTAGAACCAGAATGATACTGGAAATATAAAGAACCATAGCGCTGGGTATAAAGATGAGATTATAACTGGAATCCTTATCTTCATATTTTTCTCTGTTAGAAATGAAAATAATCCTAGTGCAATTAATGGAATAAGATACTGGTAGTTAATTCTCCATAGTGAGATTATAAAGCAACTATATACACAGAACATTATAATCCATATATTATCCATCTTTTTCTTAATCAGTAGATATAAGATTGGCAATAAAAGTGCTATAAAGATAAGAAACCAGAACTTAAAGTAAATGATAGTTTCTAAGTTGTAGTTTTCATGGATCCAAGTTAGTAAACTTGTTATTCCATTAAAGTTATAGCAATACGGCTTGGGATAATAAGGAGACGACCTAGTAAGCAATACAAGATTTATAATCTTATGTAATGATTCAAGTGAATATCCACACAGCATGATAAAGGGGAGAAATGGAATTATCAAAATAACCGTAGTTACTAGTATTAATTTCAATGCGTGTTTCCATCGTCTCCATATTATTGAATGTAGAATTAGAAATGCAATTGGAAATAAAGCGTATTGTTTAAATAAAATTGCAATTGCAGAGCATAAACCCGTCATAAATATATTCTTCTTTTCATAGAAAACTCCGGCTAATAGGATAAATAACGTAACTACTTGATCAAACATTCCAAATATACTTGAAATATAAATTACGGTTGGGTTTAAATACCATAGTGCTGCAAAAACTAATCCTCTATTATCCTTAAAGTAGCGAGCTATTAGTAAGGTTATAATAATATCTGAAATTAAAAGTGGAAGTTTAACTAAAGTAACCCAAAACATATCTACCTTATACATCTCCCCAACCTTAATAACTACGTTCTGTACTCCTGACAACTTATAAATTAGAAAAAGGTAAAATAGCCATAATGGAGGATAGCAATACTCCCAGTTATACGGCCAATAAGACTTACCAACATCCGCATACAAATAAAAACACCATTTCTCCTCATCAAAAGTTCGAGCAAAAGCATAAAACTGTAGAATATCAGGTCCAGACGAATTAAAAGTAAACAGAACCCTTATAACCGTTCCTACAAAAATCAATACAGCAAGCAATACTACCCTATTGCTCTTCAATAACTTCAACACCGATCCATCCATCTAAATCAACAACTATCATATAATTCCCTAGTAAGCAAATCCTACTAAATAATTTAATAATCCCAATTTACTTTTAAC
>CAYTHX010000028.1:0-11310 GCA_964437705.1 uncultured Nitrososphaeria archaeon
AGTATGAAGCTTCAGTTAGCGTACCTACAAGTGTTGATGTTAAGCCATCATCAACCACACCTATAAGTACTACACCTACAAGTACTGGCGCTAAAGCCGAGGAAGAACACGTAACACCGTTGTTCTACATTATAATTGCTACTACAGCAGTTGTTATTGTGATAATCATTATCCTTATAGCAATAAGAAGGAGATAATACCCCTCCTCTTCTTTTTATACTTTCTCGCTAAAAACTACATACTAAACTAATTTTTACATAAAAGTTCAAAGTCGGCTTAAGTTCAAATATTTGTTATAATAGCCTCCACTAATATCTGTAAAGCTTAGAGACTTATCACAATAGCTATAGTTATCAACTTTAGAAATACTTAAAGCTTTATTTTCTAAATAGAAACTCTTGTGAATTCAAAGCTTTATATTTTAATTAAGCCAAAACCTCCATTTAATTTTGACCTCTCTTGTATATTAACGAGGCGTCTTAGGGATAAAGAGATCATATGTTCTGCATATAAAGACCGTATTTTCTACTATAGCGTATATGTTGAGAATCTTATTATACCAGTTAAAGTTGTTTTTCAAGGTGATATATGGGATCCAGAATTACATGTTTATTCCCTATTACCTAGAGCTGAGAAATATTATGATACAATAACTAATGTTGTTAATTGGATTTTCGATGTAAATCTAAACTTAAATGAATTTTATAACTACCTATCCAGTGATTTTGTATTAAAATCTGTATTTCAGGATCTACTTGGTTTAAGACCATTATCTACTCCATCATTATTCGAAGCTATTGTTAGAGCTATTATTGAGCAGCAGCTCCCGTATTTTATCTCTAGGAGAATTGAAGATAAGTTAATTAAAACTTTAGGTCCGTATATAGATGTTTCTGGATATAGATTCTATGCATTCCCAACCCCAGAAATATTAGCAAATACATCTAAAGATATTCTTAGGAACTGTAGTTTAAGCTGGAGAAAAATAGAGTATATACAAAATTTCTCTAAAATGGTTTTAAGTAAAGAAATAGATTTAGAGAAAGCACATAGGTTATCTAGTAAAGATTTTATGGAGAATTTCGTAAGGATAAAGGGAATCGGACCGTGGACATTAAGATATGTATTAGTCTGGGCTCTAAGAAGATACGACTATACACCAGTTGAAGATCTCTTTCTGCGGAAAGTAATTTCACATTACTATTTTAAAGGTAAACAGATTTCTAAAGATGATGTAAGTGCTCTCTGTAAATCTTGGGGTAAATGGTGTGGATTAGTCTCATATTACTTAATAATTCACTATCTACTTAATTACAGTAATAAGCACTTAGGTAGAATAAGATAAGAATTAATAGTATATTGAAATTGCAATCGCTAGTAAAATTAGGATTGCAGAAATAAACTCTATGTAAGAGACCTTTTCTCTCTTTGTTACTACAGCTAGAATCTGGGTAAATAAAGGCATCAATGAAGTAAGTATAACTGTTAAACTTAATCCAATAAGTGAAATTGAAAAGATATATAATAATGCCCCAATACCAATATCTAAAATACCGAAAAACGATGTTCTAACATGAACACTTTTATCTTCAATAACCCATTTAACACCTAAAATCCTCATTATAACAATTAATGTAAATACCCCAGCTAATGCCCTAAATAACGTTACATTGATAACATCAGTTGATATAACTGCAGGTTTAATCGCTGTCTGCCCAATAACCCACATAACCATAGCAATCAAAGAAAGTATTATACCCTTAATCCTATCCTTACCCTCATCACCTTTTTTCCTAGCTAATAGATAGATGCCTAAAAAAGCAAGGATAGAAGCTAAAAACTTACTTAAGGTTAACCTTTCACCATAAAGTGTAGCTGTAAGTTGAATGAGGATGATGTATGTATAGATTATTGGTGTAGCGACAGAAGCACCAGCATATACACAGCTATAGAAGTATAGTGAATCTCCGATACCAAGCGTAAAAAAGCCACTTATAGCAGCAAAGTATAGGCCAGTTGGATCTTCTAAACCGCTACTAAATAAAATCGATAAGAGGGTTAGGAAGATGACTGAATAAATTAATCTCCAAATATTAATTACAAGAGCATTAGTCTTAATTGATAAATCACGATAAACCAAAATACTATAGGACCAAATAATAGCCGCGATAAACGCGGGTAAATAACAAATCAAAAACATTATACCTAATGAATCTTGGTAATAACATATTAATTTTTAACTAATAAGTTCGTCAATTTTGAAGTCTAAAGAGTTTTTTCTCAAATAGAGAGTTTAATGTATCTTTTCACTTAACGAAAGTTGGGTAATAGAAAAAAGGTAGTATATAAACCCTATATAACGATATCTTCCTTAATTATTGTATTGATATGCCACTACCTAGGGAGAAATGGCTACTAGGGAGGAAAGTATCTAAGATTCATAGAAGTCAAGTTTATATTGAATTACTGTCTATCATACTGAGATACTCAGATATTAGGTGGTTTGCTCTCGCTGGGAAAATTGAAGACTTTTTTAAACGCAATTCTAACTTAGCTTTTACATATGAAGAAATTAAAAGTAGACTAGTAAGTGATGCTTTAAGTGATGAAAAGCGTGCAGTAACAAGTATCCTTCTAGACTATATTTTGGAGCAATTATTAACTGAAGGAGTTATTGAAGCGAGAGAAGTAGAGGAAAATGGTATCAAAAAAGTATATTATGCAATTAAGGAAGAGTAATTCTATTAAGTTTAGCAAATTGAAAAATAGATATAAAAATATTTTAATATTAATTTTGATATCTTAATATCATGAGTCAAAAAATCGGCATTTACCTTAGGTTAAGCAAAGATGTTGTAGAGTGGTTGAGGAGAAAGTTACCTGCAAAAAAGGGAGCCATTTCATCGTATATTGAGGATCTTATTCGTAAGGAGATGAATAAAGAAGATATTAATAAGATTCTTAATGAGATTGATAGACTTGTAATAAAAAGGATAGAGTCTGAAGATTTGCCACGTATACGAAGAGAGTTAGAAAAAAGGTTAATGAAAGAGATATAATGAGATATGTATTGGTTGAGACAGATTACTTAATTGGGCTGTTATTTAAAGAAGATAAATTACATAGTAAAATTAGAGAAATATGTAGGCAATATATCGTCTATTTATCGCCTTATTCTCTTTTAGAACTTCACTTAACTATAATCTCTGGAAATATAATAATTAGGAATATTGAGAGTTTATTTGAAAATTGTGACAAATTATTGAAAAGATTAGAAATAAACTGTTTACCGAGTAACTCTATGATCCACGCAATATCACAAAGATTAAGAAGGGAATATAACCTAAGTTTATTTGATAGTTTACATGCGGCAACATCAATATACTATAAACTACCACTACTCTCTAGTGATAAAGCTTATGAAGGAATTAAAGAATTGACATGGATCGATTTGAGAGATAGTCTCTAAATGTGATTTGAGTATTATCCAAAAAATTTGTGTGATCAACGCTAATTAAGGATCTCAACTATGGATTATTTGTTTCTTGTGTGTTAATGTGTAGATGCTGATTGCTGTAGCTGTAATATCTGCTGAGGACCCTGGATTAATACCTTTCTCCCTCAACTCCCTATCTAATTTTGTAAGTAATTCATATCCCTTATTAGTGGATGACCCACCTAAATCTAGTATCTCTTTTGCATTTTTGGAGATATATTTCATTTTCTCTTCTCCATGTTCTCTAATTACCATCGTATCTATTCCTTTGGATAATATATATAGATATGTATCGACTACAGCATTATTCCAATCAATACCGCTAGATAATCTATTGATCAAGAAGTTATGTGCATCCATGGAGTTAGAGTACATATTTATTACTTCAAAGGATATTATATCTCTTTTAATTGACGCTTTCAATACATCCCAAAATCTCAATTTTTTCTCCCTTAGCAATTTACAGTAATTCTTTACGTAAACATTTGGGAATTCCCCGGTATCATCACTTTTCCTTATGTATGATGGTCTAATTCTCCTAATAGCTCTATAGAGGTAAACTGCATCGGCTATAGTTGAATATTTTCTAACTAGTTCTGAAGCATACTTTAAGATATTATTTACCTTTAATTCTTTATTTCTATAAATTATGTATCCGCATGCAACTGCAATTGGAACTAAGAGAATGGATGTTCCTAAACATACATTTCCTCCACCATGAATCTCCATAGAACATTTAGTAATCTGATAAATCACATCACCATAAATCACTTTATTTCTCTTTTTCTCAATTTTAAACCCTCTTTTAACAGCCGTAGTTAAGTATTTCTGAAAAACATGGCTTGTAATTATAAAATCCTCAAATCGAATATCATGAAAATCATATAATCTATGTACATTACCAGGTTTTGGATATGCTGAAACCTCTAACCCTATACCCAAGCTAAGTAGTAAAGAAACTTCACCAGCATTCATCTATGATCTTCATTAACTAGTTTTATATTTTCAACCTAATAAAGTCTCTTAGTATCTGGATACTACCTCCTCAATATCTGTCTTTACATAGGATTTTCTGTGCAATTTTGAGGTCTAGTTTCGTGTTTACATTTAATGCTAGAGAATCATCGTTAATAACTATATTAACTTGTGGTATTGTCGGTTTTAGGATATACTTACCTTCTATAATGCTTACTCCACATGGTACAGCTAATTTATCACCAATTTTCTCTATATACTCCGGGCGACTAACTCCTAACTTAACAAGCCTCTTATAGGGTACATAAAATGTCATTGCTGGAGGACAGTTATTACTGAGGTATATCTCGATAATCCGCTTAAGCGTATTTGGCGTTATAAGTGGAAGATCACAAGGTAGAATTAGTATAGGACCATAAACACGTGAGATTATTATAGCTTCCTTCAGATCCTCAACATAGCTCTTTCCAGAAGTAACTATCACCTTAATACCACTAAAGTTACTCAAAAATCTCCTTGTTTTCTCCGTAGATTTACTTACAGCTACATATATGTTCTCAATTAACTGTACACGGGAAATAGTCTCTATAACTCTCTCAATTAACCTCTTTCCACATATAATTAAAAGAGGCTTCTCAACGTTACCCATTCTAGATCCTTTTCCACCAGCCATTACTAAAGCACTAATCTTAATCATGTTAAATCACCGCTACTAGTAGCGTAGTAGCTGAGGCTACCTCATCTATTGCCCCTAAAACGTCACCCGTTACTCCTCTAAAGTTTCTGTAAGCAATCCATGTAATAAATAATGCCACTACTATGCCTACACATATCATAAATATACACTTTATGCTACATAGGAGGGCTATAGCTAGAGATACTACTAATGCTAGGGTAGGTTTCCACCTTTTTCTATGTGCCTCCTCAATAAATGGTGTTGCTGTACTACTTTGATATGCTGGTTTACCTACCCACATACTAATAACCATAGAAAGTTTAGCTGATACCTCAGAAACTATAATTAACGTAAACAGCTGTACTTCATGTAGATACATGATGGATAACACCTTAATACCTATTATAGTTATTCCTAGCCAAAACCCACCTGCACCAACACACTTATCATGCATAACCCTAATTTTTTCTTCAGGACTTGTTTTCGCAAGTACTCCATCGCCAAAATCTAGTAAGGCGTCAAGATGGTGTATCCCAGTAATAACTTCTAAGAATGATACTGTTATTATGCCAGTTAAAGGTTCAGGAAAAATTTTTGATGTACAATACGCTACTAAGCCAGTTAGTGCACCGGTTAATACGCCTATAAGTGGAAAAATATGTATTCCACATGCGACATCCTTTAAATTAAATTTTTCCCTAACTGGTATTATCGTTAGAAACGATAGAAGTGCTTTCAATACTTTAATCAGTTACTATCACCTTTTCTCCTTAATAAGCTTTGTATACATAAGTGATGATGCTCCTCCAATCAATCCTCCAATTACATCATCCATAAATGGTCCTAACTTCTTAAGTATACCTGGCTTTACCCTATCAAATCTATAGTATTCAAATATTCCTCTAGAGCCAGCGATATAATTTGCTATAGCCATACCGAGAATTTCATCAGCTAAGATATAAACTGGATCCTTCTTAAATTCATTTACTGGTAATCCTGGTATTAACCCTCTTTCTCCATCTTCTTCAATTCTTTTTCCAGCTAAGATGAGAGATGCTATATTTACATCATGCAAAGTTTCAAGTAAAATCTCTCTCAATGTTTTCTTAACATCCTCTATTGACCCCATAGACGGATGATGGATATAAAGCTCCATAGCAGTTTCTATAAGGTCATCTAGCGTAATTCCCCATTCCTCTAGTCTCTTGAGTAATGGTCTAGAATTCGTGATACCCTCATACCTTTTAATAGCATCAACTACCGCGTTAAATACGTTCTTAGCTATTTTAAAACCAATTTGAGTAGCTGCACCTGAAAAATTATGAAAAACCCCACTTTTACATGCAACAACTATAGCATCTGTAGTTGTTCCTGTCGCAACTCTCCCACTAACCCTACTCCTGATATCCAAGCTACTTAAAGCTAAGGTCTTAGCTTCAGTTGCAATTATAATAGCATCTATAAATGCATTTTCACTAAACGAACCATCAATTACTACAATTATGTTAATTGTACTTACTCCAGCTTTATCTATACATATGCTATCTCCTGCTGTAGCTGCATTTGAAACTCCAGCCGTAACAACCGTTAAAACATCAGAATCGTTAATTATAGACGCCTTATGAATATCAACACCAGTTAATAACCCAACTGTTTCACTTAATGGTAACCCTAATTCACGAACAACTTTCTCCATATAATCATGTACATCCTTATGGGTAAAATTCTCTGGAACTCTATGATTAATTATATATTTAGCTTTAGTCCTTCCTCCATTGAATATAGCACTACTTAATACCTCCATAGGCAATTCAGATTCTATAATAAGAGTGTTCTTTTTAAAATACACTTTTACACCCTTCATATTAAGCACCTAAAGAAATATTCGAAAATAGCGTTACATATGATAAGTGTAGGGATTACAATTAACATTATAAAGAGTATTGTTGAGAGATACATTATGTGAAGAGCATTATAAATTAACTCTGGAGTAAGCTTTCTTCTAGGAATCCCAAGCTTATAATGTCCAGGTTTTTCAAGCTGTACATCTAATGCTCCAGCCATTGCAGCCATAGGCCATCCAGCATTAATGCTTTCTGTCCTCTTATGATCGTGTAAAGCGATTCTAAAACTATCTCTATAGTTTTTCCCTAGAACTAAAGCTGATAATGCAATTATAAGCGCTGTTACTCTAGCTGGTACAAAGTTAAAGATAGTATCTAGCTTTGCTGAAAACCAACCAACATTTCTATAATACTCGTCTTTATACCCAACTATAGAATCAAGAGTATTTACTACTCTCTGTACTACTGCACCTATAACACCAAATAATCCATAGTAAAATAGTGTTGATGTTACTCCATCGACTGTTCCCTCAGCAATAGTCTCTATAGCCGCTGAAATTACTTGATTATCATCAAGTTTCCAAACATCCCTCCTAACTACTTTAGAAAGCATTTCTCTAGCTCTCTTCATATCCCCCAATTTACAAGCATCAATAATTGGTACTACATGCTCCCTCATAGAGCGAAATCCAAACATAGTTTTTAGGATTAACGCTGAAACTAATACATAGCCATATATCCCCAAGAAGTACCTAGAGAATTCTAATATTACTAGAGTAGCTATGGATGCTAGGAATATCGATAATAGTGCCATTAAGCACCCTCTAAACTTTTCAATTAGAGGTTTACCACAGTGACAATATCTATCTAAAAAACCTATTACCTTACCTATCCAAACAACTGGATGTATTTTAGGAGGAGGTTCACAAAATACTATATCAATTATAAATGCAATTGCAAGGATTGATATATCGACATAGAGGTTAATCAATATTCTTCACCAACTCCTTTAAAGAATTTATTAATGCTATGTTTTCATCATGTCTCCTAATAGCAACTCTAATGTATGAATCAGTTAATCCAGTGAATGTGCTACAATCTCTAATTAGTATATGCCTTTTTAGTAGATATTCAGCTATTTCTAAGGATGTATATCCACTATTACCTACATAAATAAAAAGGAAGTTTGCATCTCCACTAACTACTCTAATACTATCTACCTTGGATAATTGCTTTATTATGAAGTTTCTTTCACGTTTAATAAACTCTCTACATACCCTTAGATATTCATTTAGCTCTGAAAGTATACTTAAAACGGCTCTTTCAGTGATCGTTGATACACTCCATGTAATCCTATACCTATTAAGCCTTGTGGTTATAGACTTAGAACCTATCCCTATACCTATCCTTAACCCAGGTATACCTAAAATCTTAGTTAAAGACTTGACTATGAATAAGTTACTATAGTTATTTACTACCTTAATAAGTGAATATGGCTTCTTACTAACAACAAAATCTGTAAAGCTTTCATCTAGAAAAACAAGTACGTTTCTTTCAGATGCCTTATCTAATAACCTTAATAAATCACTTTGATTCTCAAAAACTCCAGTAGGATTATTTGGATTACACAAAAAGACAGCTTTTACTTTATCGCTTTCTATCCTAGAAATTATTGCATCTACATCAATATGCATATTAGAACGTAGACCTATATACACGATTTTTGCTCCAACTTTCTCTACTGCATATCGATACTCATCAAATGTTGGTATTGGAATTAAAACTCTATCTTCAGCAGAAATAAAAGCTTGGGCAAATACATGAATTATTTCCGTAGCTCCATTACCAACCATAATATTTTCAGCGTCAACTCCATATATATCAGCTAGAGCTAATCTTAACTCTCTATAATTAGGATCAGGATAATACCTAACTAAATCAAGACTATTAATTAGTGTTGAGATGAGTTTCTCCGGAGGTCCCAAGGGATTTATATTACTACTAAAATCAATTATATTATTAATACTCGTGTTAAGTTTTTCAGAAGCTTCCCAAATCATACCACCATGAATAGGGTGATGTGACAAACTCATGTAATCACCATAGTGCCTAGCTACAGCTTTTTTCTAAAAATAGGATATTCTATCCTATAGTATTTATTAATTAGCTTTTTAATCCTATAGATCCAAAAGATCTTTACTAAGAAGAGTTAGCGTGGCTAGTAGCTTTTGATCATATTGTTTCAAGAAATTTATAATTTCTTGTTTTGATGGTAAGTTCTCTCCCCCACCAAATTTTTCTGTAGCTAATCCTCCAACAATATTTGCTAGCTTTAATGTTTCTCTTAAGGATACTCCCTTTAAGTATCCATATGTAAATGCAGCGTTAAAAGCATCTCCAGCGCCTGTTGGATCTACGGTATGACATTTAATTGCTTTAGCACGTATCACAATGCCATTATCATATACTATAGCACCTTTATCTCCTCTCTTAACAACTATAATCCCACCAACTTTATTCTTCAGCTTTTCTAAAGCACTATAAATAGAGTTTACACCAGTCATTTTCCTAAGTTCATCAATATTTAAAAATAGAATATTAGTAAGTTTCAAGACTTTCAATAGTAGATCATGCTGTATATAGCTTACTAGCGGACTAGCATCAAATAGGATATTCATCCCCTTCTTATGAGCGATCTCTACTGCTTTATATACAGCACAATCCTCTTGTCTACCTAACACATTAGCTAGGGTATACCCAGATATGTAGATAGCCTCTCCCTCAATCATGTCTTCTTCAATTATATCAGGCTCTAGAACAACTGTATTCCTGCTAAATAGTGCTATGAAAGATTTAAGCCCATTATGTATGAGTACTAGGCATACCCTAGTTTCTCCATCTCTAATTATCAAGTTGTGCATATCAACCCCTTCACTTAATAGAACTTTTCTAATATATTCTCCATATGAATCATTACCTATACAATCAACAACTTTAACGCTTAAACCTAGCCTACTAGCTACAACTATAAAGTTACCATTTCCACCTACATGCATCTCAATTTTTCTAGGTATAATTGTAGCCTCAGGTTTAGGCATTTCTGGTAAGTCTAGATAAATATCTACGATAAGATCACCGATGACTGTAATATTAGTTTTCATGATATTCGAGAACACCCTTAAATATCTGTAATTTCCTAACTTGACTATATAGTAAAGATGCTAAAATTACATTTACGTATGAAGCTACCATTAATGGAGGAGTTACTGCTATAGAAAATTGCCAGCCAAATATAGGGAGGAATACAAATCCTCCAAGTCCATTAAGTGTCGCTGCTATCAAAACTGCAGAAATCAAATTTATATCTCTGTCTCTAATTGGAAAGTGCTGGTACACAAATCTAAATACACTACCAACAAATACCATGAATAATGCAATTGGTATATGGAGGATGCCAAGTGGAAAGCCTACGGTTAATGCGCTGATTATATGTCCAAGTCCTATAACTATCCCACCATCTAGATATCCAAATAGTAGCTCTGATAGGTATCCTGGAAATGAATCTAGCGCTATACTACCCACGGGCCCAGGTATTTTTATGAGAGCACCAGCTGCACATAAAGCTGAAAATAGCGCTATTCTACTCACCCTAATATAAGGAGAGTTTTTCATAACAACATAGGATAGGATATCCTATCTTATAAAGTTAGCACCTAAAATGAATTTATTCTATCTCATTTCATTACGATTGAGATGTATAGATCCATGACGTCAGTCTCCGTATCTCCAGTAATAATTGTATCTCGAAGTTTCCTTAATACTGTATAGGAGTCGTGTTTTATTAAGTACTTAAAGATGTCAATATCTAGCTTTTTAGCTCTATCTAGTGTATATCCATCAACTATACCTCCAGCTACATCCGTAAACCCATCAAATCCATCTGTATCTATTGAGCTAAAAACTACTTTTCTACTTCCAGATATTTTTAGAGAAGCACCTAATGCTACTTCCTGAGCAGGACCTCCCATACCAAATCTTCTCCCAATTTTAACTGTAGTTATACCTCCGGCTAGAATGATACATGGCGGCTTAATAGGTTTGCCATATTCCTCAATACTTTTCGCGATACTAGCTAAGGTAATTCCAACTTCTCTACTCTCTCCATTAAGTTTTGTAGTTAAAATTAAAGAGTTAAGCCCTATTTCCTTAGCTTTTTTCTCAATCGCTACACACAGATCCATGTTATCAGCTAAAACTACATTGTGAACTCTTAAATTCCTAAAATCTTTTGGCTTAGGAGTTTCTAGTTTAGTATCGAT
>CAYTHX010000029.1:0-9155 GCA_964437705.1 uncultured Nitrososphaeria archaeon
TAGATTATGAAGTATTATCTACATTAAAATTAGGTCAGTTCTTACGAGGATTTGATGAAAATCACGTTACTCTAGTAAGGATTTATAGGGTTGAGAAAGAAGCTTTAGAAGAGAGTACTGGTGGAGTTATAAGTAGGCCTAGCGGTGAAGAGGTTAAGCAAATAGAGCATGTAATTAATGAAACTTTAGGATATGGAGCTGCAGTTGCAGATAATAAAGAGCTCTTCTCTATTTATATGCGGAAATTTGGCTTTAATGGTTTCTCAATTCTAGTTTTTGTATTTATAACCTTAGCATTTACATTACTAGGACTTTACTATGCAACGATAACCCTTATAGAAGAGAATTTTGATATAATTAACCAGCTTTATATGCTAGGAGCAAAAATAAGAAGTATAAAAGTTGATTTAATTCTTAAAGTTATTCCATATATAGTAGTATTAACAATCCTTTCCTACCTTATATCACATAAACTACTACTTTACCTATGGAGCAACCTACAAATACAATACATTCTCCATGCATATGATGTAGGTATAAATCTATATTCCCTACTAGCTACATTGATACTCATACTACTAATATTCATCACCGCAATATGGAGAGGTGTAAAGCTAGAGTGAGGATGATATTCCTCGCCTTAATACTAATTTTAGTATCTACACTTAGGTTTTTACCAGCATATATTACTGGACTCCCATTTTCAATTGATGCATGGCCATTAATCAGAGATATAAATATACTAATTGAAAATAGCCCTATAGATTTGGTGGATAAGAGATTTGATGGATATAACAACTATTGGCCTGGGTCCATCCTTCTTCTTGGAGTACTTAAAGTTGTAACAGGATTAAGTACATTTGAGACGATATACTCATCCATATCGAATTTCATAACAATAATAGTTCTCTACATCTTAGTGAAACGTAAGTTAGGTGTAGACCCAGCACTTCTATCAACATTCCTACTAGCCATAGTATATCCAATTTCATTCTTTACAGCAGGCTTTACTAAAGAACTTGTTGCTTTACCACTATATCTCTCTATAATATACATCATTTTATACCGATTAAACCTTGTTCTAATAGCTCCATTAATAATAGTTACACTAGTTATAACCCATCACTTAACAAGTTTAATGACTCTATTAATTCTACTCTCCATCTCAATATTAAGGTTCCATAATGCTATATATAACTGGAAAATACCGATAAAGGAGGCTCTTTTATCTCTATACCTATTCCTAGTGGGATATACTCATTATGTTATATTTGGAGTGTATGGTATGAAACTTACAGTAGATCTCGATTCCACATTGGTAATCATAAGTTACTACATAACATTCATGTTTTTTGCATGGTTAACTTCAAAGTATAGAGAAATATCGAACTATCTTAAAGTAATAATTTTTTCTACACCCTTTATCATAACTATCTTACTAGCTTATTACATGCTAACCTATGGTGTACTAATTACAGGCCCAAATCCAGGATTTATATATATCATATACGGTCTGGATCTAGTCATAATGCCCAGCTATATTGCAATTGGTATAGGATACGTGCTTAAGAAGCAGTGTCCAGAATATGTGTATTGGTTGTTTGCTATAACGTCGATCCTAGCTTCACAAATATTTGTTCCAAATATTAAACCCGGCATTCCCTACTCCAGAGTATTTAACTTCACTTTAGTCCCAGCGATTATTATAGCATCTGCCGTAATATATAATCGTCTTAAAGATTTTATTGTACCTATCTTAATTGGTTTTATCATAGCATGTAGTTTCCTCTGTTATATATCTAGCTATAATGGAAATCCATATCTTGGATATCAATGGTGGTACAAAAAGAGTGAGGTTCAAACTGGCTATTTTTTGAATAATTATGCTAGTAATTTACAACTCGCCGGAGATCTTAAAGTTAAATACTTATTTAATGATTTCTTCATGTTCCCAGTAGATACAAAATTAGGACTACAGATTATCTCGTTAAAGCCTTTTCAGATTAATACTAAGGTAGTATTTATAGCTTACGAGAGTATGTGGAAGATTGGATACTTAAATAAAGATTTTCCAAAGCCGATACACTATGGTCCAGATATACTTGAAAATTACTCAATTGTTTACAATAATGGTTATATCAACTGTTATATGGTGAGTTAAGTATTGAGCGCAATCTTTCTTCATGATATATGGGTCAGATATGCTGAAGAATATGTATTGAAAGGTATAAACCTACGTGTAGATAGAGGCGAGTTTATCGGTATTAGGGGAAAATCTGGTGTAGGAAAAACATCATTAGTAAAGGTAATTGGTTTATTATTAAGACCTGAAAAAGGAGTTGTTAAGCTTTTAGGAGAAGATGTTACAGGATTATCGGCGGATGAAAGAGCAGAGTTTAGGTTAAAACACATAGGTATAATTTATCAATTACACAACTTAATTCCAACATTAACAGTAAGAGAGAATATCGAGCTTCCATTATATCTAGCTGGTGTCCCTGCTAGTGATAGAAAAAGGAAAATAGAAGTACTAGCTGAGAAATTTGGAATTTCTAAGCTTCTAGATAGAATGCCTGAAACATTAAGTGGAGGTGAGAGACAACGAGTTGCTATAATACGAGCATTAGTTAATAATCCAGAAATAATATTAGCCGATGAACCTACAAGTAGTTTAGACGAAGCTAATAGTGAAATTGTAGTGGACATGCTAAGTAACATAAATAGAGAGGGGGTAACGATAATATATCTAACAACTGATTTCAATGAAAAAATACCGTCAAATAGAGAATATATCTTAAGGAATGGAAATCTTTGGAATCTTAAATAAAAATATAGTTGATCCAATCTTAATAAGTCTCCTATGTATCGCTATAATAAAAATCGTCATTATTAATAACACAATAACTATTAGGAATTATCACGAACATTCAGCCCATCACTGTTCCCCCCTATTGAACTCTTCCTATAGTTTGTGTTGATTTTCTTCTTGATTTATATTACTTTGATTACCGGCTATTTACGGTAAAGAAGCTTGAAATACTACTTACAATTACTATAAAATTTGGTTTTTAGAGTACTATAGAACAAAGTGTACGATAAATGCAGTTAGGAGCAGAGCTATTTAGTATGTATAGTGATTATCTAGATTGAGTGAAGTTATCTTGAACACTGTATCACTATCTACGTATCTAAATCAGGTGAGCGTTGAAGGAATACCTGTTAAAAATCTGATGAAATACCGGTATTAGCAATCTACATTATATATACGTGGAGTAATCCATAATACCTACAGATGTTGCCTAAGAAAAGTCGTCATCTAGCTTGAGAACATACCTAGGTAAAAATAAGTTTCGCTCTAGTTAATAATTAGTATTATACCTAAAGATATCTTCATTATGATTGCTATCAAGGTATTAGAAGGTGAATTAGTATGAATATACTTGTAACTGGTGGAGCAGGATTTATAGGTAGTAACTTAGTGAGCGATCTTGTAGATAAGGGATTTAATGTTTATGTAATTGATAATTTATCGACTGGAGATATTGAGAATATACGTGAACTTATAGAATCTAATAAAATCGAGTTTTATAAAGGCGATATTAGGGATCAAGAATTAATCTCTAAGGTAGTTAATAGCTGTGATGTAGTTATTCATTGTGCAGCAATAGTGAGCGTTCAATATTCTATCGAAAACCCGGTTGAAACAAATAGTGTAAATATAGACGGAACTGTTAATCTACTGAATACAGCTGTAAATTCAAAAGTTAAAAACTTTATTTTTATTTCATCGTGCTCTGTGTATGGTAACCCACTATATCTACCTATAGACGAATCTCATCCGCTAAATCCTATATCTCCATATGCAATTAGTAAACTTTCAGCTGAGAAATACGTTTCTCTATACAGCAGGTTATATGACTTAAACTCTGTAATACTTCGGTTATTTAATGTTTATGGTCCTAGACAAGGAGTAAACCCATATTCTGGTGTAATCGTCAAATTTATTAATAGAGTAAAACTTAGAAAACCACCTATCATATTTGGAGATGGGCTACAAACACGTGATTTTATATATGTAATGGATGTAGCAAAAGCTATTGAGTTATCTATAGAGTTTAGGGGTAAAGGTGAGATCTTCAATATAGGTTCTGGGAAAGAAATTACAATAAAAGAGTTAGCTGAGATGATAATGGACTTATTTAATGTTAAGTATGAACCTATATTTGCTGAGCCAAGGCCGGGAGACATAAAGAGAAGTGTTGCAAATATACATAAAGCGGTTAAACACCTAAACTTCTGGCCAGAAATTGAGTTAAAAGAGGGGCTTGCAAAGACTATTCAATACTACATAAAAACGGTAAAATAATTGTGTTATACTAATTCTTCCCATTTATCCTCAACAATAACGTTAAGTATAAGTCTAGTATGTGTTCTCTCGACATACTTCATTTTTTGAAGTGCCTTAACAAATGCGTCAAGATCCTCCCTCCTCTTAAACTTAGCTATTATAGCAATATCATATTCCCCAGTAACGTCATACACAGAAATTACATTTGGATGCTTAGCAATTTCCTTTTCAACCTCAAACAACATTCCTTTTGATACTCTAACATCAATTATTACTGGGAAATTATATCCAAGTTTCTCATAATCTAGTAGAGTTGTATAACGCTTAATTACGCCTAAATCCTCAAGCCTTTTTAACCTAGCTTGAACTGTACCCGGCGATAAACCTAGCTTTTCAGCAATCTTTCTAATTGATAACCTCGAATTATCAATAAGTAATCTAATTATTTGCTTATCTCTTTTATCAAGATTCATAATTAAGAACTCACCAAATGTATATTAAAACTAATATTTTATGAACAAATGTATAAATATTTAAATAGTAAATTGATGGTTATCTAATCAATTGTTAAGAAAATATTTATTAGCATTACAGTTATTTAGGATACTATAATGTCTAGAGAAAGGTCTATTATAGAAAGGATTAGCAGTGAGAATGTAAAGTGGTTAGAACTTCAGTTTATGGATTTACCAGGATATATACATAGTGTACATATCTCAAGTAGATTACTATCACCAAAGTGGTTTAGTGAGGGTGTTAGTAAACTTGATGGAAGTTCTGTAAGAGGTTTTACAGAAATTAATGAAAGTGATTTAAGATTAATTCCTGTAGAAAATACATATGCTACATTACCATGGCTATTATCAGGAGCTAAAGTTGGAAGGTTTATCTGTACGATAGGTTTATCTATGAATAAAGGAAGACTTGAGTATGATAGCAGATTAGTAGCTGAAAATTTAGAGGCCTATCTATCCTCTAAAGGTTTAACAGGATACGTGGGTGCAGAAATAGAGTTCTTCGTATTCGATAGTGTAAAGATAAGGGTTAATAGTTACGTTCAATATATAGAGATTAACTCTCCAGAGTCGCCAGTAAGTGATAATGGTTATCCATATATAGAGAAACGTTCATATTATATCCCAGCTCCATTAGATACATTAGCTGATTATAGAGCTAGAGTATCTCATGTACTTGAGGAGAATTTTGGTATTGAAGTTGATGTGCATCATCATGAAGTTGCATCAACTGGACATATAGAAATTAACATGAAGTATTCTACACCAGTTAATTCTTGTGATAACATCCTAACATTAAAGTATGTTAGTAGGAGAGTAGCTGCGGAGTATGGTCTATATCCAACATTTATGCCTAAACCACTATTTAGCGACGATGGTTCCGGATTTCATGTACATATTAGTATCTGGAAGGATACTCAAAATCTATTTTATGACCCTAACGATGATTACGCTGAAATTAGCCAATACGCTAGATACTTTATTGGCGGGTTAATTGAGCATGGGAGAAGTCTATCAGCAATAGTCTCTCCAACTGTAAATAGTTATAAGAGATTAATACCAGGATATGAAGCTCCAGTATACCTTGCATGGTCAAAAGGAAATAGAAGTGCAGCAATACGTGTTCCCGTGTATAAGGCTAGAGACCAATATAAGAGGATAGAATATAGACCTCCAGATCCCTCTGTGAATCCATACTTAGCAGTAACAGCAATTTTTGCTGCAGGGTTAGATGGTGTTAAGAGAAAAATTGAACCTGGAGATCCTGTCGATAAAAATATTTATAAACTATCCAAAAGGGAGAGAAGGGAGCTTGGAATCAAGGAGTTACCCGGAAGTCTAACTGAAGCTTTAGAAGAATTAAAATCTGATATGGATTTCTTAAAGCCTTTCTTCTCACAACCATTAATAGATAAATATATTGAGTTAAAGTTTGAAGAAGCTAGAAGGATCAATACCTTCCCATCACCAATCGAATTTAAAGAATACTTTAATCTGTAATTGCCATAATAATATTTGCTCAACTTTTAATTCATTTATTGAGGAAGAGGTGTTGTAAGGAAAGGAGATAAGGGTTTCGAGAGAATAGGATTGAGTATCTACGTAAACTGATACGGTTACTATTTAAGATCACATGAATAATCTATATAATTATTAGGAATTTCATTAGAGAAAACAGGCATCGTTAAGATGGAAATAGAAATATAGTCTGTATTAATGTCATATATAGGAATGATATCAAGAAAAATTACGTCCATAGAACTTATAAACATAATTCACAAAATATATATGGCTGTAAAAAGTAAGGATAAGATTTAAAACTTATTTTATAATTATTTTTGTTTTAGTAAATCCATTATTTACTTGGTATGTCTGAGTATATCTCTGAATTACTGAAATTAAGAGTTAAAGATATTATGAGTAAAGATATTATTGCTGTTAAGGAGGATGCAACAGTATTTGAAGCAGCTAAACTTATGAAGGACAATAAGATTGGTTGTGTATTAGTCGCTAAGGAGGGTAAGGTTGTAGGGATAATAACTGAACGTGATATGGTTAGAAGGGTTATAGCTGAAGAGAAAGATCCTAAGCAAACTCTAGTTAGAGATGTCATGAGTAAGCCGGTTGTTGCTGTTAAAAGTAGTATTTCTATAGATGCTGCTGTCGAGGTTATGGTTAAGAACGGTATTAGGAGACTACCAGTGGTTGATGAAGATAATAAGTTAGTTGGTGTCGTTACAGTTAAGGATTTAGCTTCAGCACTAGCAGAAATCTCTAGGCTAGAATCCGCACTATTTAATGCATTTGCTAGAGTCAAACCACCACCAAGAGGAATGTATGGTTAAAAATGTCTTTCTACAGCTTTTATAAGCGATTTCCCTTCAAAATTTCTATCCCCTATTAATAACACTTTAGATAATTCCATAAATTAGCTGTTGAGGAACAATATATCTAGTTGAACTAATATATCAGAGTTTATTTTCCTATAGAAAATAATCAGTTATTGTAATGAGTTTTAAACTGAAAAATTCTATAATGATAATTAGTGTATAGTTGATAATCTTTATTCTAAGTATTTTCCTCTCATCTATATTCTATATCTTTTTAAAACGACCAATCGTAACCGCGTTAATGATTCAAATCTTCTACATCCTACTATCCTATTTATTTGTAAAATATATTTTGAAGTGGAGTGTAGATACATTAGGATATGTATTATGCGATTCTATGTCAATATTAACTGTCATAATATTATCATTAGTAATCTCAGTTATAATAGCACTTGTAGAATTAAGTGTAGCATCCTCTAGTAAGCTTATAGCACCAGTACCAGGTTTATTTCAAAATCCATCTCTATATGTTATGCTAGCATTTATAATAGCACCAATTGGTGAAGAAACATTATTTAGAGGGTTATTACTAGGAGGATTAATAAAAGTAGGAGTAAACACAAAAATCTCAGTAATAATGCAAGCAATATTATTTTCAATAATTCATATAATTCCTTTCAAAAATGCACCAATAATACAGTTAATTGTAATACTTATCACAGCTTTCATCTTAAGTGTAATAGCAGGGATATATAGGGTAAGAACATACTCAATAATTCCAGCAATAGTGACTCATATATGCTTCAATCTTGGAGGAATACTAACAAGTTTTATAATCTAAAGAGGACAACCTTCTAATCTCCTTAAATTCATTCCAATCAATTTCATTTAGAACTATAATATGCTGATGATAAATTATGAGAGTCGACTTTTAGATTATGTTATCTTCATGTTACACTCCATATTTAAGCCTATAATAGCTATATTTACGATATGTCGCATAGAGATATAACAGTAGGGTTAGTAATGAGAGGGAAATCGTTATCGGTTCCAACCTTATTCCCCATGGTGTATAATTAAGTACTAATCCAACAAGAGGAACTAATGCTAGACTCAATCCGATTGATAATGCAAATCTCTCTAATGCTTCTAACTCATCTTCCTTTGGATATAATGCCTCGATCAAAGCATATCCAGGTAAGAAAAGTACAAATATTGAGCCTACAACATATCTAAAATAGACTAACGGCGGCTTAGTAACAAATGTGACCAATACAGCATTTACTATAATAATGGTAATAATGAGGTATAGATTAGCTGCTTCAACACTAATTAGGTATTTCGAAAAAGAATCAATAACTCTATCAGGAACTAAATCTATATAACCCTTCTTCCACAACCCATATATAATCCTAGTAATCTTACCTCTAGACATATTTAACTTATTAACTAGAAACTCAAGATTATCATCTAATGTTTTATTTGACTCTAAACCTTTTAGTACCTTCTTCTCATCCTCAGAGATCTCATTTACCATTATAATCAAATATAGAATCTATCAATCGAGTTTATAAAAGAGAATAATATTCATCTTTCTAGTAAAGAGCTAGATCTAAATATATAAATTTATTAGCAACAATAGGATATGATTAGTGCTAGTTAGGGCTAACGTCAATAGGTGGTAATAAATGTCATATGCTAGGAGAAGGAGAAGAAAAAAGAAGATTATAATGCTTGTTTATGCGCCTAAAGTATTAGGTGGAATGGAACTTCCACACATAATTGTTGATGAGCCTATAAAGGCTATTGGTAGAACGTATCCGGTACTGCTATTCGATTTAACAAATGACCCGACTCATCAGTTTATAAAGTGTAAGCTAAAAATTGTGGATGTTAAGGATGAAAAAGCTTATACAATTTACGCTGGACACGAGTATGTTAGGGAATACGTTAGGTCTCTAT
>CAYTHX010000030.1:0-8856 GCA_964437705.1 uncultured Nitrososphaeria archaeon
TTCGTATCATTTAATACTGCATGCTCAACAATAAAATCCTCCTTTAACTTTTCCTCAGACATTAGGTTTGATGATGAAATACCTTGACTGTAAGAATTTAATAATAAAACTGCCCAGAGAAATATAGAGGTACCTAAAGCTACAACAATTGCTGTTAATAACACAGAGGATACCACTGGACTAACTCCTTTTCTTCTTTTCATAATAAATCCAAAAAATGTTAATTATTGCGAAATTATTTAAAAAGTATTAACCTCGAGTTTACTCACCAACGTTTCATACAATTATGAGTATAATTTTTATAGGAGCTATATATGTATAAACATCCTAATATTTTATTTTTTATTTTTCGTAATATAAATATCCAAATATTGATATTTGTAAAAATGCTTATATACAGCGCGTGAGTATAGTAATTGGCATTTATGATAGTTAGGTGTAGAAGGGAGCTTGGAAACCCCCGTGGAGGGTAACTTTTAATGGTTAATAAGAAGTTATTTAGTGTTAAGGAATATAAAACAACACCACTACTATTACCAAATTTAGTACATGTTAAAAATGTAAATATTGTAGGTCTGAATATTACTACGAAAAATAATCCTGGAGCCTTAGCTAAAATTACTGATATACTTGCAAAGCATGATTTAAATATAGTTGCTATTAACTTTCCATTAGCAATAAACAAGGAGTTTGTTCCACTATTTATAGTTATAGATTTAACAAACCTAAACATTAATTTAGATGATGTTTTATCTAAATTAAAATCACTAGATGTAGTTACAGAAGTTGATGTAGCAGAGCTATATTTTGACGGGAGGCTATTAGTTGATCAAATACATTTCCCAATAACAGGAATTTTTAAGGATAGGTTACTCATTATGTCAGAAGAAGATGTAGAGTTATTTGTTGTTGGTATGAGGGAGAAATTTGGATCTGCTGGCTTAGCTCTCTTATATATGCAAGGTGAAACTATAGGCAGAATACTTGCAAAAAGATTCTATGAATTAAATATTAAAGAGTTGAAGAAAGCGATTATCTATCTACTTCTGCGTGCATTTAGCTTAGGAAGATATAGAGGAGAACTTCATGAATACATAGAAGGACGAGAAATTGTAATAAGATTAGATGACAACTGGGAGTGTATTGTAGCGAAGAGACACGGTGTTAGTGAGCCATCAGCACATTTTGAGCGAGGAATTCTTGCTGGTATTATAAAGTGGTATACAAATAGAGATGTGAAAGTTATAGAGACAAAGTGTATAGCGGCTGGAGATAAATATTGTGAACTTATGGCAAGATTAGAATAGAATAAAAAAGAGAAGAATTATCTTATGGTTAATTTTTATAATAGATTCTACTCAATGTATATAGCATTAATTAGAGTGACTAATTTTTTCTTATTATCCTCTTTAATAGCATCTACTACAGTATCAACAGATAAATCAAAGCTCTTAACATTATTTTTTACGCTAATAAAAATTTCCCGTAAGATCATTACAGCATTTTCCTCATTACCAAACAATTCTGCTAATAAATCTAAAGTCCTTCTTGGTTTCTCAATAAGTAAATTCCATATATTCTCGTGAAATCTATTTTTTACATGAAATTCTATAACCTTAATATAATCTTCTCCAAAAACTGGAGAAGTTCTTTCAATAAGTAACATTAACTTCTTTTTAGCATGAGACTCATCATTTTTCATTCAAATCAACATAAGGTACGTAATTTCACAATTTAAGTTTTAAAATAATTAATCTTGTACTTATAAATATAACTACAATTAAAAAATTTTTCGGAAATACGTTGAATAGTGATCTCTCAGCTTCTAGATAATTTTTTCGGACTACTAGATATTTTACTCATATTCTATTGTAGCTGGCGGCTTGTTACTTATGTCGTATAATACTCGATTAACCCCCTCAACCTCATTTAGTATTCTATTAGCAATTTCCTCAAGTATATGCCAAGGAAGCTTTGCAAACTCAGCTGTCATCGCATCTACACTTTTAACTGCTCTTATAGCGATAATATACTCGTATGATCTTTTATCACCCTTTACACCAACTGATCTAAGCGTTAATAACACTGGAAAAACTTGCCACAAATCCTCATAAAGTTCATATTTCCTGATAGTCTCTTCAACGATTTTATCAGCTTTTCTAAGAATTTCTATTCTTCTCCTAGTTATATTCCCTATAATCCTAACTGCTAATCCTGGACCTGGAAATGGATGTCTAATACAAACCTCTTCCGGTAGTCCTAATGCTCTTGCAATCTTCCTAACTTCATTTTTATAAAGGTCTTTAAGCGGTTCAAGAATTATAAATCTCTTTGATCTAACAATAACATTATGATGACTCTTAATTCTATCAGTATATCTACTAGTAGCACCACTCTCTACTCTATCGGGATATAACGTTCCCTGACCTAAATACTTGATTTTTCCATATTTTCTCTCTAGTTTATCGGCTTCCTCCTCAAAAATCTTATAAAATAACTCTGAGAATATTCTTCTCTTAACCTCTGGACGTCTAACCCCATTTAGAGCTTCTAAAAATCTCTCTGAGGCGTCAATTACATGTAAATTCTCAAAACCTAATTTTTTGAAAAGTTTAACTACCCAATCTTTTTCTCCATATCTAAGTAAACCAGTATCTATAAAGATCAGATGAAGATTATCACCAAATATCTTTCTCAATATAATAGCCGTTACTGTAGAATCTATCCCACCGCTAACAGCTACAATCGCTTTCTCTTTCTTCAAGTCTTTATGTGCATTAATAAATTCATTAACTACATTTATTGGATTCCATCCTCCACTACAGCCACAAATATTAAAGAGAAAATTTCTTAGGAAATTAACTCCATATCGAGTATGCTCTACTTCTGGATGGAACTGCACACCATATATTTTCTGCTCGTCATTAGCTATAATAGCAATCTTACTTCCTCCAGTATAACCAAGAACTCTAAACTTATCTGGAACTGTAGCTACAATATCCTTATGGCTCATCCAAACAATACTCTTACGCGGGATACCCTCTACAAGAGGATGTCTAGATGAAATCAGGAGCTCTGTACGCCCATATTCCCCTCTCTCACTTCTATACACTCGACCACCCAATTCATATGCTATTAAATGAAGACCATAACAAATTCCAAGAATTGGTATTCTAAATCTCAAAAGCTTGTCTAAATCAATTTTAGGAGCGCCTTCCTCATACACACTATATGGACTACCAGAAAGGATTATCCCCTTAACATTATCATCTACAATATAATCCTCAGGATGTTGAACCTCACTATAAACACCTAAACTCCTAACTTTTTGAGCAATTAAATGAGTATATTGTGAACCAAAATCAATAACAATTACTTTTTCCTTATCAGCCATAAAATGAATTTATACGATAGTAGAGAAAAATTTTTTAACAAGATTTTTAATCAACGTGATCAAAACACTTATGTAGCTTTTCCCTAACTTCCTCAAATGTCCTCTCATCAACATCAAACTTCATTCTTTTACCCTTAACCTTGAAAATTATCCGTTTTTTCTTTAAATCAAAGTGAACCTCATCTAAATACTCAGCTGGTATCTCTTTAAACTTAAACCTCTTCATAAGTAAATCTAACTTTTCCTCATCAATTTCTGGTATAAATATCCTTCTACTTCTCATCTCATCCTCAATCTCACTAGTAGCCAATCCAACACCAGCAACAACCCCAGGATCTCCCAGGATCATCTTACCAATCGCACCCATAATAAACGCATATAACAAATACCCAATTTTCTCCTTAGCTGACATCTTGCTACCTAAATTGATCAATACTAACCTTCTACTAGTCAAAACTACTAAAAAATACTTCTTAGTTAATTCACTCATTCCTTTACACGTTAAAAAATACGACAAAATCTTTTCCTTCAATTCACATCACAATCAGATTAGCATTTCAAATAAAATTTAGGTTTAGGGTATTAATAGTTACTACCTTAGTCTATAGCCACAGTTTGTACAGAAGTTATCCTCAGGCTCAACTTCATTTCCACATTTTGGGCAGAATCTAATCCTCCTTTCCTTCTTTGTTTTTCTAGCTCTAGTCCTTATAGGTCTTTCAATAACCTCTTCTTCCTCGGCCTCCTCTATCTCCTCAACTTCTTCCTCTTCAATAGTAACTTTTCTTGATGGTCTCTTTTTGTGCTTTTTATAAGTTGGCATCAACTCATTATAAAACTTATCAGCTATATACTTCCTTAAAACAGTCCCTTCAAATGGTGCAAAAAATAGTTCATGTGTTTTACCTTCCGCTGATAGGGTCAACTGAATAACAGGCTTTTTACCTAAAATCCCAAATCTCTTTTCAGTAAGTTTAATATCATTAATTATATCAAATGGAATAAAAACCTTCTCACCCTTCATCGTCGACATTGCAGTAGCAGCACCAACTGGACCAAATAAAGCGGTCATTACAGCAGCTTTACCTAAATCCTTTGCAGTACCCTTAGCTGTCTTCTTGTGTCCCAACTTAGTTTTCTTAGCTAATTCCTTAGGTAACTTAATATAGAGACCATTACTAGCTATCTCAACTTCACCATCACCAAACTGAGGAATAGGACCTAGTTTCCAAGTAAATACAGCCTTCATTTTTACTTCACAAATAATAAATTCTTGAATAACTACTTATATAATTTAAATTCAAATAGTTATAGAACTGTGATACCTAAATACAACCTAACTTTCTATCATAGTTATATTCGCATTCTATTCATATTTTGTTAATATAACATATATCTGAAATAAAATATTAGATAAGAGAAGTAGGATGTTATACTATAATTAATATATAAATAGTACGTGATAAAAATATATGAACGAAATTTACACAAGTTTAGTTCCGCATTTAGCGCAGAATTTGGCTGTAGGCTTATTTACATAGCCGCACTCAGGGCATACTTTCTCTTCTATCTCTTCTTTCTCAACTTCTTCGATAAGCTTTTTCCTAACCTTCTTTTCTTTCTTTTTTCTTGGTTTTGGCTTCGGCAATTTCTTCTTTTCTTCCCTTACAACTTTTACTTCTACTTCACCAGCAACACCCATTAATTTATCAATAAGCTCACTTAATTTATCCTTATTTAATGCATACCTATGATATGTAATAACCTCATCACCGTGCTTATATCCAATCTCTATAATTACATGATCATCTCTGTCTTCAGCAGAAACATAATTAACAAATAGAACTTCCGTAGGAATTACTAAAGGAACTCCTTCACCAAATTCTTCTTTGCTCATTAATATTCATAAATATCCTCAGAGTTAAATAAATCTTTCTTCTACCATAAAGAACTCATACATCCATCTAATAATACATATATAAAAAATAAGAATTCCCTATACATAATCAATTCTATAAGTATGACTTCACATTTAATAAAATATATCCATAATATTGGTAGAAAAGTTAAGTAATAATATAGTGAGAATATACAGTAACATTTATATATTACGATAATTATTAGTTATGCAAAATAGAGATGTGAGAGGATGAAGATAAAGGATTTAACGCTTGGTATGAGTAATATAGTTATCGAGGGTGTTATTGTAAGTAAAAGTAAACCAAAGAGCTTTGTATCTAAAAAAACTGGTAGAGTTGTCAGAATTGCAGAAGCAAAATTAAAGGATGAATCTGGAGAAATTACACTCATTCTATGGAATAAACAAATAAACTTAGTTAATAAAGGAGATAGAATAAGAATTACAAATGGATACGTAAACGAATATAGGGGAAATCTACAGTTAAATGTTAGTAGAAAGGGGTCTATAGAAAAGATTTAATCCCCTTCAGATACTCTTTCCTTTTTACCTCTTCTTTATTTCATCACCTGATACTAAGTAACTTTTTGGAATAATCCCCCATCAATTACTAATAAACTACCATTAATATAGTCATTTTCAATTACATGTCTAACGAGCTTAGCTACCTCTTCTGGAGTTCCTTGTCTCTTCATAGGTATTAATTCAAGTTCTTCCTTTGGAAGTTCATATGTACCTCTAATTTTAGTTCTAATATATCCTGGACATATAGCGACAAACCTTACTTTCTCACCATATTTTACCGCTGCACTTGCTGTTAAACTATTCATGCCAGCCTTGCTAATTGCATAAACAATCATATCTGGCTCTGCTTCCATTCCAGAAACACTAGATATGTTTATAATTACCCCACCAGTTTCTTGTTTCAACATATATTCTAGAGCAAATTTAGAGGCAAATACAGCACTCCTCAGATTTGTATTCATAACCTCTTCATACTCCTCTAATGTTAAATCATGTAAACTTGAGAATGTAACTATACCAGCATTATTAATTAACACGTCAATTCTACCATACTTCCTAACAACAGTATCAATTAAATTCTTTATTTCATCAATATTTCTAACATCACACTTAATAAACTCAGCATTGATCAATACATCGGTTGGTATATCTGAATCTTTTGACTCTCTTCTCCTACCACTAACAATCACGATTCCTCCAGCTTTCTTAAGCTCTATAGCTATTGCTCTCCCAATACCACTAGTAGCACCAGTAATAATAATAATAACTTTATTTTTAATCTCCATAATCCCTTCACCATAATATTGATTAAAAACTAACTAGGATAATAATAGTGGTGTTTTCTAAAATTGATTAGTGAAGCTGTTATATTAGCTGCTGGTCTTGGTACAAGACTACGTGAATATGTAGGTGATACTCCAAAACCTCTAGTGAAGATCCTTGGTCTACCATTAATATGGTATCCACTTGCAAATCTAGTTAGAATCGGAGTGAAAAATTTTCACATTATTGTTAATAGAGAAAACTATGCTCGACTAAAAGATATATTATCACGTATAAATAATATAAAAATAAATTTCGTTATAAATAACCATCCGGAGCGTGGTAATGGATACAGCTTATACCTAGGTATAAAAGAAGTAGAAAGTAAATACTTCTATCTTATAATGTCTGATCATATTCATCATACAGAAATACTAGATAGATTTAGTAGATGCAGCAAAACTGGGGATATAGTTATATGCGTAGATTCTAAGCCTTCACTGATAAATATTGATGAAGCAACAAAAGTTTTAGTAAAAAATAATTTTGTAGTTGATATTGGAAAGAAGCTAAAATACTTTACACATATTGATACTGGACTATTTATAGTTAACAAAAACCTATACAATACAATTCATGAATATTGTTTAAATAATCAAATTGTAGAATTATCAGGCATAATTAAGTATCTAATTAGTAGTCAATATAAAGTAATTGGCGAAGATATCGCTGGACTATATTGGTTAGAGATAGATACTAGCGATGACCTTAGGAAAGCGGAGGAAAATGCGAGAGAATTTATAGAAGAGTTGATCAATACACTAAGCTTAGTAGTAGACAGAATATAACTCCACTAGATAAGTTATCCATTCATTAGTTAGTATTAACATTTACTGTATAATCCTAAGATAGTATTTAGATTGCTTATCAAGTATTATAGTAATCTTTATTTTGGTGTTTTAGATGGCATCTGAGGAGTACTATATTGGTGAGGCATTAATTGGTAGTGGGTATGAAGTTGCACATGTTGACTTAATTATTGGAAGTAAGTATGGTGCTGTTGGTAAGGCATTTGCTGAAGCACTAGCTAACCCTACTCAAGGTCATACTCCAATGCTAGCAGTTATTAGACCAAATCTCCCTCCAAAACCAAGTACACTAATTGTACCTAAAGTTACCGTTACCAATATGGAGGATGCTAATAAGATTTTTGGACCTGCGCAAGCTGCTGTAGCTAAGGCTGTCGCTGATGCTGTTGAGGAGGGTATTATACCTAGGGATAAATGTGATGAGTGGGTAATTATAGTTTCTGTATTTGTACATCCAAAGGCAAAAGATTACAGAAAAATATATCAGTTTAATTATGGTGCAACAAAGACTGCAATCATGAGAGCACTCAAGAATTATCCAGATATTAATAAAGTTCTTAAGGAGAAGGATAGAGCTATACATCCAATTATGAGCTTTAAAGTACCTAGACTATGGAATCCACCATATCTACAAGTTGCTCTTGACCTACTAAATATTGAGGAAGCTAAGAAAGTTGTTGAGAAGCTTCCAAATAGAGAGAGGTTAATCTTGGAGGTTGGGACGCCACTAATTAAAGCTTATGGAGTTAAAGCTATAGAGGAGCTTAGGAAAGTGCGTAGAGACGCCTTTATAATTGCAGACCTAAAAACTATGGACGTAGGTAGAATTGAAGTTAAGGAAGCAGCTGAAGCAACAGCAGACGCAATATGTATCTTAGGAGTTGCTTCAAATGCAACTATTGAAAGAGCAATATTCGAAGCAAAGAAACATGGAATATACTCAATACTCGATATGATGGAAGTTGAAGATGTAATTGCAAAGTTAGAGTCATTACGACTAAAGCCAAATGTAGTACTACTACATAGAAGTGTAGATGTTGAAAGAGAAGCTGCAGAAAGAGGTGAAGAACCAAAGCTCTACTGGGGAGATATAAAAGGAATAAAGGAGAGATTTAGAGTAATGGTCGCCGTTGCTGGTGGAGTAACACCAAAAACAGCGGTAAAAGCTATGGAACAAGGTGCAGACATAATTGTCGTCGGAAGATACATAATTAGAAGTAGAGATCCATACAGAGCCGCACTTCAATTCCTCGATCTCATGCCTCCAGATCCAGAAACCATGAGACTACTAATGGATGAAGATGAAATACCAGGAGACTAATGCCAAAGTATAGAATCAAAAAATTAACACTAATAATACAACCTAACAATAAAAACTGATATACTTA
>CAYTHX010000031.1:0-7255 GCA_964437705.1 uncultured Nitrososphaeria archaeon
TAACTAAACTTGTTTTTCCAACCATACGTCTACCTAGAACCACAACCCACTCTGTCTTAATTAACCTCTCTAACTCTTTAAACTCCTCTTCCCTACCAAATAGATCCTTAAGATTTTCTTTTGGGTGTAGATCAAATAACATACTTTCACCTAGTTACTTAGGTAACTAGTTACCTAAGTAACTAAAAAATAGATAAGACATTGAATATTTAATCTTTCATTAGTCTTATATTACTTTCTATGTATCCTCAGTTCTTATATAGGTTATTAATTGAAAAATTCCTTCTTTATATTCCCTATTTACTTCTTGAAAAAATATACCTATCTAATACTCTCATAATATATTTTTAGATTCCCCAGATTCTTTGTCTTGCTATTTCATCTTTTAATATTCCCTCTACATCTCCTGAGTATACTATTTCTCCTCTATCTATTCCATATGCAACTTCTACTAACTCTTGTACTCTTCTTAAGTTTCCAGATTCGGTTATTAATAATGAGACTCCTGACTCCTTTATACTCTTTAAAGCTTTTATTATACTATTTACCACCTTTGGCGCTAATCCCTCTAGCGGCTCATCTAACAGTAGTATTTTTGGTTGTCTCACCAGTCCTCTCGCTATCGCTAACATTTGACATTCTCCTCCACTTAAATATCTACTCAATCTATCCTTAATTCGCCCTAGATCCGGCATTATACTATAAATCCAATTTTTCAACTCTTCCGGCAGAGACCCTCCCCTAGCTACTTCTAGATTCTCTTCTACGGTTAAGTCTGGAAAAATTATTCTTCCTTGTGGTACATATCCAACTCCTAATCTAGCTATGTGATACGGCTTTAACTTTCTGACATTATATTCCCGTCCGTCAATTCTAATTATGACATCTCCCATTCTAGGCTTTATTATACCCATAATTGTCTTTATGGTTGTAGTTTTTCCAGCACCGTTCCTACCTATTAATACAGCGCTTATTCCTTCTCCAACCTCAAGCTTCACACCTCTTAATACATCTAATCCTCCAAGCCTAACCCAAATATCCTTAACTATTATTTTCATAATACTTCACCAAAATACGCTTCTCTTACCCTAATATCACTTTTAATCTCCTCAGGTGTTCCCTCAGCGAGTATTTTCCCTTCATGCATAACTACTACTCTTTCTGAAACTGTAAATACGACATCAAGATCATGTTCGACAACCAGTATTGCAGCATTTATCTCATTTTTCAGTTTTCTAATTAGATCTATAATTAATGGTTTCTCAGCAGCGCTTAAACCTGCAGTTGGTTCATCAAGCATTAAGATCTTTGGCTTTACTGTTAATGCTAATGCTATGTCTAAAATTTTTCTCTCTCCATGACCAAGACCTCCAGCTATACTCTCGGCTTTTTCTATTAATCCAAATAATTTAAGTAATTTTTCTGCTTCCCTTTCTACATCATTTATTCTATCATAAAATCTCAAAGTTTTTCCATAAAGTTTTTTACTAGCAATTATCGCTGCTCTCAAATTATCAATTACAGTCATATTTTCAAATATATTTGGTATCTGAAAGGCTCTAGCTACACCTAAGCCCGTAATTTTAGCTGGATTCCAGCCAGCAACATTAATATATTCTTTCTTACCACCAACATAAACTAAAACCTCACCCGAATCAGGCTTTAAAACTCCAGACAATAGATTTAGTAATGTAGTTTTTCCAGCTCCATTTGGACCTATTAAACCTACAACTTCGCCAGGATTTATCTGTATAAATACACCATCCACAGCCCTAACATTACCAAAATACTTCTTTAATCCCTTACCTATCAATACAGGTTTCATTTAGTCTCACCTCTAGCTTTTTTGATATAATCGAATATTCCGCCAACTATTCCCTGTGGTAGTAGGTATATTAGTAGGGCTAACATTATACCCATAGCCATCATCCAATACTCAGTTATATCCATAGCATAATTCATTAGAAGAACGTAGACTATTCCACCTATAAACGGGCCGATAAAAATTCTTGGTCCACCAAGTACAGCCATAAAAACAATCGCTGCACTAAACGTCCAATATAGACTTTCTGGCGTTATCGCTCCTTGGAGAGGGCTATAAAGCATTCCAGCAACTCCAGTTACCAATCCACTAACAACGTAACTCAACATCCTAACTCTTTTAACTGGATAGCCTAAAACTTCAGCTCTATATGGATTATCTCTTATTGTCTGGAATGCTACTCCTAATGGTGAATTTAGTAGTCTCCATATAAGTAAGAGTATAACTATGGAGATAGCGATTATTAAGTAGTAATAGTTTGTAACAGTTTCCAGAGGTCTTGGTATCCCGTATATTCCTTCATCACCGCCAGTTAAGTCTCTCCACTTTAATATTATTGCATATACAAGTTGTCCAAAAGCGAGAGTTAGCATTGCAAAATATATTTTCGTATGTCTAAGACTCAAAAAACCAGTAACTACAGATAATCCTAGTAATATACATATTGCTAACGTAAATGATCCTATAAAGCCAAGACCAAATTTTTCTAGACCAATTGCTACTCCATATGCACCCATTCCCCAGAACATAGCATGCCCAAAGCTTAATAGTCCTGTATAGCCAAATAGGATATTAAATCCTACCGCAGCTACCCCATATAATATACCAACTGCAAGTAACCTAACATAAAATGGACCTACAAATAGGGGCGCTAAAGCCAGTACTAAAAAGATGATTATTAATCCTAATGGGCCTGTTGGATCTAAGTATTTATTTTGCTTATTCATCTTCTCTCGACCTCCTCTCTGCCAAATAGCCCGGATGGCTTAACTAATAGCACTATTACCATGACTATATAGATTAATGCTACCTCAAGTATTGGATATGTAGCGGCCATAATTGTCCTTGCAAACCCTGCTATTATAGCTCCTGTTAATGCTCCGGCTATACTACCCATTCCACCGATAACTATTACTGCAAATGACAATACTATAGCTTCGGTACCCATACCTGGATATGCTGTTAGAATGGGCGCTGCGATAGCGCCAGCTAATCCGGCTAGCGCAGAACCAATAGCAAACGAAACAATAAATATTTTATCCGTATTTACTCCTAGGGCAGCCGCAACTTCAGCATTGTACGCTGAGGCTTTCATTTGCCTCCCAATTAGTGTTTTTGAGAAAAACCACCATAAAAAGATAGCTACTATGAAACCAGTAAGTATTATTCCTATAAAGTATATTGGTATTGTATAATTGCCGATTTTAAGTGACCCCCCAGCGATTTTTGTAAAAGATTTATATTCCGCACCCCAAGCAATCTTTACTAAATCATCAAATATTAGTACCAAGGCAAATGTCACGAGTAATTGAAGCTCCTCAGGTTTTTTATATAAAGGTTTAATTAGTCCTCTTTCAATCCCTACGCCAATAGCTTGTAACATAATTATAGCTATGATAGGAGAGAAAATGAAAGCACAATCTGCTCCGGATAAATAGAGCATTACAACTGTATATCCTATATATGCACCAAGCATATAAAACGCTCCATGAGCTAGATTTAATATTCTCATTATACCATAGATTAAGCTTAGACCAGATGATATTAGGAAGAGAATTGATGCATAGAATAATGCATTAATAATCTGAACTATAATATAATCTATACTCATCATTTATATCTCCACCCGTTGTCACAAACTTATTAAAATGATAAAAAAATAGGAGGTAGATAAAGATTAATTACTTACCTACCCGATCACCCACATTTCACATATGTCTTTAGCGGCGGAGGTATTACCTTGCTTGGATCGAATATTACCAAGTCTGTTAAGATTGGATATGGATATCCCTCTGGTCCGCCTTTAGATAGTTTACCCCAGTAGACATCATATATTCCTTGATGGTCATCTGGTCTTATATATACTGGACCCATAGGCCCTGCTACTGTTAAACCTTCTAACGCTTTAACTATCTCATCTACTTCTGGCCAACTACCAACTTCTACGTATGCTTTTTCAATTGCTGCTTTGACAGCCATTAATGCTGTATAACTTGTTCCAGAAACATATGGTGGATACTCACCAACTTTACTCTTAAAGCTTTCTACAAACTTTTTATTCAGTGGATAAACGTTGTGTGACGGATGTAGGAACCAATACCTACCGCTCCCCCATATATCAGCTCCGCCACTTGGTACATTCTCATCCCCAATAGCCTTTAGAGTATCAGTCGCGCCTAACATTGGGTTAAAATATGCGTCTATAACGTCAAATAACCCCTTAGCTACTGCTTGTTTGAAGAACGTTGCGGCATCTCCACCCCATAGACTTGAAAATAAAATATCTGGTTTAGCTTCAATTAATGAGTCTATATAGCTTGTATAATCTGTAGTACCGAGTTTTACATAAATAGGATCCAATAACTCGACATTAGGCTTAACCTCTTCGAGCTTTGCTGAGAATACTGCCCATGAATCCCATCCATAAGCATAGTCAGGACCAATATTAGCAATCTTTACAGCATCTGGATATTTTTCAGCGACTAAAAGAGCAGCTGCTATATCAATAGGCTCTTCATACATACTAATTCTGAATATAAACTTTCTCTTAGCGCATTCAGTTAATTTAGGCGTAGCTGCGTGAGTAACTATTAATGGAACTTGAAGTTCCTCTTCAATAGTTTTGATAAGCTTTAATGAATCACCACTACTATCGATTCCTATTAGCACCTCTACACCTTCGTCCTGAACCATCTTAACAATATTATCTACAACATGCTCTCTATCAGCTTCATCCTTGTATGTAAGTTCGACTTCCCTACCTAGTATTCCACCAGCAGAATTAATCTCATCTTTAGCAAGCTCAAGAGCTGCACTAGCCATCTGACCATAGGTACCAAATGGACCAGTCATAAAATACATATAGCCAACTTTAAATGCACCACTAGGAATCCCTGGTAACCCTGTAGTCTCTGCTGGAGTGGGGGCAGTTTCCTGAGGCTTTGAAACAGAAACCCCTATCTGATATCCTGCACCAAGACCAACAGCTAAACCGACAATACCTGTTCCAACGATTTTTAATGCTTCCCTTCTATTAACCACTCAAAAAACACCCCTCAAGATTAAATTTTTTATAATTGAAAAGAAATCTATGATTTAAAATGTGTTAATATTGAATTTTTAAAATTAAACATAATCTAATATATACAGGAATTGATTGTAAAAATATCTATTGATTAAACATAAACTGGTAAAAATTATACTGATTATCTAAGTAAGCTAGAATATGTTTCAAGTTAAATTATTCTTTTTGGTTTATTTTTTAAGACCGTATACTTCATATTCCCGAATTACTATAAGGTTTTTAGGTTATGTTACTTATTAAACCATTTAATCCGATAATTTCCCCATCTACATACCTTAATAATGGTGTGACATCGTTAACTCTACCACTATGGGTAATTTTTAGTAATGTTTTTTCGTGATGTTTTATTGGCTTCCTGATTAATCTTGGGTATTCATGGAGATCTTTACTTAGGGTTGTTAAGTATTGATTATCTTTTGTATATTCATTTATTACTTCGTTTATTTCTATTGGTTTATTTAATGCTTTTATCCAGAATTCTCTTAGTGTTAGTCTTAATCTGGTGTTCTTCATGTATTTTATTCCACAGCATTCATCTACCATATCAAAGTTAAATAATCCTTCCTTACATAGAGCGATTTTTACACCTTCAGCTTTAGCTTCATATACTATACGCTTTAAAGTCTTGGCTTTAACCTCTGTTGGTGGCGTTACTAGCTTAGAATCTTCAGATATAGAGTATGGTTTCCACTTGACTTCGTATGGTGTGTTATCAATAGCTATTGACTTGTAAGTTTCAATTTCGTCTGTTAAGCATCTTAGGAACTCAATTAATTACGTGCTTAGTTCCTATAGATCTAGCTACCTTAAATATTTCCCTAGCTTCATACTCTGAATATCCAGGTATAAGTGGCTGAAATCTAATTATTACAGGGATATCCTCTTTTGATGCTTTCTCGATCGTCTCTACTCTTTCCTCTGGTGTTGGGGCATTCGGCTCTAAAATACCAGCGATATTATGATCTAACGTTGTAATTGTTTTTTGTATTACTACTAGTCTATCCCTATTAAGCGCTTCTAATACATTCCACCAATCGCTAGATGTATATAATGTAGATTTAGTTGATATTATAATTGGCACTCTATTCTTCAACGCTATCTTAAGGATCTTTAGTGAAAGTTTATAGTTCTCCTCTATTTTTTGAAATGGCTCTATAAGTGTTGATAACCTAAATGGAATTATACCCAACTTCTTTCTCGATAAAACTTTAGAGACTTTAATGAAAGCCTTGACCACATCATACTGTGGTTTAATTTTTGCTTCTGACCCTCTATACCACCTTCCATAACAGTATTTACAGCTATATTGACATACTGAATACAGCTCTAACTTTAATATGCTATAACACAGAGTACTTATACACCTACCTACATTTATCGCCAATATAGTCAATTATTCCCAATAACCTAGTTAAGATGCAAAACTAAGTTTTATCTTAACTTTCCCACTATAATAATTTAAGAAAATTGTTTACTACCTATTGTAGTAAATTTTAGATGTATAATTTACTTTTCAATTATCAATATAACTCATATATCTATAATTGTTATTTCATATGCTTTAAGTTTGCTGTTAATGGCCATTTATCGTTGGTGCTATAGTAATTGGTATTGTAGCAATCGTGCCTTCATCTCTCAATATTCATAATTTTTTCTTTTAGTAATGAAATTATGGCTAAAATATAATGACATTAGAAGATATAGAACTTAACATTTATCAAATTTGAACTTTAAGTTGGTAAAAATTAAATTTTACCTTTTTTATTCTATCTTGGTGAGTTTGTTTTGGTTGAGGCTGTTATTAAGAGGGATAATCGTGAGGAGGCGTTTATTGTTGAGAAGCTTGTTGTAAGTTGTGTTAAGGCTGGTGCTGATGTAGAAACTGCTAGGAGAATAGCTACTGAGTTACAAAATGAAATTACTGAAAAGAAGGTTCATACTGAAAAATTGAGAGAACTTGTTCTTGAGAGACTTAAGAGTATTAATCCACAGTGGTATGAAAATTGGCTTTTATATGATAGAGCAGTAAAAAGGAGATACTAAAAACCCTTTCTTTTTTATTTTTCACTATACTTATAAATTTATATATCCTAATTCTTCAATCTAATTTAACTTTAGCTTGAACAAAC
>CAYTHX010000032.1:0-6870 GCA_964437705.1 uncultured Nitrososphaeria archaeon
GGATAACTTTCAATAACGTTATGGAGTATGCATCTACAGGAGTTGATATAATAAGTACGAGCATCATTACCATGAATCCCGTTAAGGTTGATATGAGCATGGACATATTGGGTGAGGCGAGTTGCTGAAGACAGTAGCTATTATTGGTTGTGGAGCAATAGGCAGTGTACTAGCTAAAGCTATAGATAACGGTACTGTAGATGCAAAGCTTCTAGCAGTATATGATATTGTTGAGGATAAGAGTTATAAATTAGTTAGTGAATTAAAGCATAAGCCAAAAATTGTTAAAAGTATTGATGAAATGATTAACTTAAAACCTGATATTATTGTGGAGGCTGCTAGTCAACAGGCTGTAAGAGACTACGCTACAAAAATCCTTAGAAACAGAATTAATCTTATGATAATGAGTGTTGGTGCACTACTAAATAAAGAGTTATTAAGTGAGACCCTCGAGGTTGCTAAGGAAAAAGGTGTTTGTATCTATATACCAAGTGGTGCTATAGCGGGATTAGACGCTATAGAAGCATTAAAGCTAGTTAGGAATCAAGAAGATCGTCTTGAGAACAAGAAAGCCTCCTAAAGCACTTAAGGAAGCAGAATATCTGAGGAAGAGAGGTATTGATTTAGAAAAGGTTAGTCATGAAGTTTTGGTTTTTAAGGATAAGGCTAGTGAAGCGGTTAAAGTATTCCCTGTAAATATAAATATATCTGTTGCACTTACATTAGCATCAAATACTGAAGTTGATGTTGAAATTGTAGCTGATCCAAATGTTAGTAGAAATATTCATGAGATTGAGGTTTATTCTGAAGCAAGTAGAATTGTAATTAGAGTTGAGAATATACCTACACCAAAAAAATCCAAGAACAAGCTACTTAGCAACATTATCAGCAATTTATACATTAAAAAAGGTATGTGAATCAACAGGAATAAGGATTTTATAGGTTCATCTTCATTTTCCAGAAAAATAACTGAAATACATAACTGTAATGAGAACATTTTTATTCTTGGGGTTTAGATTGGTCAGTATCACCAAAGTTATTTTGAATATTGCTCGTAGAGAAGCCGAAAAGTTAGAGTATGAAAACCAGTACCAGATAGTATCTTAAGGAAATTCAAAAGCTATAGGTAGGATATACATGTGGCTTCAATAACAGCTTTTACCATACTAATTTTATCATGAGGTTGTAGTGTCTTGATAAAGAAAAGCGGTAAGAGAATCTATGTTGTTAGACGGCCAATGCATATTTGGAAGCCTGGGACAAATATACTTAGATTAATTATCAGAGTTTATGGCGTTCTTCTCAAACCAAATGATTTTATAGTAATTTCTGATAAGGCTCTCGCAGCTGCTTATGGCTATTTATATGATGAATCAAAGTTAAGAGCAAACATTATCGATAAAGCCCTTACGTATCTAGTTGCAAGATTTTTCTGGGGACGAGTTTTTAATGGTCCATTTTCTTCAGCAATTATATGTACTTTAAGATATACTCCGCTAGAAGTATTAGCTTCACATAAAAAGTTGGCATTAATAGTTGGTGGCTTAAAGCATTTCTTTAAGCCAGTGTCTGAAGCTGGTATAGATACATCAAATTTACCAAAATCTTATGTTTCATTACCAGTTAAGGAAATCGGTAAAATAGTCCATGAGATTAGAGAGGAATTGACTAGGAGACTACATTTCAATATAAATATCCTTATTTTGGATACTGATAAAACATTTCAGTTAAAAAATATAGATAATATTGCTTTTTCAACTAGACCATCAAGTGTTCGTGGAATAATTGATTTAGGAGGTGTAGCATATTTCTTAGGAAAAAAGTTTAGAGGGTGCTTCCGTGAGTATCCAACTCCAGTAGCATATTCCGGAATATGGATTGGATTAAAAAAGATATTACATCTATCAAAGATTGTGGAAAAATATAGAGGGTATGGAGCTGGAAGGGACCTTATAGAAATGATGTGGAGATTAAAAGTTAAGAGTTGCGATGAAATAACGTGGAGTAAAATATCAAGATTTAAACATTACCCAGTATTGGTAGTTAGAATAGGAGGTTTCAATTAAAGGGTTAAAAGAGATTAATAGTCCAATTATGATAAATATTTTTTCCTTTAGCGTTTAAACATCAATATTTTCTTTATGAAAATACTTGGTTTAGAAGCTAGTTATAGAAAACTTGGTAATAGCGATCTTCTGTTAAGAATCGCGTTAAGAAGAGCTAAAGAGCTTGGTGCAGATGTCTATGCAATACGCTTACCAGAATACATCATAAAACCTTGTAAAGCGTGCTACCACTGTTTCTGGGAGGAGTGTAACTTAAATGATGACGCTAACTGGATTCTTAATCAAATAGTCTCTAGTGATGCATTAATAATATCGACGCCAACGTATGTATTTGCAGTTCCGGGAATTCTGAAATTACTAATTGATAGAGTTTTATGTTTATATAGTAAGGCTGAGAAGTTAGTTGGTAAACCGGCTGCTATTATTGTAACATATGGTATCGAAGGTTGGAGTGGAAATACATTATCAACATTATCCGCTTTCCTATTAAGTCTTGGTTTTCATATAGTAGATAGGATAATTGTTAGAGCAGCTTGGCCAGGTGAGGTACTACTTAATAAGAGTGTAATTCAAAAAGCTAAGAAAGTAGGGGAAGAAATCGCCAACTCATTATCTAAAGAATTAAAGCAAGGATATACAAAATCTGAGTATAACTGTCCTCTATGTGGAGCAGATACATTAATGATTCTACCTAACTGTAAAGTTAAATGTATATATTGTGACTTAGTAGGGGAGCTACTTATTAAGGATGGTAAAGTAATTATAAAATTCCCAGAGAGACCATATAAGGAGAGTAGATGGTCAAAAGAGCGTAGAAATGAACATATAAAGAAAATATTGAATAGTATTGATGAATACCTGGTATATAGAGATAAAGTAAGCAAATTAATAGCTAACTATAAAGAATTTGATCCATATATAAAAAGAGAGTGAGTTTTCTTCCAGTATCTATTTCTAAAATTAGAAATCGGTTATATTGAGGAAAGTTGTTATCTAGATATCTCTGCTATACCTTGTAACGGGAGTAAGTAATACTGAAAATAAATATATCCATAATATTTTTCTCTATTAATAAAGTACAGTACTGTTTATCTAGCAAAGACCATCTTAAGTAAAGGTTTTTTAGAAATTAGTTTTTATAAATACTTTACATTTTAAAACCTTTAGTCAATTAGATATTATGAAGTACTATTATCGGTGATAATTATGTCTAAATCAAATGATATACTAGAGTCAAAAATTTTATTCACAAAACATCATACCTTAACAATTATACTAACAGTATTCTTAATTTCTATCCTTATAGTTCCACATGGAGTCGCTATAACTGTAGTTAATCCGGTAGATTCATTAAAAAGCTTAGGTATTGATGTCCACTATATCAATAATATACCTAGTGGATATATTACCACTAAGAGGCTTATAGAGAATAAATATCTTAATATACTTAATGTAAATAACTATTCAACAATAGAAATCTCAGGCGCTAATGGTACAATTAGTGAACCTGGTTCTCCATCACTACCTTATAAAGCATATTTACTAAAATTACCTGGATACATTCCAAAGAGTAAAATTATAATTGGAGTATCTGATTTAGCTTTCCATATAGCAAGTATTACAAAGGATGTAATGCCTGTTCCACAGCCACTCTTCTACCTAATTAACTCATCAGCTAAAGAACTAGTTATTAAGAAAAATCCCAAGATTTATTCTCTAGATAAATATTTCCCTGGAAAAGTTCTTGATTATTATACTGGATATGGCAATCAAGAAACCATAGTAGTCATTAGATTCTACCCAGTTCAGTATAATCCGGTACATAAACAGTTAATAGTTATAGATAAGGCAAGCGTCGTACTTGCTTACCCAAAAATTAGCTCTAAAACACCAGCTAGCAGTTCATCATATGTAATATTAACCACTAATGACTTGATAGACAGTGTATCTAAACTAGCACTATTTTATAACTCTACATTAGGAATTGCTACAGAAGTCGTTAGTGTTGAGTGGATAAATAAAACATTCCCGCCAGCTGAAAATATAACGATGTATCCCGGATTCTACTCACCAATTTACATTAGCGACTATGATTACGTATACCAAATGCTAAATACATCGTATAACTATGAATTAGCACTAAAGATAATTTCATATCTAAGGAATGAAACTTTACATCCATACTTAGGTGGTATTTTGATAGTTGGTGATGCAGCGAGTGTACCACCAAGCTTCTATTATCAATGGATGGACTTATATCCGTACTACCCATGGAATTCTTGGATACCGACAGACTTCTTCTACTCAAGTCCGGACTATGATTTAGTACCTAACTATGTTGTTGGCAGAATACCATTTAGTGATCCAACGCTAGTTAACATGACTATAGATAAGATAATAAGCTGGTATAATGCTACACTAAGTAATTCATCATGGACTAGGAATATGGTTTTAGCGGGGGGATATCCATTTGGATACTTCTTCATGTTAGGAGAAGCAGTGCTATCAAATATTACAATGAGCGGATATACAAGTATGTTTAACACTACATTACAAATGAGAACAAGCTTTAACTACAATAACGTAACTGTCAAGGAAACACTAAGTAATGGAGGAGCAATTTGGTATACTCTTATATGTCACGGCAGCGGCAATATGCTACTAGATCTCCTAATTAGTGAAAGTGGATATAAATACAGTAAATATGAAGTTTTAGCGACATCTGATGATTTATTAACATTACCTCAAAACTCTAGAATCCCAGTAATCACTAGTGTAGCATGTATGAATGCCGCATGGGATGAAGCAATTTTACCAAGTTTTTGGTTTACACCTCCAAGCTTCGGAGAAGCCGTACTAATGTCTAGTGGTGGTGGAATAGCATACATAGGCTCAAGTAGAATAGCCGCCGAGATACTTTGGCCACCAAAGCTAATCAATGGTTTATTATCTATAAACTATAAAGGTGCAGCATGGATGCATACAATGCTCATTAATGCATATAACTCATTTATGGGGGCTACACCAAAGATACCATTAGGACAGGTTCACGCACTTGGTTCAATACTTTATCTAGCGACAGCAGGTATAGGAACTATACAGTTAGCAACAATATTTGAAACCGCATTATTGGGAGATCCGATGCTTATGCTTCCAGTTTTTAGTGAACCATTTACAACTTCAGTTATAAGTGGCGTCGAACCATCTGAATATTCCGTACTTCTACCAGCTAGTGTCATTTATTATGGCTGTACTGGAAACTTCTCATTCTATAAGATCTCTCAAATTGGAAAGCTAAGTGTTTTAGCTCTCGGAGATAAGGGTGAAGCCATTTTCACTAGAGTATACTTCTATCCACTATCTGGCTATTTACGGGGATATAATACAACATGTACTAAAGAGTTTAGTATTGAAGATGGAGTTGGCAGAGTATCTATCGAGTTTAATAAATTATCCTCTGGACTAATACTAGCTAAGATTAATGTTGGTGGTATTGAAGCTAGATTTTACTTATCAGCAGCTGGTGTAGTATGTAAACCTATGACCGTAGAGAATCTGGGAGCGGTATCTATTGAGGGCCATGGTCTTGATCTAATATTATCACCATACTTGAATGCTATGAACCTATATGTAGCCGGAAGATATATAGCTACAATATATCCAACTGAATATGGATACGTCGAATGGCAATTATCTCTCCCATATTTAAGCCCTGGATCACATCCCATAATAATATCTCCATTAAATCCGGTGACTGGAACAGAAATCCTAATGCAGTATCTATCAACATATATTAACACTACATTTACGAAGAAGCTAGAAGTTATAGTGTCTCTAGGGTCATTCTATGAGCCTAATCAGACAGCTAATGCATATATCCTAACGCTATTAGACGGATTGCCAGTAAACGTAACAATACTAAATATTACATTGGTAACTCCATCCGGCCTTACAGACCTGGAGTATAAATGTGTAGACACAGGTAAATACCTAATTACGTTCACATCTCCTTCTGATCCAGGAATCTACACATTAGTTATAAATGCAGTTTACGAAGCACCATTCATAATAGCTGAGGGATCAACAACGAAAACTTTAACAGTAACTCAACGCTTCCTAGAAATTAGTGAAAAAATCAATACGTTAACTAACTTTATATCTGAGTATTTCACAAATGTTCTTAATACAATTGCTAGTATGGAAGAGTCAATAAGTAAATCAATAGAATCTGGAGTAAATAGCTTATCATCCCAAATATCCTCATTATCATCAAATATAAACAACTTAGAAAATGAATTGCTACAGAAGCTTAGTGATCTCTCAACTCAAATAAATAAACAACATAAAACATTAGGTACATATATAGTAGCTACAATTGCTATAACAATATTAACACTAATAAGCTCAATACTTACACCACTTATAACAAGGAAAACAAAGTAAAGTAAAATCTAATTTTAAGTCTCTATCCCTTCTTTTTTTCTATAATCTTAGGAAGCACCGCAAACCCTAAAATTGTTAATTCTAGCTTAAATAAGCACAATAATATAACTTAATTTAGTAAACTTAATATTTCATAATATACTTTCTTCTTTAAATTAATTACCTTAAAAATTTTTGGATATCCAATGTGAAAAGCATTATAATGCATTAAGGTAATTATGATTAAAAGATTAAGTAAATTACCTTTATCTATCTTCTTCTATCTTATTACTTGGTGCTAGTACTGTCATGAATATTGGTGTATTAACTCGATCTGTTGATGGCTGGGCTTCTACAAGGCTTATTAAAGCAATTAAGAGTT
>CAYTHX010000033.1:0-3591 GCA_964437705.1 uncultured Nitrososphaeria archaeon
AAAGTATATCTATCAATTGGGAGTAAATGTCTAGCAGGTTTTGGCAAATCATCTAGATTTTTAATTAATGGCCTGGCTTTCGTAACGATTATCTTGCCGTTATATCTATAAGCTATTCCTCTAATATCCTTTAAAATATCATGTCGAAAACCATACTTCTCAACTTTATTAACTAATTCAAGAGTAGTATATTCACCCTCACCACATATAACGACATCTATATATGGTTTTGATAATGCCTCCTCATACATGAAGGTTACATGTGGACCGCCAATTATAACTGGTATATCTGGATATATCTGCTTAACAATTCTAGCTGCAGAATAAGCCTTATATATTGTTGGAGTTATAGCTGTAAAGCCGACTAAATCAGGTTTAAAAGCCTTGATTCTGCGAATAAAATCGTCTACAGATAAACTTAGCGTTGGAGAATCAATAATACTTACTTCATGACCATCATTTTCTAGAACAGCTGCTATCCATGCTAGACCTAACGGTGGAGCGCGAACACCAGCTATCCTATATATCTCTAAATGCTCAATACCAGGAGGTACACAAAGTAGCACGCGCGTATTACAACGCCTCCCAAGTAACGTATTTCCAAATAGTAACGATAAACATGATCTCTATAAAAATTATAAAATTAAAAATTAGTTAAAAACTAGATTACCCTGAGACTATAATACTTTCTTCACTGTATATAGTTTACAGAAGGATAGAATAATTGTGCTATAGCATTAATTTACTTTAAAAAGGAGTTTTACATTAGGTAACGTCCTACCTCTCATATATTCTCCTCTAAAACTGTTATTAATGCTATAATTGCAGATGAAGCAGCTATATCTGTGGATAGTGTTATTTCTGGAGCGATATCTAGTACTAAATCAGCATATCTATATAGTCCCACAGGAATACCGCTTCTAGATCCTACAAAAATATTTATACGCTTATTAGACTTCTCGTTAAATATTTTAATTATTCTATCCTTAACCTTAGCTACAACGTCTCCCTCAGGTTCAAAGATAATAATTGGTTCATCAAATCTATCCCTAACGACTTGATATAAGTCTTCAACAAACACTTTTGTAGGGTAAACTTTTCTTGCATAAATCTTTCTTTGGATTTCATACCTAGAGTTAATACCTTCATAAACTCCCTCTATAAACTTAGCTAACTGGTCTGCCGGTGTTAAGCCAATTGGAGCAATAACGAGTTCTTTTAACTCAAAGTTTTGTATTGCACGGCCAATTCTACCACCCATATTATATGCTGCGTTGAGAGGCCCTAGATAAGGCATCTGAATTAAAGCTATTTTATGGAGATAGTGTAGTATAGGTGCTTTATCAGGTCTCATCTTCTTATACTCTTCACTACCAGGAATCATGGAAATTAAAGTATAATTACCTACAATTTCCACAACAACAATTTTATCTGGAAAATCTAAATTAACATCTGCACCTGTAACCTCCTTAACTACAGCACCAACCTTAACATTAACATCAATACTCGTATAAGACTGCTTACCTCTTCTGACTGTACGTACAGCAAAAGTTTCCTCACTACTAATTTTGTCTACAACAATCTCCTTAGCAGCATTTACTATACTGTCTAGATTTGAATCCACAACTTTATAGGCTGGAATAACACGCTCAGCTTCAACAACATTATCCCTAATCTTCTCCGCATCACTAAATGGATCATCGCTATAAACTACTACTATACCATTAAAACCAAATGGCTTAGGGACAACCTTAACGTTAGGTAAAATCTCAGATATCCTAGCAGCTGCGATATTTTCCATATTTAGCTGTGTCTTAACTAGTATAGTAGGTACATTGCTCATGCCAAAAATTATAGTAAAAACTAAATAGATATCTCCTTTTATATCAATATTATAATATTCTGAATATTATGATGAATAGTGATTATGAAAAGGTACTAAATATATTCATTAAGCACTACAAAGAGCTGGACCTAATAGACTTAGTTACAAAAATTGGATATACACCACCTATCCGTATAAGTAGATTTAAAGAGCTACTTGGAATTACAGATAACGATAAGTTCATAAAGGAATTTAATAGGTTATGTGAAAAAGGTCTTCTCAGAGTGGTAGATGTATGGGTGTATCCGGGACATAAATTAGCACCACAATTTAAGAAAATGAAAAAGCTAGAGTAACTTTAGCTATTTTTATTTCCTGATGCTATAAGTCTATTAGAATGATGAAACACAGGGTCGCGGACCTATAAAGGGATGAAGAGCTCCAGACAAGCTGAAATTCGCTGGAGAAATATTTATAATTTTAAAAAATCTTTCAAAAAGTAAATGTGTTTCGCTATTAGAATTCATTAAAGACTATCTAGATATATTTACTAGTTTTTTGGCTAGTTAAAGTCTATTTGGTAATTACATCTGGTGTTATGTACCACTTAATGACCCATTTTAAATCTTCACCTCTTTCGAGACATAGTACTCCAGAGTATTTAAACTTGACAACTTCAGTATCAACGTTTAGTAATTGGCTTACTAACTTTGATAGGTGTGGAAGATGACCGACTACCATGATATCTTCATCTATCTTTATCAGCTTATCTCTCCATGTACTCGGGTCGTCTAATGGATTTAACCCATCTTCACTCTCTATCTTCTCTACACCTAAATTTTTAGCTAGGATTTCTGCAGTCATGGATGCCCTAAGCTTACCACTATGAACAACTCTTTTAACTCTAACTCCAACTTTAGAAAGATGCTTAGCAATCAACTCTGTCTCATGAATCCCTTCTTCAGTTAACTTTCTATCCGGATCAATCTCTTTAGGATATGCTTTACCATGTTGAATGAGATATACATGAACCATAGTTCACACCAAAATATTCATGCAAAAAATCAAAATTTATAGCTTGTAAGGCTAATAATTGATGGCATGAGAATCTTAGTTTTAGCTTTAGGGAATGATATTATGGGTGATGATGGAGCAGCATTTATTACGGGTGATATACTAGCTGAAAAATTCAAAGATTATCCTGATGTAGAGGTTGTTAAAACTTTAAAATCTGGAATCAATCTCCTTGATTACTTTACAGAGAAATATGATGTAGTTATAATTGTTGATACTTTTCTCGGTACTAAAAAAGGTGGAATTAGAACTTTCGATATTGATGCATTTAATGTTGTGGCCACGTCACCACATTCTATGGGTATACCAGAGGTAATAGCTACCTTAAAAGCTGTAGGTGTAAGGCCACCAGAAATAAAAATATATGCTATTGAGATTACAGACGTAAAATTTAGTCAAGAGGTATCTGAAGAAGTTAAAAATGCCGCTAAAAAGCTTGCCGATATAATTGCTGACGACATAAGAAAAATCCTCCATGAATCCTACTAAGTCCTCTTTAAAACGCATAAGAAATTTCATGTGAAGTTATAAATGAAGGAGTTATTAAAGGTTGGACATTCTCTTTAGTCAGTCTAGAAGCCTTCGATCATCATGTTCACCTTCGTTCCCCCTCATCATCCAAAAGAAGAATATATTACTAGCCATAAATATTAACAAGTTTATCTAACATCTTATCCAAGATAGTTAATTAA